>DATFDI010000133.1:0-18934 GCA_035252175.1 Nitrososphaeraceae archaeon
CACATTGTCTCCCTTAATAAGAGGAACGCTTTCAAGAGCATCAGCTAAATATCGTTCATCAATAGGAGGTATTGCCTCCAAAGGAGCAACTATAACTTTCTCAGCTGGAACTGCTTTGATTTTTCTTACAACAACAGTATCGCCTATAGCTACCCCTGCGTTATTCCTTACAAGGCCATCTACTCTGATTATTCCCTTGCCCTCGTCAGAAGGATAAAGTGGTAAGCACTTGGCAACAGTTCTACGTTTGCCCCTAATCTCAATAACATCGCCTGTTGAAGCACTTAAAGAATCCATGGAATCGTAGTCAATTCGAGCAACTCCTCGTCCAACATCCCTAGTGTAAGCTTCAAGTACCTTTAAAGACAGAGTGTTCTGGCTCACAATGACACCTAGGACTTACTTATCTTTATACCTTTATTACCTTTCGCCCATACTTATCGTTATGATTTAAGTGTACACGTAAGCATGAAATTATTAAGCTTAGTATCGTAAAGCTTGCCACACCATAGTGGATATCATTTTGACCAATGTATGATCAATGGATGTATTAGAATAATATGGAAACATGAAACTTCTTTTGATCTCTACAAAAAAATTTATCCAGATGTCATGTTGCATAATTTCTAGCGTTATTAGTCGATAAGCAAAATGAAAAAAATAAAGAACAGCGAACTATAGAATTACAGAGACTCTCCAACGGTTAACCCTTAATATTGAAAATGGTGAATAGATGGTTACTTGAATCAAGTCTCTGAACAAGATGAAAGTTATGAGAAGATAGATGAAATAAGGGAAGATAATATAGACGCAGCTAACAGACAGCTCAGGTTTAGAAAAAAAGTGATAGTTCCCGAGGATACAAACTCAGATAAATAGAATTGGGCACGTTATGACAAGTCAATAGAGAAAATCGGCTATACGACCAAAAACCAATGAAAATTTTAGAGCAGTCTGTGTTAAACCTTTGTACCCATTCTCAATATCACGAAGACATGCATAAGATTGGTTATTTGACCGTCCATATATACAAGGTTTGACATACAAAATCATCGTTTTCAGTTCAGTATTTACATGTCCTGCTATCAATGGTTTGATCTTACAGTTTATGGCTTATCTGTAACAATTCCCTACATCGTAACAACCAAGTGATCTCATAATCGATTCTACCATAAACTTAAATCACCTATTGTTTGAATTACCGATAGCAAAATTGGGTAAGCGGACATTAGTACGTCGAAGAGGTAAGGGAGGCAAGCAATTTCGTGCGATCACAGTTGGGAAGATCGCTCCTGCTAAATATCCAAATTTCAAATTAGATGAACATCATTTTGGGAATGTCATCGATATCATACATGAAAGAGGAAGGGATGCTCCATTGGCAAAGATCCACTTCGACGATGGATCATTATCATATGTTCCAGCTGTCGATGGTACCAGCGTTGGGAGTAAAGTAGAGGCGGGAGTTGGCGCTACAGCGACTGCTAGAAATATATTATCATTGGAATCTATTCCAGACGGAACTCCGATTTGCAATATCGAGAAGAACTTTGGCGATGGTGGCAAGTTAATTAAATCTGCTGGGTCTTCGGCCATTATTTTCGCTCATAGCACTGAAGGTGTGACAATAAAATTCCCTTCTGGGAAGTTTCTAACGATCAATCCAAAATGTAGGGCCATGATCGGAATAATTGCCGGTGCGGGTAAGAAAGAAAAGCCTTTTCTAAAAGCAGGCAATAAAGCAAAATATATGCAGGCACATGGAAGATTGTATCCAATAGTCAGAGGCATTGCACAGGCTGCGGTCTTTCATCCCCACGGGGGTGGACGACATCAGCATATTGGTCGTCAGTCATCAGTCAGCAGGACTACTCCACCCGGACGAAAGGTCGGAAATATTTCTCCAAGAAAGACTGGCCGTGGACGACTCAAAGAAAGGTAAGGTATTGTACACTCCTTATTTTCTTACATATAATATGCTATAATAGATAACATATAATCTTCCACTCACGAATATTTAGCAACTAAGTGAATAGAATACTACATTATAATATTCTGTTGTCAATAATTGGAACCCATTTTTTCTAAAAATAACTCCCAATGTGCTAAGATGTTTATTTCCAAAAATTACCTCTATTGCTAACGGAGACTAAGCTATTTTATTATTATTTAATATTACCACCAATATTATCTAATCTGTCGATTAGACAAAATAAGTATATACTCGTTTATGATTGTATCATTGCTGGCAATGGACAGGATAGACGTCATAATTAGAAAGATGGAAGAAGCAGTTAGTCGTGAACACCACTTGCCAAGAGTTACTGCTCTGAAAAGGTTGCAGTTAGAAGAACAAGGCAATCCTTTCAAAATACTTATTGGAACCATTCTATCCGCACGTACCAGGGACGAAAGGACAACAAAAGCCGTCTCCAGCTTGTTTCACAAATATAAAAATGCCAAGGAACTGGCAAATGCAAATATAGCTGAAATTAAAGCTACAATTCGCAGTGTAGGCTTTTACAATGTAAAAGCTATAGCAATCAAAGAGGTCTCGAAGTTAATAATTGAAAAATTCAACGGAAATGTTCCTCATGATATTGAACACCTTTTACAGTTACCAGGAGTTGGTAGAAAAACTGCTAATTGTGTATTAGTATACGGCTTTAATAGAGCGGCGATCCCAGTTGATGTCCATGTACATAGGATCTCCAATAGGCTCGGGCTTGTAGATACAAAAACTCCTGAACAGACCGAATTCGACCTTAGCTGTGCCATAGATAGAAAATACTGGCTTAAAATAAACCAGACGTTTGTTATGTACGGCCAAAATATTTGTACGCCAATAAAGCCAAAATGCAAACTATGTGATCTAAAGTATATGTGTAAATTTTATCAAAGTGCTAATTAATTCCGATTCTATGACTTGTCTCTCTTCTTAACTACCAAAAATGCAACAACAGTTCCCCCTACTCCCAATAACATACCAAGAGGCAAATAATAAATTGGCGAGGTTGTAAGCTCGCCAAAGGCCACATCAAATGATATATTTCCTGCGTATGTATTAATTGGTGCCTGTGGATCATCCTTACCATAAACTGCAATCGATCCGAGGTTGAAGCCATTAACCGATAATCTGTCAACGATAATCCTTTTACCATTAGTAATGGATAGGCCCTGATTGTTTGCGTGAGCTATAATTATAGGCTGCTCCCTGGACCAGCCATCAGTATTTCGCTCATAAACCCTAATATATCCTGCATCATGTGTGTTTATAGCAGCCCAGAACTTTTTTGAGACATCACTGAACATCGCTATTTCGATGAATTTTTCACTGGGAGGCGGTTCCTTTAATAATACAATAGCCTTTGCATCTTGCCTAACAGCATACGACAGATTATTCTGTATTGTCAGGATCCAATTAGTAATTTTAGGTTTATCGTATGCATATACTACCGGATTTTTTCGATCAGTATTTGCTGCTGTAAATGGTAGGACGAATCTCTCACTGTTTTTTGTCTTAACAATTTGATATTCATGTTGCAAGGTACCTTGTTGTTGGCCTTGTGCAAAGGATAATGTTGGAAGAAATGTTATTATAAAGAGTGTCATCAAAAGAACTGTTACCTGATTCGTCATAGATATTCATAAGCAACAAAGTAATATTAGCTATTCTAATGGAGCATTTAACGCAGCTTTGATCCCTTTGCTATCGAATTATGAGAGAAATTTTGAATTATAACCTATGGAAGATCCATTGAAAACGAGTCGAAAAATATGTACCTAGCATATGTAGATATACTGATCTAGTCCTATTTCAGATCGACAGATCGTGCTCCCTCACCTGTCACTTGAAACTGCTGATAATGATTTCGTTTGATATATTACAACGAGCGGTAATATTCAAATTTAAAATTCTCGATTGATATAATGAGAGACAACTACCAATCGGCTATACACTCACCGTGTATAGGAAACTTGGAAATAAATGATATTCTGCATGAATAGAAGTGAAGGCCAGTTATGCTTGATATAAAAGAGAATAGATGAAGCAAGTCAGTATTAGATAAGCATTTAAAGCCATGATATCTTTGTGGATTACATTAAACGTAGGAAATTTTCTAAAAGAAAAGTAAGAGCTGCTAATGAGATTACGGAAGACGAATTAAACTTTTTTCTAACCAGTCTAGAACGATACAACGGATATCCAAAGGTCAGAGATTTACAAGATATACTTGGTCCAAGGTTGAACCTAATTAAGATAAATACTATACTCAGATACTTAGTAAAATCAAAAAGCTTAGAAATAGACCTTGATGGCAATATAGTCTGGTTTCGTCGTGAAAAAACTGATTCTCATCTTAGCTTTATGGAAGCTGCCAACATTTCCCCAGAAGTTCTGGAACATTTTTCAGTAGAAGACAAAGATGACATGGAACTAAAGGATGACTTCTAGTCTCTCTTTTAGCATAACAATAGAATAAATCCACCATAATTAGCAAGTATTATGCATGCAGTGCAATCCGATCTACACATCTTGAATTTACAGCTGTGTCTTTTACAGTATATTATAACTACTTTTGTATTCAATTCTAAGATTTTTTGCTGTGATTTGTCTTTTTGAAATCGTATTTGTGTATGATTCTTTTGTAGCTCATTTCAATATGCCGTTGTCATTTATTTTTGCGTGTTCTGACATTTCTATTATCCTTATTTAATTTTATTACTATCAATCCTGCAGCTCCCCAGAGAATTATTGCTATAATATTCTGTTGTATGAACCATGCAAGACCTCCTAATGCTGCAAAAATCATACCCAGTATTCCTATGGCTTGTTTATACTTTATCAATACTATCCGTAGAGCACCTACTCAGTTACCTCTATAATATCCTTGGACATCTTAAATTCAATATTCCACAAGGTGCTTGTCATGACGTAATATAAATTAGATTTGCGTTCCTGCCTTATTTTTTCACTAATTGCTTTGTCTATGATTGGCTTTATGTCCCTAAGACATATTCTTGCTATTTTACATATTTCTTTGTATGTTTTGTTCTGTTTAAATTAAGCTCCCAAAACAAGTTGTTCCCTCTCCTTTCTGCTTGAAAAATGAGTGCAAAATAAAACCAAGTCCATTGTTACTATTTCTTATCTTATATTACCAGGAGGTTATCATTAAGTTACCATTTTCACTATATTGTTATCAATCCATAATCAGGAATTACCTTGCGTAACCGTCTATCACCATCTGATATCATGCAATTTTTGCCGAACTCAAAACTGGGTTTTTTGAGGACGATAATTTTGTTGTAAAAATGCCACTTTATTTTCAAGGCAATGAATTATGATTAGTTCAGCACATATTATTATTCTTTAGCAGATGATAGCTTATTCACCAAATACGATCATCATCTAACCATCATTTCTTACCGTTTCTTTGTCCTATCTTGATAATGATCGATCAATCTAAGGCAACAATATCTGATGTTATGATTAAAAAAATGTAGCAGTAAATTGTTGGCAAGTCGAACATAGCAGGGTATAAGTAGTATAATTAAAATGGGCAAAAAAATATGGAAGTTACTTCGAATGCAACAGCAGCTAAAAGAATAGGCAAGATTACCTGGAAGGTTCATTTGCCAAAGAATGATTTGACATTTGGCCTGTACAAGTAATATATGATTACTGCATAAATGATGATATCCACTATTGCTCCAGTTTGTCTAGCAGCCAGATGAGCAATACCGATAATGATTCCTATTCCTGACAATATTAAAGTTATAGTCCAGGCCCAGCTTCTGCCCTTCCACAGACCATAAGCCATAACAAGACTTGCTATACCGACTGCTATGAAAACGATACCGACTAGAACTATCAAAGCCGGGATACCCACTGCTATTGCTATTATACCGGCAATTAGGTTGAGGACTGCTATTATTGTTACACCTAACGGCCTATGCTTAGAAGTTTCCATCAAATTTTGACCTTCTTTGGTATAACATCCGGATTTAGTTACAATATAATATGATTAGACAAATTTTTTAAATTATGAATTAAATAAAGTTGACTCATATATTAATGGTAACTTATCCTGCTACTCCGTTGTGGAGTGCTCTTTTACTTTAGATCAGCATCAGACATTTGAATACTAGCCATGTTCTCAAGTGTAGTACCTGGCTTCCCATCCGATTAGGCCATCTTCGGGGGATCATCAAAACGGCAACGATCTCAATATATTATATGCTAGGTTAAATTACGAATTTAAACTAGTTCAGTGGATTTATTATGACGAGTTATCAATGAGAAAAGCGAGGTATCTAACAATTATTAAATCTGAAACAAAGTGGCTAGATGAAAGCTCTTATGGCTCACAGACGGATTAGGAATACAAACGTAATGCAGACCTGGATTTTAGAAAATGAATATCGAAAGGCTGGCAGAAGAAAATAATTAGTTCGCGGATCCTTATCAATTTCAATTCTTAGCCCAGACCGATTCTTGGAGCTTTAGAAGATGTTACCTACTCTAGAACGAAAAGCTTGAACTAGAATTGCATGACATCAGAAATGAAAAAGCGGAATCATCAAATACAATAGCGACGGTTCTTCAAAAGTATTATGCTGAAGAACAAGATAATGTCCAGTAATTATCGTATAGATAAATGGTTTATACCTTCTAGTATAGCTATTTAGAAGAATGTAACTAAATGGCTTAATGCCATATAGTTCAAGAGCATACGAGAAGGGATAGACATATTGGGATTACTGGGAACACTTGGATCACTTATTGTTGGGATAATTGTTCTGATAATAATAATTGCAATTATAGTCTTATTAGTAAAAATTGGTATTGGTATCTTCATCGGTCTGATAATTTTGGCCATTGTTGTAGGTGCAGGATTTTGGATTTATGGTAGAATAAAAGGCAGATAGTAGTCTTTGTGAGTTTATAGATGAGATCGGATGTGGTGACTTTCAAGCAAGTAGTAGTAGACCTCGTTTGTTAAGATTTTTGCTCTTCAATTGATTTAGTTCATTGTTCCTGTTCTCCAGAGAAGATAATATAAAGACGGATTTTTTGATGAGATCTCAAAGACAATATATCAACAACTATAAAGAAGCCAAATTCTTGATGATAATGATATTTCTATGTGTAATAAGCCCTGCAAGCCATCGTACCGACTTTCAAACTGGAAATGAAAAACCAAGGCGGAGCCATTATGACAAAAAGACGAGGTGGCGTTAAAGACTATGTGGCTTTGTATTGCAACTGCTCGAAAACACGAAATAATTAAGGGTTAGAAAGTGGATTTCATATTGGTTAGCCTGCAGATCATATGACCATCTGCCTATACCAAGAATCGCTGATGCTCTTTCTGAATCATTGGTGTAGCCTGGAGCTATTCTGTCTATCTGTTTCTATCTATTAAAGCGATTTGTTTCTCTATCTCTTCTATGTGCTCCCTTTCAAAGTTACCAGTACCTTCTAACTCCGCCCGCACATTTGCTCTAACCATATCACTGACATATTCATCCAGTGATTTGAATCCGAGCTTCTCTGAGATGACCACTGCAGCAGTATTAAAATTCCGCGACATTCTCAAAACAATCGGAACTTCTACATCTTGGTTTTCATATTCTTGATCATTCCAATACCATTCTTGCTGCTTTTGCATTCCACAAACACTTATTACTTTATTATATAAAAATCTTTCATACGATTTATGCTTGAGGAAGGATCATTGTATGCAGAAGCCAATAAATTGAAGTTCCTTGTCTTTATCTTCTTTTCTATATAGACGTGAGTAAAGATTTAGTTACCTTATTCATGAGCAACGCAAAGGCGTAATATTATTAATCCGGCTAATATTATCAATGATTATAGCTAATCATGCAGAATTGGGATGATGAATTCCGGAATATCATGGAAAGAAAAATGATCGATTTAGTTAAGCGTAATATTATTACTAACAGTCGTCCAGAAGATATGAACAGAGCAGCAGTTGCGACTCCAATTACACTGAATGACGCCAACTTCATGAATGCCGTAAACAAATATCCCATTCTGGTAGTAGATTTCTGGGCCGCCTGGTGCGGACCTTGTAAAATGGTGTCCCCAGTAATAGAACAGCTTGCGACGGAACTTTCCGGAAAGGTGGTTTTTGGAAAATTAAATATAGATGATAATCCCATTACCGCGAACACGTTTGGAATACAAAGTATACCTACTATAGCTATCTTTAAGAATGGTAGGAATATAGATGGCTTTGTAGGGGTTATTTCAAAGTCGCAAATGCAGAGTAGAATTCTGTCGCATGTAAGATAATAACAAGCTGATTGGCATATTGATAGCAATTAGCTGGTCATATCTTCTCATTCAACAATACTAATTATTCCTCCGATATATCCATTGTTAAACAACTTTTAGTCGCTTATGATACTGCGCCTCAAAAGTTAACGGTCCTCCTACGACTATCCGGATAGGCCACAATGAGAGGTTCACGCATCCAGCAATTCTATCTCTCATCCCATTTTATCCAAATACTACTTCTCCGTATAACAAAACCAGCAAACTATACTGTATCAATTTTTTGAATTGAACTTGATCACACCAACCAATGAAATGTGGTACGAGTTAGACAGCAGGAATTTGCGATAAACAAAACGTATCTATTACTATGTATTCTCGTTGTCTCAATAGTACGGATAATTATGATGATGAGAATATTTAGCAAATATTGGGATGATAAATCTTGTTAGCGCAAGACATAAATTTTTTATCGTTAATTTTGTATACACTATTGAGTTCCGAGTATGTCGTTATAGGTCCAAGACCATGGGAAGCCAGGATACTTGCAGGTGACAAAGTAGATGGTGAAGAAATAGCCGAGATAAAGAAAGGAGAGGACCAGAAGAGCTTCAAACTTGTTAGAAAGAAAGATGGTCATGAATGGACTCTTACTAAGAAGGTTCATGGCGAATTCCGTCCTTTTTCAATCTCTGTACTGGATGAAGATAAAAATAGCGACATTGTCAATAAAGAGATCCTAACTGTGAGAGAACATCTTTTCAAGTACAGGGACAGGTTCTACATGCTTACAAATCATCCTGAAGGAAAACATTGGAATGAATACCTTAGTGGCAGCAGGTATATATCTAGACTAGACAATTTTCCATATTCGGATTTGACAGATCTAGATCGTCATATAAAGCACAAGTTAAGGAGATATAGAGGGGTGCCAGTAGGAGAAGCATCAGGTTTAGGAATAGATGGTCATCACGTCAAGGTGGAGAAAGAATTAGAAGATATTGGATTGCTAATAGCCGCGAGTTCATATCTTATATATTCTACTGCATGATGATGATAATAATAATGGATGCTGTAAATGATTTATCCCTTCTATGTCATTTTGATATATTAAAAGAAATAATATAAGTAATGTGTAGTTATAATACTCCCTAGATGAATATCGATCCTAACCGTGTTGGCACTTTTCCTTTTCGCAAGGCAGATCCTGAAGAAAGAAAAAAGAACTTCTCAGAAGTGCAGCAGCCATACACAGAAGAAGAAGTTATGAGAGAGGCAGATCGTTGTCTGTTATGTGGAACCCCCGTGTGTATCGATGCTTGTCCTGTTCTATTGGATGTTAGAGGAATGAATGAAGCTGTCGCAAGGGGTGATTTTAAAAAGGCGTATGAACGAATCAGGGAGACAAATCCACTTGTTGGTGTAACCGGCAGATGCTGCCCACAATTACAAGGCCTATGCGAGGATGCTTGCGTCTTGCGTTGGAGCGGTCAGCCTATTGGGATCGGGCTGATTCAAAGGTATGTAGCAGATTGGGAGCGTAGACAACATGAACAACAACGACCATATTCACAATTAGAACAAAAAGATCAGCAACGACCAGATGCTCCGATTTCAATTTCACCTAATACAGGAAAAAAAGTAGCCGTTATAGGCGCCGGACCAGCTGGTCTAGCTGCTGCAGAGCTTCTCAAAAGATATGGGCATGATGTAGTTATATACGAGGAATTATCGACACCAGGCGGTACTGCTTGGTATGGCATTCCAGATTATCACCTTCCAAAGGATGTATTGCTCTATGAAATAGATAAGATAAAAGGAATGGGTATTGAAATAAAGACAGGTACAAAAGTTGGCAAGGATATTACGCTTTCTCAACTTACAGATAGCGGTAGCGATGCAATACTCATAGCCGCAGGTTCAAAAGATACCGTCAAACTAGATACTCCTGGTATTGATCTTAGAGGAATTTATGACGGATATCAATTTCTAGAATCCGTATATGTTAACGGTGTAGACAATTATCTAAAGAATGAAAAAAATAGATCGAATACGTACGAACTTGGGAAGCAAGTCATTGTAATTGGAGGCGGAGATACAGCATTAGACTGCGCTAGAACTGCTCTGAGGTTAACAAAGGGAAACGTGACTATTGTATATAGAAGAACCGAAAACGATATGCCTGCCGACCCTATAATGTTGGAAGAAGCAAAGGAAGAGGGCGTAAAGTTCATATTCTTAGCAGAGCCCAAGTCATATGAAGCAGATTCTGAAGGGCACGTTAAGGCAACAATAATGAACGCCATGCGGCTTGGTGCGCCCGATCAGAGTGGAAGAAAGACTCCAGAATCGATCCCCGACAAGGAATTCAATTTAGAATGCTCAAGCGTTCTGCTTGCTGTTGGAAGAGGACCAAATTCTTTCCTTCAGAATAAGATGGGCATAAAGACTGGTAAGAAAAACTCAATAGCAATTAATGATCAGTATAAAACATCTATGAATGGAGTATTTGCTGCAGGAGACGTGACAACCGGAGAAACCCTAGTAGTAAAGGCAATGAGTTCTGGAAGAGAAGCTGCCGAAAGAGTCCACGAATATCTGATGAATTTAGAAGAAAATCACATGTCTTTCTATGAAAGGTACTATATCCAAAACTCATATGACAGAATGTTAGAAGGTGGCAAGACAGGCCCTCCCCCTGAGTAAAGCCTATAAAAACAAAAGCAGAATTTAAAAGAATTACTGATTCTTGTTAAAGATAATATCAATCAGTGTATCTATGAATCCTGCTAAGAGCTATTATAAAGCAACACAAGGGATTGATCCTACATATTATACTCATGGACATGTAATGGTCTATCACGCCTTCTGAATGGAGTATTATCTTTACAACTAGCGGCTCAGAGTACCAGTCATCCATGGATGGAACAATGATATTGGATGGTGCTTGCACTGGTACCTTTTCTAATAGCAGATCCGCTTGAACCAACGTTTATTTTTCCGTGTCGAATGAATTATCGAGAGCCGTTGCTGTATGTGGCGTTGAATCTTTATTAATCCACGTGGTTGTTAATAGTGGTCTCACTAGTTTTTGATTTATAGTGCTGTTCCTGCGGAAGTCTGTTGAGATGATGAGATCTGTGTTGTTATGGCTTCAACTCTCGCCATAATTCCAGCGTGTCGATGCGTCAATTCATATCCGGCACAATTTAACATTTAGTCCAGGTACTGGGAATGATCTCTGCAAAAATACAGTTATTATTCTCCTGCGGCATATGGCATATAACGGACTTGAAGATATTATCTGATCGGGAGTTTGAAATATTGTTAGTACGTGAGCTACTTGATTATTTACTGGTTTTTGTCGTTTTTTGTCTTATAGCTAAAGAATCTTACTGGATATTTTTGCACTAGAGTATGTCTATCAAAACCACGATGATAATAAGGTTTGCCAGTTATCGCTTTCTTTACATCTTCTCTTTGCTTTTCCTCATCCTCGATTTTATAATGACATGAATAACAATAATGGCATTGAATACAAATATGCGTAGTCCTTTTGTTACAGTCAGTACATTGACTATATGAAGGTTTGATATAGCATGTAATATATTCATGCATACTTGATTCTATGCTAGTTTAACAAATTTGGTAGATAAACCCTAGAGTCTATTACGGGGAGAGGGTTCACAGAAAATAAACAATTCACATGACGATAAGAATAACTTTAACATAAAATAATCACTAACATATTGATCAAACTACAAATTAACCGAGACACATACATCGTACGTGAAATGCTTAGTAAATTGCAGTTAGTACCAGCTTCCATTTATGTTTACCTTAGCTGTTCTTTTTGCTTTCGTTCTATTCTTCCTTGTCTTGCTACTATGTATATAGTTATTCCTATGTATATGAACTGAAAGATTTCTATTGCTATACCCATAGAATTAATTGGCGAAGCCCTAGCTGTAATTGGGTTTGGAGCTCTTGTAATAAAGTACATTAGTATCAACACTATTGTACCAGTAATTCCTATGTAATACCAAATTCTTCCCCATCTCTTTACCATTGGTATTGTCCAGAATAGCTGTGCGATTCCTCCAACAAGAAAGAATATTCCTGTTGACGGACTTCTTGCAAGTATATTTGAAGATAATATGATATGCAAAATTCCAGCTATTGCTGTAGCAGCAGCTGCAGCATAGTAATAATAATTAGCATACCTTGTCATAGTTTCTTGCTTTCACCTTATCTTTTGCTAGAGCTAGCCATGTATTTTATTTAGATGTATGTATTGACTTTTCTTATCCTGTCCTAATACAGCTAATATTAACATAATTCCCAAATGCAGCAACATATATTTTATATATATATTCAGATAGCGTGAAGCTGTGTTAGGGGGGAATAAGGGAGTAGGAGAAGGAGAAGAAGAGAATAGATATCCTAGAGAACCTCCGCAACTGCCTCAATATGATATTTCGCCTAGCCTCAAGAAGCTAACACTCATGTTCATTGGAGCTATGTTAGTCAATTTTGTAATAGCCGGTATATGTGCACTTGGAATGCGTTTTATTCAGACAAATTCAGTTATTGCACCTTTTATAGGTGCTGTTGACTCAACTCAACGAAATGTATTATTTTATTCCCTTCTTACATCGCATGGCCAAGTTATGTTCTTTGGCGTTGTATCTATGAATACGATGTGGTTTGCTTATTATGCAACAAGTAAGTGGGGTAGAAAACCCTTATGTGGGATGAGATGGGCAAAGGCATCGTTTTGGATAATGGAAGCTGCAGTGGCAATGATATTTGTATCACCTATATCCGGTTTTGGCGCTGGCTGGTACAATTTAATGCCTCTGACCTTTTTACCCGGGACCCCATCTATGACTTGGAATACAACTGCAGCTGTTTTGTTTATGATTGGAGATGTGCTAGTAGGCATAGCAATTACTACATTTTGTATTGTAATTATCTCAACACTACTTAGAGGAAACATACCAGTTGGGACCCAAACTTTTGCAGCAAGGCATGGTGAAGAGGCTGTACCAAAAGAAGAACATGAACTAAAAGAGAAAGAGGATGACCCTTATCCTAAACAGGATTTGGACCATACTCATGTGGAGAATTTGCCAGCAGGAGTTAGATGGGTATCATTACTTGGAATTAATGGCTGGTTTACAAAGAAATGGAGACAGGTAACACCTGCGGTACCAATATTGCTAGTAGCTTCATTTGTAACAGCGATGGTCCAAATAGTTGCCAACCCTGGATTATTTGTACAGCTGGCTAATGGGTTCTTGGCTATTCAGAATCCTATTGCGGCTTCTAACTGGCTGTTAACAAAGGATGCATGGTGGTTCTTTGGGCATCCTATTGTATACTTTCCCCTATTGATATTCCTAGGTGGAATGTACTTTTTTATTCCAAGGTATAGTAAAGAAAGAGTTACTTTTAATAAATGGAATTATCGTCCATGGCCGTTTTACTTTACGTTTTCCGTACTGGTATTTTCGCACCATGTATTTATGGATATTCCAAATCCGATTTGGCTTCAGATGGTGGCGCAAACCGCGTCTTTGGGTATTGTATGGCCTTCCGCTTTAACTATATTTACTGCATTATTGTTTATCTGGCGCTCCAAAATCACGTGGAATATCACTACAAGGTTCTTCTATGCTGGTATAGCAGGATGGGCTTTTGGTGGTTTTCAAGGAAGTCAGTTAGCATTGTGGGGCACGGACGTATATTTGCACAATACAATGTCAATGCCAGGCCATATTCATCTAATGCTCTTGCTAGGTCCACTTCTTATGGCTTTTGGTGTAATCTACGCTGTACTTCCAGACCTGACCAAAAAACACATGAGTAAAAATCTAGGTGAAATTCATTTTTGGCTTACAATCTTTGGTGGATTTGGTTTGGCGCTTCTATTTACGGTACTAGGCATGGAAGGTGCAATTCGAAGAGAAGCTGATATGCCGGATTCATTTCACTGGGCTCTGCCTTGGCTTTTGTTTTTTGGTTTAACTATAGGAATTTCTCAGCTTGTATTTATCTATAACTTTATAAGTACAATAATAAGGAAGCCAAGTTCAAAAGAGTTAGAACAATATCGTATATTGCATCAACACCCAAGTGGAATGGGTATAACCAAAGGAGTATAATAATGACGGCAATGATAACACTAATAACAATTTCCATTTTTTCTAGTCCCTGCTTGTATGTACCGAAAAATTATATGAGACTCTAGTACTGACCTCTGGTTGAGGTAAGTCATAATTTCTCTTGACATATCGGTTGAATAGGAAGCAGATGGTATGGTGGCTTCAATTCAAAACTTGCTTACTATTATGCTGGCGAGACATTTTACAGCCCGTCTGTTCATCTTCATCTTCGGCAAAGGAAATAACTTGAGATAGCCATCATGTATTGAGCAGGTAAATAAGTAAATTCATAATGCAATGTTTCAATAGCACGAATTTCAAAGTATGTGCTGGAGCAATATTATCAACTAAATTACAAAATTTTGACTCATTTTTATGATCCATCACCCGCAGTCGGAAGTGCCTTAAGCCGGGCTAATATTTTGAAACAGGAAGTCTAAATGTAAAGGTGGCACCATTCCCATCACTATTATTCTCAGCATAGATTTTGCCACCATGAGCTTCAACAATACCTTTGGAAATGTAAAGCCCTAATCCTGATCCTGTATCTGATTTTGTAACAAATTTAGAAAATAGTTTACCTTGTACATCCGGATCAATACCAGTGCCTCTGTCTTTAATGCTGATAACGGCTTCACCTCTTGTTCCCCAGTGTGATATATCATTAGTATTATCTTTGTTGTATGATTGATCAGATTCTACCGAGGTAGAGACTGATATATTATAATCTATGTATCCAATATTACTGCCATTACTCTTCATATTGCTTACGTCATTGACACGCTTTTTCTTTGTAAACTTTACAGCATTAACTAATAGATTGGACACGACTTCATAGATTTTTAGTTTATCTGCCTCTATAATAATAGGCTTCGCTTCTTGTTCATTGAATATTATCTTTATTTCGTCGTCCTCTTCTTCTGTTTTTGATTCTATGTCATCTATAACATTTCTTATTTTTTCATTGATGTCAAACTTCTCTTTATTTAGTCTTAAAGTCCTGCTCTCAATTCTTGAGACATCCAAAATATTGCTTATGAGGGCTTGGAGCCTAAATGCATTTCTTTCTATATAGTTCAACATCTCCTCCCTCATCTCAGGATGACGTCGTACTAATGTTGAATATCCTAGAATTGCTTGAGTAGGGGTTCTCAACTCATGACTAGCAATATTTATGAATTCCTTTTGCAATTTATCGTGTTCCTTAAGCTTTTCGTACAAGTCTACTTGATTCCAAAAGTTCTCAAATATAGATACGTATGACATTATTGTTGGTTCACTTGTTGAAAATGTTGATAGTCCAACCGCTTCCACAAAATTTTCCTTGGTGTCATCTATCTTTTCAAAAACTAATGAGGCTTTTCTATCAACTACCAATATCGTTGCTGTTGTTACATTGTACTTTGGCAATGATTCTAGATGTCTTATTTGAAGAATAGAATTATTGCTTTTGTCAACGTCATGAAGAGTAGGAAAAGAAAAGATAGTATGTTCTTCATTTGCTCTTTCTATCGGCAAATTTGACAATGTGATCAGGTTCATATTATTGATTATTTTGTTTATAGTATCATTAGTTGGAGTAATAATTCTAATGCTCATGCGCCCTTTTCTGGTTGTTGGCTCTTGAATATTTTTTCGCTTTGAGGCTGAAGCCGATGATGCTTTTTGGGGCTGTCTAACATAACTATAGGCTAATTCTTTTAGTAATCGTATTGCGCCCATATTATATTCACGTATAAACGCGTTGACAGTGGGCATAAGTAATAGTACCTCATGTTTTGCAGACTTAATCAGATCAAGGAATAGCTCTTGGGTACGTAGTGGGCTGTCAATGACTTGTGTTATACCTAATACAATATTGTCTTCACTTTCAATTTCTTTTATTTTTCTGTCGGCAGAAATTGATGTGTTCCAAACACTCTCAAATAGATAATGCTGATGTTCTACAACTTCTTTTAGGTGGCTATAAATCATCATCTCTGCAGATCTGCCTTTTTCGTGTGATGTGGCAGGAGCGGCATATTCTTGATCGGTCACGTAAAAATTCCCTTTAATGCCGCCTAAATGACGTAGTTCATCAACGATGGTCAATAATTGCTTGCAATAGTAAAGGTTGTCTTTGTTAATTTCAGTAAGGTATCTCACCTTTATGCCTCTTTTCTTTGCAGTAAGAAGGACTTCTCTTAGCTCTTTAATATGGATGGCTAAATACGGCCGTGTGTAATCTACACATGCGTCAATCTTATATTTTGCATTCGAAATAGTCTGCAGTAATGTATTTACTACGTTCTTTTCACCATGGATTATTTGTGTAGGTGTTGTCCGCTCTGCATATGTGCCCAAGGTAGATCTATCTCGTTTACCTTAATATAAAAGGAATATACGAGCCAATTATTTGGTTTCATAATATTTACATTGGTATTTTGTTTAGCCCTTATCATTTTCAACTAAATCATCTGACCTACTCTTTCATTCGAAGGAGGACATTGAATCTCGATTTTGAGAATAACGTCTTATTGAGATCCATAGTAAAGCAGGTTACTTACATACTCATATGAGTATCAATAAATAATACTTAATCTAGACCAAATCGGCTGAGTTCAAATCTTTATATATTATTGTCAACCACATCCTCCGGAAAATCTCCGTTATCTAATAAGTTGAGTAGTAGCACGTTTTTTAATGAGAAACGACGAAAAAAAATGGGCATTTAGCATATATGAAACGCATGTGTAAGTAATGGAGATCCTCCCGCAGATGGAAGCTTTATCTCTAACTTTTTTGGAACGCACTATGTGAAATTTTGACTCATCATTTTATAGAATTCCTCATCGGACATGTTTCTTTTAGCTCCCAACCATTGTTCTACATCATTCCCAGCTAAATACCTAAGATTAGGGCTTTCATCTTTGACGGCTTTGAGTACTACATTTGCTACAAGCTCAGGAGAAGACGAGTTTTTCATTAGCTCTTCAAAGGAATTGGCTATTTTTTGCATCTTCTGAGAATAAGGGGATTTTGGGTCTTGAGACTTCTTGGCTACTACTAGGCCATTACCAAAATTTGTTCTAATGACTCCTGGTTCCACTATGACTACTTTTATTCCAAACGGTTCTAACTCATAGGAGATGGATTCACTTAATCCTTCAACTGCAAATTTTGTGCTAACATATGCAGACCCACTAGGAAAACCAAATCTTCCAGCACCTGAGCTAATATTTACAATCGTTCCTGATTTCTGTCTTCTCATAGTTGGAAGAACTGCTTGAGTTACTCTTATGAGTCCAAATACATTGGTTTCGTACTGTGCTTTTATCTCCTCCATTGCAAGATCTTCAAATGCACCATTAAGTCCATACCCCGCATTATTTACTAGAACGTCTATTCTCTCGCCTGTTTCTGACAATATTGCTTCTATTGCATTCTTAACTGATGCATCATCTGTAACGTCCAGCTGTTTAACATGTAAAGGCAAGTCTTCTTTAGTTGCTACCGATGTTATATTTTCAGCTTTGTTAAGATTTCTCATCGTAGCATAGGTAAGGAAGCCATTCCTTGCTAATTCTAAAGATGTTTGATATCCAATTCCAGTTGAGCTGCCTGTGACAATAGCAACCTTCTGAGTAGTTGAGGATTCCATCTATTTTCCTACTTATATAAATACATCACATACTACTTAACTTAGGAAGTCCCACTATAGCTACTGAGTCAGATCTGACCCTATATGCGTTTAGACTGGCTTCGAAGTTTATCCTTTCAGAAATAGAAGTAAATATATTGATTTATATATTCTGATCGGGTTCATCATCCTCGTAGTCATCTTCGTCTTCTAACTCGTCTTGCTCAGTGTCTTCTACTTCATGAGTTTCTTCCCTAGTTTCTTCTCTTTTTGTTTCGTCACTCATACTATGCATGTACAATGATACATCTCTAATAAAAATCAGGTTTATAGTTGCTTCGACTTGGGCGTAGATTGATAATCAGGATAACTGGATTGGCGGAGTTCTATTCCTTCAAAGAGCGGTATCACTTGTCCTATTCAACAGTATTGCAAATTTATATATATACGGCGTAGAGTTCTGAACGGAGGGGGCTTCAACTGCTACATCAGCTTTCGAATAATACTATTTTCACATCCGCCTCGCCATATTTGGACCTGAATTTATTGAATATATCGCCAACAATATTTTCAGTGTTATCCTGTTGATTTCTTATACCACAGCAAAAAAACTAATATCTGTACTTTTCAAGATTTCGAAGGCCAAGAGAAAGCGAGAAGAAATAAGCAGTGAATGCTAGAATGGTAAGATTCTACAAGCTCGACGAAACTAGAAATCAAAAAATAGTGAATGCTACAATGATTCTATAAGGTATGAGTCACAGGCCGCAGTAGATTGTAGCCATTCATAACGTCTTGATGCGCATCATATACTGTAAAGGGGCCAACTGCTATAATCGC
>DATFDI010000134.1:0-4512 GCA_035252175.1 Nitrososphaeraceae archaeon
ATATTTTATATGAGATCAAAGCAAAAACATATCAAGAACAAGAAGAGATCTACACAGGATTTTTAAAGCTAATTGAGCAACAGCGAAATCTTATAATAGCAAGAAGAGATTTGGCCGCCAAGTTAAAAGACTCAATACAAAAACCAGTTGTTGGCATTACCAATGATGGTACAACAACCGAAAAGCACTTGCTAATAGGAGAAAAGCAACAACAATTAGGAGTTGTCAAAGAACCTGAGTTGCCGTCATCGCAAGAGCCGCAACTGCCAGAAATAATCGCTGCCTCTACTAATGATGCTGACAACGGATCAAAAAACGAGCCACACCTAATAACTGCAGCTGACGAACGTCCTGAACAAATAATAGCTTCTACCGCTACCGCCAACACTGAATCCAAAATAAAAAAACAAAGTGTAAACCGATCTGAACCTAGTAAAATGTCGCCCAAAACCAAATCTCAAAAGATCAAGAAAAAAGGTAGCTAATTGGCCTATTTTTCTATATATCGATAAAAGTCTGTCTTTTTTATTGTTAAATACGCTTTATGATCTTTATCTAGAATCAAGAGCTATAGATCAAGATATTCATGAAGTATTACCTGAAAGTTTAAGACAAAAGCATACTTACCAAGAGAAAGAAAACCTCTGTCAGAAATTGCATTTTTAGAGGGTTAGGAAATAATAATATACCGTAATATATACCACATCTTTTATAATATCAATGAAAACACGATTTGCTGTCTGCTGTCACCTTGGAATTATGACTCGAATACATTACTTAAATCAAATGTGCATCATTTTCTATCTGACTATCTTTTCTTCCTAAGCATTTCTTTTGCAATTTCATAACTTTGTTATTGGGATCTAGCCGCATTGTGACTCAAATGATTGCATTGTACACTATATTTTTTATTAAATTAATTTTACGCAGTTGATAGCAGAGGGGCGTGATTGCAAGCAAATGAGAAATAGTTTTAGTAGTAATAGTAATAACAATAATAAGAATAAACAAATTCAAACCAATTATAGTGCCATTTCCATTATCATTTGATATTGCTTTGCTTGTCTACTTTGCACAAGTGCAGCCAGAACGCATATTGCATTGAAGACAAGGAATGTCAGGGAATCAAAGACTTGCATAAATCGATGAGCTCATCATTAGGTGGTGGCAATTTGAACAATAGTATGTTTGGAGGAGGAGTTGGTAATGGGCATGGGAGACTCTCCAATCAAAATTCTATTGTATGAATTGTGGATATGAACAGTTTTGGAGACTTTCAACAGTTAACAGTTAATATTAAATATTGACTTTGAAGATAATTTTCAGATAGATCTTATTTAAATTGTAGTTAACTTATCTATATCTCACTGTTTGAAAGAAATATTAGATATCAAGCCATTGATATTGCAGTTAGCATGACACCTATAAAAAGAGTAATGATACTTTGTATGACTCATTATTAGATTAGGGTAATAATTGCTTATATTATTTCCACAGCCTTTTTAGGCATGTTTAGATTATAAAATTAGGACAGAGAATTGGCAATAAGATATAGATGCACTAATTGTAATATTGTGCTTAGTGGTGAAGGAGCATCAAGGCATTATCTTGCTAACCCCACTCATAAACTTGAGAAACTTCCTCCGCCGTTAAAACCTGTGAAAAACCAGAGGTAGACATAAAGTTCCATTATTCTCTTATACTTTCCAAGGTTGAAACCACCTGCCACAGCATAGTCCTAATATGTGACTGCATTTGTGGATTCTGTGTAACACTGTCTAACATACTTATAGCATTTGCGGCTCTGACAGATATGCTACCGCCCTTCTCATCCTTTAATATGTTAAGAACCTCCTTTACCATATTTCTGATATTTCTCTGAATATTGTTATTCTTAGTTATTGTATCTAGATTGGCTATCGCGCTAGCTAAGCGCTCTTGATTTTCCTTTCGTTTTAACTCCTTCTTTGTCAAATTCATAACCAACTATTCACCTAATTACTGCTGATTATGTGATTTTAAGAACCAGTGGTTTTTGAATGTTTTTATTAGTACAGACAGGATAAGTTGTCCACTCTTTATAAACGAACTTGCATTTTCTTCTATGTGTCTAGCTCCCTCTGTATAAGAGAATGCACCTACCGCTCACTGTAATCTGCGTCTCCATGACAGGTAGGTGACTAATGTAACCGTTTTGTAGCAACATTCAATGTATGGGATATTCACTACACGATTAAAATAACCATCATTGATTTCAGTTCAGGTGAATCGAAGAAATTATTATTTAGTCGACAAGGTTATTTTAATAAAAATATATTTTGTCGGTGTTTGTAAGCACTATGTTAAAGTTCTCTTCTTAAATCCAAATTAGTTACATCTATAGAAAATATATTAGTGTGAATATATATCACTAAGGTTGTAAGAAAAACTCCGTTGTAATATATGTGATACAAATATAGATACTATGAACATGACAGAGAAGCACTGGACGACTTCATCTCACTTATTTCGCAAATCTAATTTTGAAAATACTTGTAATTATAAGATCAAGTAAACCACGTGACTTCAGAGATTCTATCATTTCGTCTTAAAAAACAACACTCATATTTGATTTAGCTTATGAAATTATGTTAAATTATCTTATATCTTAATACACAAGCCTTGATCAATTCATTTCTTGTTTATAAAATCGAAAAGCAGTCTTATGGCTGCTCCTACGAGTATTATTGAAAGCAATTTTTGCAACATTCTTTCTTCGATACGATGCGAAAATCTTGCCCCAACCTGGCCTCCCACAAAGGCACCCATAGCAAGAAATGATCCATGCACATAATCTGGATGACCAAGTATAGCATGTGTCAATATGCCGGCAGTAGAACTTATTAGTAGTGTCAACTGTGAAGTTGGGCCAGCCCTGAGCATATTCATTCGGAGTAGCAAAATCATCAGAGGAACAAAGATTATTCCACCTCCTATACCGAAGAGACTAGATACGATTCCTGCAGCAAATGATCCAACATAAAATAAAAGATCAAATACTATTGATTGTGACTTCTTAGTAGACTGTTCTTTTACAATGGAATTCTTGTATGCAATGTATATTCCAGCAGCAATCAAAATAATAGCGAAGTATGCCTTGAAATTTTCAGTCGGAACTTCATTCGAGAGTAATGCTCCTATAATAGCACCAGGGATAGATAACACAGCCATTTTTATTCCTGTTGCATAATCAATACGTTTTTGTTTTGAATACGCCATGGTAGAAGATACACTAGTAGAAGTTACTGCAATTAGACTTGTACTAGCCGCATGAGTCGGCATGAATCCAATAAATGTTAGAGCAGGAGTAATAAGTATGCCACCACCAACCCCAGTAATGGACCCAATTGCACCTGCGCCTATACCAATCATGATTAAAAATATGCTGATATCTAACAATTACAACACAGATCCTTTAGTTCAATAGATTGAATAGTATGAACTTTCAAGTAATCATTAACTATTTTAATATTATATATAATTTAATTTCAACGTTACAGATTAATCTTACGATAAATGTGTACTTTTCTTTAGTCTCACTTGAAACATATTTACATCTCTTAATTCTACTATATTGCAATAATTAATCAATCAATCCTTCTAAACTAGATCGAATTGAACTTAATAAGTAACGAATGCGATAAATTGTGTATCTAGTAATACGCATGTTTGTTAACAATGCATGATAAGAATTGGCGATAATATTTCGTTTCCATACTACAGTAGTAGATAATTCATTTAATTCTGTGTATATCTGTAAAAAATATTTACCTTTATCTGTTGCTATAAAGGTTCGCTCTTCATAACTATGCTGTAATAACATATCGTTTTCACGTAAAATTAAGAGATAATCACTTAACTGATTATGAGACATGCATAACCTATACATCATTTTTGTGATAGTTGCACCATAAAAAGCCGTTCGTATGATAAGCGCGATTAACTCAATTTCGCTTCTATTTTCCACACTACTAAATCAGAACAATAAAAATAAAAACAACACCGTTAAGTATTATAGTAAATGAATTTTATTTTCGTATTATGAGTTTTGTCATTTACATATTATAGCACATACATATAGATCTTCTCTTAAGATTATAGAAAACTAAAAATGACCCTCTAGTATACTGCAGTTGTATAATATATTTAATATATCTTATCAGACATCCATGAATAATATTCTGACAAGGGAAAAGGATAATAGTTAAATCTAAATATATACAATTTCTGAAAGAAGATTCCTATGAATTTGATACATGTTTTTGAAGACGACACAAATTAATTACTATTTTGTCACGACGTATCATTTGTATTCATCGTCAAGCAATATACGTAGTCAGTGTTTTGTAAATAGATTGTCGTCATACTTTATCTACTAAGCTTTTATCAAGAAAAACGTAAGCATCAAACAGGGAAGTAAACAAAATACAAGTGATTACTTATGATGGTGGTATGCATATTATTATTGAGTTG
>DATFDI010000135.1:0-2492 GCA_035252175.1 Nitrososphaeraceae archaeon
CAACTCAATAATAATATGCATACCACCATCATAAGTAATCACTTGTATTTTGTTTACTTCCCTGTTTGATGCTTACGTTTTTCTTGATAAAAGCTTAGTAGATAAAGTATGACGACAATCTATTTACAAAACACTGACTACATGTACGATTGCTTTGCAACGAGAAGATCGCGGTCAGCGAACTTTGTTGCAGTTCTCTCGTCTTTATCTGGTTCGATCTTCTAGAGTCGTTATGCTTTCTGCCATGAATGCTAAATACTCCGCGGTATCCAAGCTGATTAACATATATTGCAGACCAATGGAGAAAAGTAAATTAAATATGATGCTGTTAAAGTGTTGGACCTTCTAACTCATGTCAGGTAACTAAAGGCATATGTCAAAGTGACAATGTGAAAAAGATAATGGCATATTTAGCTTTTGAAGCTATCGATATCCATTCCGCGGAGTATGAATATCGCTATATATACCGCTATTGCAGTATGTTGGTATAGATGAGCGAGAGCCCAGATATCAAATACCTAGTTCCTATTAAGCAGGTAGAAAAATCAATAAAAGTTTCAAACGAAGCTAAGCAAGAGTTACAGAGCGTGGGCATAATGGATGAAAAAGGTAAATTAAAATTGAAGGGTATAAGTCCAAAGATGCTCAAGCGTATGAAAATGGAGGCAGTAGACTGCCCTGTGCTGAATAACGAGGTAGGATTCGTTCAATGTTATGTCTGTCGAAATTTTCATAGTAGGATAACAGGCAAAGTTTATTGCAGGGGTGAACCTCTATAGAGGATACTTCTGCCTGTGAACAGTATTGAGTTCTGTTAAAGATATTGGAATCACTGAAAAAAAGGATACTAATTTTAGCGAATGGTATACACAGGTGGTTTTAAAAACACAACTTGCTGACTACGCCCCTGTAAAGGGACTTATGGTATTACGTCCCTATGGCTATAGCATATGGGAATCAATAAAAACTATTTTAGATAAGCAGTTTAAAGCAACAGGTCATCAGAATAGTTTTTTGCCTCTTTTAATTCCTGAGAACCTTCTTAGGCGCGAAGAAGAACATTTCCAAGGATTCAACTCTGAGGTATTCTGGGTTACTATGGCAGGGAATAACAAACTAGCTGAGAAGCTTGCTTTACGTCCGACTTCTGAAACGCTTGCCTATACTGTATACTCCAAATGGATAACTAGTTATCGCGACCTACCTATGAAAATTAACTTCTGGAATTCCGCTCTACGTGCAGAGATAAAGGCGACAAAGCCATTTGTTAGAACATCGGAATTCTTATGGCAAGAAGGACATACGGTTCATGCCACAGAACAAGAAGCAGAAGATGAGGTAAGGTTAATCTTGGAAATTTACCATGATCTGTTAGAAAATTACTTAGCCATTCCGCCAATAGCAGGTTTTAAAACAGATAAGGAAAGATTCGTAGGTGCAAAATATACAATGACATTAGAAGGATTGATGCCTGACGGAAAGGCATTGCAGCTAGCCACGTCACATCATTTAGGACAAAATTTTTCAAAGCCATTTGAAATAAAATTTCTAGGAAAGGACGGCGCACAGCATTATGCATGGCAAACCTCGTGGGGTATATCTTGGCGGCTGATAGGAGCTTTGATAATGGTGCATGGAGACGACAAAGGTCTCATTCTTCCTCCCCGGATCGCCCCCATTCAGGTCATCATTATCCCGATATTCAAAGATAAAGATGCAAAATTGGTTAAATCAAAAGCTAATCAGCTTGCTGACAAGCTGCAAAAATCCGAGATTAGAGTTTATGTGGATGATCGAGAAGAGTATACCGCAGGTTGGAAATTTAATGAGTGGGAAACAAAAGGTGTTCCTCTTAGGATCAATATTGGACCAAGAGATATTGAAAATAACCAGGCAGAAATTGTTAGGAGAGATACAGGCGAAAAATCGTTTATAGAACAGATCAAAATTACTGAACATGTTATTTTGATTTTGAACCAGATTCAAGATAGCTTGCTCATTCGAGCTAGAAAGCAACTACATGCAAATATAACTCTAACTTCAAATTATAATGTTTTGAAGTCTGTTCTAGGAGAGAAATCTGGATTCATTCTGACAGGTTGGTGTGGGGATCCAGGATGTGAGTGCAGGATAAAGGAGGAAACAGGCGCAGATATCAGAGTAATACCTTTTGAAGTCCAAGAGGCACCTGATTTGTCGGCCTGTATATATTGTAGGAAACAGGCTAAGAAATTTGTATTCATCGCAAGAGCATATTAAAGTGCTAAAGGTCGTGCTTTTACGAAGGCTTATTGAAGGTAGGATTGAGCTCGAACGTATTTAAATCACAGTGAATATAAATTAATACATACAAAAGAAGAAGAAGATGATGATGATGATGTGGGTGAGCATTGAGTAACAACAAGGATTTCCTACTGCAGCAATTGATGTGGATTGGTATATCGCTTGGCATCAGCTTAGCTATTTCATTGTTTGTTCCTTTTCCGTATTCT
>DATFDI010000136.1:0-20559 GCA_035252175.1 Nitrososphaeraceae archaeon
TATCTTTATCCAACTTGGAAACCATGCTTAGATAACTTACCATAGGTAACTATATCGTGGTAATTATATATAAATATGATAGTAACCTATCAGATAGTAAGTTACTAGATGGTAACCACGTTATTAACTATATAAAGGTAATTAGACATTAATTGTTTTATGAAAGATTCAATAATTATTGGTAACGAGATAATAAAATTGCAACAAATATTACTGAGTACTATCTTATGGAAGCTAGGAAACTATCTCAATTGCTAATAAGCATAATCGTTCCCAATCGATATCTATATTCATGGTTTGCAATACGTATCATTGGGCTGCAACCTATTTTGATAAGAACAAATTACTAAATGAACTAAGTTGCCCTCAGTGTATAATGAAATCTCTAGTTTCCCTGTTATGCCCAACAAATAGTTTACGTTTATTTACGATTCTACACTAGGAGTGGAGTTAGAGTTTAAAGCTAGGTCCAAATATGCTTTGTAAATATCACGCTTCAATTAAGAATACACTCCCAAAGGTAAAATTTTTCATTATAAAATAATGTTTCAAAATAAAAATTAATGCATAATGCCTATCAATGATGTTTACATTTGAGAGCTTTTGTGTTGTCTTTTCAAGATCATACCATCAAAATCTTCTTTAAGGTCGGCGTGATCTTGTTCATTTAATATTCTATTGGATTCGTCTCTTCTAGTGCACGTCCTAGACATCCAAAAATAAGACAAAGGTGTCGAACTAATCAAAGACAGTGCAACTTTAGCAGCATCATCAGGCATAATGTGATCTCCGGCTTACTCCTCTTAAACCATGGTTACCTTATCTAAACTATAATATTAGAAACCTAAACAATGGTGGTACATTGGACTTTTCCGATTTAGTAGACACATTTGAAAAAATGGAGCAAACAACTAGCAGGCTATTGCTTACAGATCACCTTGTTTCTCTTTTGAAAAAAACACCCCCAAGTGACATTGATAAAATTGTGTACTTGATTCAAGGAAGGCTTTATCCTGACTATGAAGGGATAGAGCTTGGTTTGGCGGAAAAAATGGTTTTGCGCGCGTTAACACAATCAATCACCGGTTTAGATTTAGGGTCATTATCAGAAGCCTACAGAGAAACGGGCGATCTTGGAGACGCGGCTGGTAAAATTTTAAGAGCAAAAAAGAACAAAAACCAAATAGCTCTTTTTCCGTCTGAGAAGATGACGGTAGAACGTGTATATCTGACTTTAGACAAAATAGCACGTACTACAGGCCCAGGTTCTCAAGAACTAAAAATAAGACTTGTCAGCAGCCTTCTTAATGATTCAACGGCTAGAGAAGCTCGCTTTGTTTTAAAGCTGATCATGGGTAAGCTTCGTCTTGGGATAGCAGATTACACTGTTATGGATGCATTGGCTCTTGCGTTTACTAATAGCAAATCAAATCGATCAATTTTGGAAAATGCTTACAATGTCACTAGCGATCTAGGAAATATAGCAAAAATATTAGCTGCGAAAGGTATTGAGTCAGTTAAATTACTTCAAATAACTCTATACAAACCTATTAGACCCATGCTTGCAGAAAGGGTGGGAACAGCTGAAGAGGCTCTCGACAGAATGACTGGAATAGCTGCTGCAGAATATAAACTAGATGGAGAAAGAATTCAGGTACACAAAGGAAGTGAAAGAATAGAACTTTTTTCAAGGAGGCTTGAGAAGATTACAAATCACTTTCCAGATATTGTAGAAGCAATAGGCAAATATCTTAATTCAATAGAAGAGATAATTCTGGAAGGCGAGGTGGTAGCAGTTGATGTTCAGACTTTGGAATTTCTGCCATTCCAGGAGCTTATGCATAGAAGGAGAAAACATGGAATACAAGAGGCAATGGAAGAATATCCTGTTATTTTAAATGTGTTTGACATTCTATATATTAATGGGAACCCAAAGACTTCTCTGACCTACAGTAAGAGAAGAGAGCTGATTGAAAAAATCGTGCTACAACAGCCTTCACACAACAAGGATTATGTCACTGATAATAAGATCAAATTGGTCCCCCAGACCATTGTTAATAGTCCACAGCATATCAGCGAATTTATGACTTGTGCCATGCAAAACGGCTGTGAAGGTCTTATGATAAAGCAATTAAATAGCATCTATAGAGCAGGAGCAAGAGAATATGCATGGATAAAATTAAAAAAAGAATACCAAAGTGAGCTCGCTGATACGCTAGATTTAGTTATAGTAGGAGCACTTTATGGGAGAGGACGTAGAGTCGGAAAATACGGAGCTCTTCTGCTCGCTGCCTATGATTCTGTGTCAGACATATTTAGAAGCACCTGTAAGGTAGGGACTGGCTTTACAGATAAGAACTTAGAAGACTTCTATCTAACCTTAGAAAAGCATAAGATTAAGCATAAACACGCAAGAGTTGATACCAGAATGGAAATGGATATATGGTTTGAACCAAAGATAGTAATTGAGGTCATAGCTTCCGAGGTAACCCTAAGTCCTTCTCATACAGCTGCAATGGGTTCAATCAGACAAAACTATGGCTTAGCACTTAGGTTCCCTAAATTTACAGGTAAGGTAAGAGATGATAAAAGTGCTGAGGACGCTACAGATGTGAGAGAGCTGATATCTATGTATAAACAGCAAATGCGGTGAGTTTTATAACTTTATGGGAGTTAGTATTTGGTATTATACATCAACACGTATACTTGCAAAATACTACGACTATTTTAGATTGAGTGGGTTGACTTTGCAGGCACGTATCTTGATACTGATCAATAAATTGGATATAAAAATATCAGTAGCTGATAAACGAAATGCTCCGAGATGAGCTCATATAGATATTAAATAGCCGATCACGCAGTCAAATATTTTCATATGTAATAACGTATAGTATTTAATAGCTGCAGTAACAATGAAAACTCTATAATCAAGATTTTGAAACATGAAGATAGAGAATTATGAAGTCAGCCCTGCCCTACTAGTAATAGACATGCAAAATGGCTTTGCTTCCAGGGGTGGCTCGTATGACGATTTAGGAATTGAAATTTCGATTTATAGAGAAGTAATAGACAAAGTCAGATACCTAGTTAATACTTGTAGAAGGCTAAAAATTCCAATCTTTTATACACAGGCAGTACGTGAACCATCTGGGATAGATCTTTTAACTAAGACCCACAAAATATTGCCAAAATCTAGGGAAGAGCGCATAAAGAAGAGGCCTATATGCATTAGAGGTACGTGGGATGCCGGGATCATTGATGAACTAAAGCCTTCTAACATGGACCACATAGTAATAAAGAGAAGGGATTCTGCCTTCCAAGATACAGAAATAGAAGTATGGTTAAAAAGTATAAAAGTAGATACACTTATCTTCTGCGGAATCGATACTGCAGTTAGTGTAGAATCATCTTTAAGAGATGGATTCAATAGAGGATATGACGTAATTCTTATTTCTGACGCTACGACATCGATCAGCAAAGAGAAGTATGAATCTACTCTTGATAACGTTAAGGGATATTATGGATTAGTTATGCATTCTAAAGAGTTTATCCAAAGTATAAAGACGTCAGAAGATAAATTAAAGCAGCATTAAGTATAGTGTCTCGGAATTATATTTTTTATTAGCTTAACTTTATTGCACCAATTCTGTTTCGTTACGCTTATGCTCTAGCAATATCCTACACTCCACACTAGCACAAGCTAATTCTTAGTAGTTATTTAGTTCTTACTAGCTTTAGGAGGTATACACCATAGGTATGTTACATGTCTAATAGATACTACTTATTTTCATATTTCTTAAGAACTCGACGCTACAATCGAAGGTAATGTTCACTAACAGAACTATAATGGCGGCTCTGTTTACCATCGCGATAGCCTCATCCCTTATAGCAGTAAGTGGTTTTGTAGGCTCTGCGTATGCTGCCACGAAGGAAAAAAAAGTAAAAGCAGACAATGAAAATGAATACGGCACAGTTCCAACTGTTTCTTTAGATAAAGGAAACAAAGGTAACAATAATAGTGACAACCAGCTTCCAGCAGTATTGCGCTCAGATAATTCTGGCAAAGAAAAATCTAAAGCTACAAATGCGAATGGTCCCAACGCAGCCACAGGAGACACTAGTAGTATTTCTTCAAAGGACTTGAAGAGCTTATCAAAGTGTCAATCTGGAGCTGCAGCAGATGGTGATCTGACGCTAGCTGAAGTAAAAGACTGTTACAGTCAAGTGTTTCACTAAAACAATACCGATATCCTAATTTTTTTGATAACAAAGATGGAAGGACTTAGAGATTCCTTGAGCGATTGGGAGACAATGAGTAGTGTTTTTTGTTGTTAATGTTAATGTATAGCTAGCCTATCAGGTAATACGTGCTCTTATCAACATAATCAATAATTATTAGAGAGTTTCGAACGAATCTTTCATCTTCCATCGTAGAACGCAAATTCGCCATTGCTGATACAATTGCGATAGTTGTCCTAGGCTAGCATTAGAATTAGAGCACTTGAAGCGACCATGGAAAATTCTCACTGGAGAGGATTGGTCAATCTATGTAAGTTCAAAGCTGCAACACACGATGAAATAGGCACATGTTTAAGCTCAACTATAGCAAAAACCAAGAACAGTACTAGATGAAACAATGGGAAAGAGACAAAATGCAGGCGCTTTGCAGCAATTTTTACGAAGAGAACCTCGCAGTTCTGGTAATAATATGGCTTAATGTATACTAAGTATTTACGACTGCATTAGAGATCGAGCCAATAAGAATAGGTTTCTCTTTCTTTCACTTAATCTTCTAACTGAATATGGAAGCCATTGATCGCCATAAGGTATATATTCTGCAACACTAAATCCTCCTTCAACTAACTCCCTCTTTAATTCATCTCTAATACCCTTTAGAAATTCAAATTCGAAATTTTTTATACCAATTTTGGCCATCTCTGATAGTTTAATTGCATTTTCAATTAGCTTTGAGTCATGAGTTGCGACTGCAAATTTAAGAGCGTCATTAACCCCGTCATTGTTCATATAATTACGACTAAATAGCATTTTCAATAATTTGATGTAGTTTGCATTAATCTCATCATGATCTACAAATGCAATTCCTTCATGCTCGTGATATGCTCCCTTGACTAATCTCACTTTCGCATTTACTTCCATTAGGTGTAGCAGATCACTTGCACTACGCCTGAGTACTGACTGGAGAACTACTCCTGTTTCTGGGTAATGAGCAAAGAGCTCCAAGTATAGGTTTAATGTATCGTCTGTATACTTGGAAGACTCCATATCAATCCATACGAATATGCGAAACTCCATCGCTCTATTGATAATAGCTTTTAGGTTTTTCAAACATAATTCATAGCTAATGCACAAGCCAAGTTGCGAAGGCTTAACAGATATACATCCATCAATTTGTTCTGTATGCAATCGCTCTAATAGGTCGGAATATTCTTTAGTTGTTTGATTAATCCTTTCCTCTTGCGTATTATCTTCGCCAAGGTAATTCAAAATTGCTTTTTGTCCTTTCGTATTGCAGTTTTTGGCTGCAATAATAGCGTCTTCCATATCCTTACCTGCAGCCCACTTTTTCACCAATTTGGTAAGTAGCCGTTCAATTACTAAATAATTATGTGCACGTGAATGCTCAAGTTGATCATCTATATCATTCAAGCATATCTACTACTATTATAAGCAGAAGTGAGCCATATACTTTGTCACGTTATGAATGATTACCTTCTACGATTATGATAATACTATCATACACGTTCCTCCTTTGTTCTGATATTCTTGAACGAAACTTCGGAATCTGAATCACGATTTTGGATTCAAATATATCCTTCTGTATTTCTATTGCCTGTGAATTCTGGTATTACTTTTTCACAGTCTAACGTAAAGTCACATTCTTGACCTGTTAAATCTATCTCAAATGTATTCCATCGGCCTACTGGTTTGACCTAAGATTTAAGGACCTGCAAAGTTGTATATCGCATCTGTTTTATTAAGAGCACAAGTCAAGCAGAGATCATTCGTGAAATGCAGGTATCGAGGCTTCTAATAGCTCTAATGTACAATATTTAAGCGAGCAGGGTAAAGGAAATTTAGATGAGTGCATCAAGACATAGTGTTGTCACATCGTTAATGATACTGGATGTTTTGAAAAGTTCAGATATTCACACTATAGACCAATTTAACATAATAGTTGAGGTGTGTCAACTATATTGATACCATCTTGTAAGAGAAGACACCAGTTACAAATCGGTTAACATGTGCTACATGCCTTAGTACAATTAACTCAGAGATTTCAAGATTCTGGCATAATATGACAAGTTCAAGGAATACAAGCTATGGACTGCATTAAGCAAATAGGCATTGCACTATGAGAAATACCAGAAATCCAAATACAACCCAGACTCAGATTGTTCCTTGGTCGAACGGCGTAGGTAGTGTATTTTTCCCGTTATTGGTCGCATTGGTTGAATTGTTATCATTTGTATTAGATGCATTCGATCTAATAGTATGGCATAGTTGATTAACTGCGCAAGTCATAGTTGTTGTGACACATTTTCCATTAATGCACGTTGTAAAGGTTGAATTGGATTCTATTTGCGCAGCAGCCTCGGTTATATTGTAGTTTTGCGAAGAAAATACTGCATACATATAAACGATGGTAAATATGGCAACCAAACAGCCATAACTACTCGTTTTCATCATGCTAAGGTAGATTATTTGTTGCTGAAATACATAAAGCTAACTTAACATCATAATGATATAGGATTGTTTGTAGCAGCAGGAGAAATGCAACCGTGTGGGAAGATACATATGGAGAAATGCATTAAATAAGCAAGAAAATGCTAGTGAAGTTGGCTCGGACTAGTGTTGCGGCTACTAAGTAAGGCAAGAGCCAACCTGAAAAACAGCAAAGGTACTACAGGTTGATTTATCCAGTATCGAGATCCACAGCATAAAAAATAAAATATACTTTCGATAACCTCTTGAGGTAGCAGAAGGCTAATCTATAATTGTTATATCTTCGCTATGCTGTGATGCAATAATTCTATCTCTTTCATGCTTTTCTCTAATGTGATCTCATATCCTATTCCATGAACCAACTATTGGTATTGCCTTATACCAACTACGAGCATACGGAAGAGATGATAATAATACCTCCTAGCAGCCAACTACAATCCCAAAGTCATTTTCCATATCAAGAATCGCAATAAATGATGGATGTCGTAGTAAGTATACTGAAAGCCCTATTGCTATAGGGGCCACGATTACTGCAGAAATACTAATGCCGAAGAGTGTTTTTCTTACGTGAAATATCTGTTCAATGAATATCTCTATTAGACTGAGTATTCTATATCGATTGGACGGGAAGGAAGTGGAACAGGGAAAAGGATAATGTGCCTTCCATCCATTATTATTGATGTCTCGTTATTTCTCTATTGGGTATTATTATTTAGGTAATGATTAACAAAGTTAGTGAATTGTTAATTAAGATAATGATCACAAATTTTTCTAATGGCGTTTGTGAAAGATTGAAGCCGCTAATAGGAATAGTTAGTGATAGAATGTGCTTAGCAGTCATGAAAACACCTTGGAATAGTTACGATTATTCTAACTATTGAGATTAGCTCAGTCAGAATGGAAGTACGGCTAGTGTTACGCAAGAACAAAGGCAAGAACTTTAGACATGTGTATTTAAATAAGTATTGCTAGGTATTCCTGCACTTCAATTTGTGGCTCTGAACCAAATGTTATTTGTTTCTACGTAGGTTGATCCCCCGTGATTATGCGAACACTTTTCATCAGGTCTTCCGCACGGTCGTTCGTTTAAAGATTACATGATCAATTTTCACTTCAGAAAAATATTAAAAATACATACATTATGTGCCCACGCTGATTATTCCGTAGTCGTAAGACAATAGGACAAAACTCGCAAGTCTGTCGTTCTATTTATGTATCTTTTCAATCATGCTGATTGTAAGTTAGTACTTACCTTGCGGGCATTATAAGAGATTAAGCTCTATATCTTTCTTAGAATGTCATAAGCCGCTCTTGCAACTACTTCTGACAGTGCTGGATGAATATGAACCGCTCGTGTAATATTGTCTATTGCATCAAAACCATCATTGAATCTCATAGCTACGAGTACCTCGTGGATGAGAATAGAAGCTTGACTCCCAATTATATGACAACCCAATATTTTCCTATCCTTCTTATTGACCAGAAATTTGACAAAACCCTCTCTATCTTCAAGCGCAAGTCCCATTGCTGTATTGAAGTAAGGATAAACAGATTTCACATAATCAAGTCTATGGTTGCTATTTCCTTCCAGTTCTTTTATTTCTTGTTCAGTAAACCCAACCCCTGCAACTTGGGGTGAGCTAAATATTGCATGTGGCATAGCAGCGTAATTTACAGGGATCTTTCTATTGGGGTGCATTATATTGTTATAAACATATTGGGCCTCATGATTAGCATTGTGTTTAAATAGATATCGACCCACAGCATCTCCCAATGCAAATATTCCTTTTGCAGTGGTCTCTAGATACCTATCTGTAATGATGAATCCCTTTCTGTTAACCTTTACCCCAGTCTTTTCTAAATCAAGAGTATCTGAATTTGGAATTCTTCCTGCCGCGATCAAGAGCTCGTCCGACAATAGTTCTGCTGATTTACCAGAAGAGTCTTTTACTGAAACGTGAAACATATTATCGTCATCGTCTGTTTCAGGGTTGACAGTGGCAATGCCAGTTGTGCCATTACCATAACCGTCATGGTTGTTTGGATGTCGCTTTGATACGAATTCTACTTCAGAGGCTACCTTGACATTATATTTTTTGGAGAATATTTGTGTAAATTTCTTAGAGACCTCCTCATCTTCCGATGGTATCAATACATTATCTCGTTGAACTATATTGATCTTTGTTCCAAGAGCTCCAAAAAAGTGAGCCAATTCACAAGCTATGTAACCCCCACCTATGATGGTGAGTACTTTAGGTTGTTTTCTAAGCCTCAAAGCTTCATCACTTGTTATGTATCCACTTCCTTGAAGACCTCTAATTTTAGGAATTCTAGGTCGAGTACCAGAAGCTATCACTATTTTTTGTCCGTAGATGTTTTCATCTTCGCTTAGACTAATTGTCCTTTCACCTACGAATTTGCAGTTCTTCGAAAAGAGTTTTAGGTTTTGACTACTTACAAATGCATTTTCAATTTCATTTGATTGATAGTCTGTTATATGGTTGACACGATTAACTATTGATTCAAAGTCAACTGAATACCCATCAACTTTTATTCCAAAAAGATGGGCACTTTTAATAATTTCAGATATATCTGCACTATGTATGAGTAATTTAGAAGGCACGCAACCTCTATTAAGACAAGTTCCACCCATCTTATCTTTCTCTATGACTGCAATTTTAAGACCATCGTTGTATGCCGCATTTGCCACATCTAGACCCGATCCACTTCCAATTACAATAAGATCAAATATGTTTGGATTAGACACCCTCGTAAATGTTATATTTCACAACATTTATTTATTTCAGTGGTCGAAACGTTAGGTTGGTGTCCCATTATCCACCCAACAAAAATCCGCTACTCATTTTAGTTATGCACACAGTATAATATTGCTGGCCGTCATATTCTAGCGTCAGTATGTACATTCGTGATACTCCACGAGATGAACCTTAAAATCTCGTCTCATAGAATGTTAATCATTGTTAGTAAAAAATTTATAGTTGTCATTGAGTTCTATGCCGTGTCCAAAGAAAACGGTGGCTCTTCTTCATCAGATTGTTGGAAATCTTTTTTAACTGGAGCAAATGTATTTTTACAAAAAACAAATGAGCATGTGCTTCAAGGTCTAAACCCTGGTGGGATTTATCAGGCTATATGGTGCAGAGACGCTGCATATATCTTGAAGGATTGGTTTCTTTCTGGGAATATTGATGGAGTAATGCAGCATATATATCAGATTTGGTCACATCAAATAGAACCTAATAAAGAGAAAATAGTATACGGTCGAGGTTCTCCAGAGATGAAATTTTCAGCAGAGGTAGCAATAAAAGAGAAAGAAAAGGAGTTTCAAGGAGCTCTTCCTACAACCATATATCAGGCTGGTTTCTCCGAAGTATATGGACTTCATCCTGATATCGATTCTACTGCGTTGATAATTTCTACAACTTCTTGGATTTTGGCCAGAGCTATTAAACAACAACATGATGATACCTTTTCCTCCTCCTCTTCTGCCTTATCGTCATCCGAAGCTTCAAGTGTAATAGCATCGGAGCACTCTGCGGATTATGTCTCAGCACTATTATCAAAAGTAGGGATAACAGACCCTAAGAAAGTTGCTGAATTTGCGGTACCCCGTATGCTCAAAGCTATAGAACATCTGAAAAGTCGTGATATAGATAACGATGGTTTGTTGGAGCAGAGCCATAATGAAGACTGGATGGATACAGCATTAAGAGCAGGCAAGATAGTTTACAGTCAAGGGTGTTGGTTACTTGCGTTAAGTGATCTGTCTTCGCTACTATCTAAACTTGGCAGAAGAAAAGAGTCTGACAGATTAATTCATTTGGCGAATAAAACAATATTTGGAGTGGAGCAAAAATTATGGTCGGAGGAGGATGGCTGCTATATGGATATTCAAGAATCCCATAAGTCTGATATCTATAGAATACTTACACAAGATATATCTTTCTACCTGATAGGAATTTCACAAAATACCATCAATGATAGCCTCGGAATTCATCACCGTCATCGTGTCAACAACAGACACATTACGGATGATCAACAACAAGAGCAAAGGGAAGACGAAGAAGAAAAGTTGATTCATCCATCTCTCTTTAAAAGAGCGATTAGTACACTTGACGCCATCAGGAATAGAGCGTGGAAGGAGAAATGGCCACTCGTAACAGAAACTGAGCTAAAAAGAACTGGACCATGGGTTTTAAAACCGTATCAATATCATAACCATACTTTTTGGCCTTGGACGACCGGAATAGAGATGTTAGCAAGAAGTAGGTTTAACGAAGTAAACGAATGTGAGATTTTACTTGCAAAGCTTGCTTCAGAAGGGCATCCGCATTTACATGCATTCTATGAATGGATAAATCCTATCACTGACCAGGGTTCAGGAGCTTATCCATTTAGAACAGGAATAACGGCTGTAAGAATAGCAATTGCAGATATTCTCGAAAAAATCAACAGGGACTCCTCTTCCCAGGCTTTTAGGTAATAGCCAGAATACATATTAGTTCCCAGATCTTGCTGTGCTATTAAATTAAGATCAATGATTGCATATATCAGGCCATAATAGAATGTGCTTACTTATCCTCTCTGGAAGCGAATGTATTATTAGTTTCTTTGCTGCTATTATTTTGCCCGAATGGAAATAAATCAAAATCTTATTAATATTGTGACTGCACTGGTTTTGCTTGTCTTAATAGTCGGGATTTCGTTTTATTGGTTAACTTTGTATCCAAATCCTATTGCTCAAAAAATTAAGAGACAGACGGACTTTCGTGATGCATTACTTAGATCATTTGAACAGTCGCACCCTAACTTAAAAGATTGTAACTGGCAAGGACAGGATATCGTATGTAAGTCAGAATGATATCATCCTTGGCATAAGCGGACTTGATCAGCTGTTTCTGAATTAGCAATCTGTCATATCGGTTGGCTGCGAAGGAGTGTCTAAAAAGATTCAATCTCTCTTTCTTGCCGATTCTTTCCAGTTCGTCCTTATTTGGGAAGCTAAAATTGATCACCTTCTTAACGGATCATACACGATATACCCTCATATAAATACGGCCATAATGCATTCATGGTTCCAGACACTTTTGGACTCATATGTTAACTTCATCATAGGGTTACTCGTATAATAGATAACTTCCCACCAAACAGACATTCAGAAAACCACTGCCGTAGAACATATGTGACCTGAAATCAAGTACCAGCTTATGATATGTATATAGAGAAAAAATGCTATATTATGACAATTAGATTTGCGTCTGCTTACAACCATTGCAATTATCCTAAAATATTGCCAAGAATACAACTCGAGGTATGATATACTTGCCAGCAAGATTTAGAATATTTTTGCTCCTTGTGTGATAATACTCAATATATTTGAGTCAATGAGCATAATAAATGCAGTAAGACATTGACCAAGATATCATGCTATGAATGCCTTGCGCTGAATTCTTGAAACCAAATGTAATTACTGCCGAACCCCTCATAGATAATTATAATTAGTTTGCAATTAAACTAATTAATTACGAACCTTGGTAAAAGTTGAGTATTGAGATGATGAAAAGGAGCGATAAAAAGGAGTTATCAAGTGCATTTATAATCCCATATTATGCCAATGAATATGGACAACGAGGTAGAAAAAAGCTATTAATTGCTGATACAATTGAAGGCTTGTTTCTACAAACTGATGAAGATTGGTCCGCAATTATTGTAGTTGATATGCGTCCCAGTAAAGAGGCAAATGAATATCTAAACATCTTAAAGCAAAAATACTATCCGAAGATAGAAGTTCTCTTACTGGAGCAAAATGTAGGCCAAGGAGTATGTAGAAATTTAGGCGTACTTAAGGCATTAGAGCGCGGTCATAGTATAATTCTTTTTAATGATTCGGATGACATATCTCATCCAAGAAGATTAGAAGTTGTTAAAAAAATTTTCTTAGACAACCCTCAAGTTGATGTAGTTTATTCAACATTTGAGGTAATAGATGAAAATAATATGTCGGCACCTGTCGAAAAAATTTCATCACCAATTCTAGAAATCTTGGAATCTCATGTACAATCCCCACTAGAAGGAGATAACATTTGGATGAAAATGGGCACAGAAACTGGGATTACCAATATCACATCTTCTACAGCAGTACGTATACAATTAGCGTATCGATGTCCTTTCCCTAATGAAAGGGCATCAGAAGACTTTCATTGTTGGATAAGGATGTCAGCTCTTGGAGCTTGTTTCAAGTATACTTCTTCAATTCCAACAAAATACAGAATACCAACTTTTATGAAATACCAAGCTTCAAGGACTAGAATAGGTCTGAGTAATTTTAACAGAATAAAGGCAAGGGTTGATAGTGACGGCTTTTCCAAGGCAATTGAAATAGCACTTGCGAGAAATCAAATTAAGCCTGAAGATATACCAATGATTAAGGCAAAATTCTATCAACGATTGGCCAAGTCTATGAGACGGGAAATGGAAAATGAACTCGCCGCTAATCTCTTAAGCATGGCTGTACAATTGGAGTATGAAAGTTTTGTTTACTTGAATAAATAAAGACTTATTCTGGACCACATATACTCCATTTGTAGTCTAATGAAATATATGTAGTTATTATTGCAACCACCTAGCCGTTTGGCAGATAACAATTAGCAATCACATAGTCAATCATTTTTCTAATGCTCTTTCTATGATCTCGTGACCAGTCAATTTTTTATGATCCTCTGCCATGTCTTTCTCGATGAAGTCTTTATCACATGACAAGCAATGATATGAGTGTTTCATATATATCTATAAATAATTAATACAGGACATAATATTAAAGAGGTTTTATCATGTCTTTATGGAATCTAAAAGCCATGATAATAGACTACTAGGATAACATAAGTTTCATATAACATTTTAAGATTCCTTTATAATTCCTTGAATGACACATATTAAAACTATTATTATTGGTGCTTACACTATGTCTCACAACTCGATTTTAAAATTAAATTTTTTGATATTGGTTTTGATACCCTATGGCAAAAATTGCCTGATCGTCAATATAGTAATCAAGACAGATAGTCTTTTAAATATAATAGTAATCCAATTGTTTAGATGGTTAAAGCTGAGAGTAATGCTCAGATAAAGAAGGTTAATACTGAAACTATTACATTTAGACTTCCTTCAAACCTTATAGATGGATTACGAAAAGAAGCCGATTCGGATAAAATAAGCCTTAATTCGCTAGTGGCAAAGATATTCGCAAACCATATTCAATGGGAAAAGTATGAGAGGAAAGTTGGGCTCTTGCCGATGACAAGAACCTTCTTAAAGGAAGTACTAAATCAGCTTTCTGAGGAGCAGGTAGCGAGTCTTGCTCAAAGAACCGAGAAAGAAACATTCAAGAACATACTGACGTTCATGAGAGAAAGTCATAGTATTGAAGATTTCATCTACATTTTGAGGACTTGGTTAAATGTATCGTGGATGCAACATAATATAGAGGAAAGAGATGGGTACTGTCGTTTTCATATTCAACATGATCTTGGTATTAAATGGTCAATTTATGTCAAGATACTTGTATCAGGACTTTCGGAAGATATCCTTAATAGAAAAGTCCAAGTAAAAATTAGCGCCTCTACGATATCTTTGGTTTTCCAAGAATAACGTCTTACCATATTCTTTATTAGTCTTTGGTCAGTTGAATAAGAACGAGAAATTTTTCTAGATATAGGTAATCGTCTTATTTTTAATTTTTAATTCTAATTCCTACACCGAAAGTCCTACACAATATGGCAATCATCTTAGGTTATATTGATAAATTATTAGACAATCACCAGCATTAACTGCACATGATATCAAAATACAAACTTTAGCTGATCACTATCTATTTCAAATGACATATTTTCGGTATATACTAATGTACTTCTCAAAATGGAATTTGCACTTCGGTAAAATGCATTATAGATAGAAACAAATTGTAATGTCTCAAATATTCATCATTTTGCTCGGCTTCTGTGTATGCAAAAATTTTTTTATCTTAAACAAGAACGATTCTAGGAGTAACTGATACATGTAATATTCCTAACCTAAAGTAAAATGTATTTTAAATCTGTCGTTCACATCTGTTGTTATATTGATGCATTCAGAGAACTTCAATATGGTGAAATTCCTTCGTCTTCTTTACGAACGTCGTCTAGGTATTTAGAATGTGTTGATCCATCGTCATATATCTGAGCTACCTTCAAATAAGTTACATTTGGATCATCTGGAACCTGGTGTGCGCTAGTTGTTGCCAACACATCCACCTTTACTGGTGAAATTGTAGGGAGTAATCGCTGGATATTCCGTGGTACATCTTCTCTATTTTGATCCGTGTTGTAATAAATGTTGAGTGCAAAAAATCTGGAACCTATCTGTCCAAGTTCGATTATCGTCGGCTTTGAATTGTCTTTGGCAAGTTCCTGTGCAGATATTATGGACATTATTTTCTTATAATTTATTCCAATATCTTCGGCTAATTTTTGTTTATCTGCAGGCGTAAATGGATTTTTTAATTTTTGAGTAGTCTCCAGAAAAGCCTGGTCCAATCTAACTAACATGTTATTTAACAAGGGAATCTTTAGAATATAGACATTATCATTTGGCAAGATGTTATACTAGATGTCCTTCATCTTAACTGATTAAATTAAATAAAAATTTACTCGTTATAATGAGATATTAATTGACTACTATGCATGTTCTACGATGATTAATGTAATAGATTAATAAATTAAATTCACTTGTAATATTATGGAAAATGGAGCAATATCTAGTAGCAGTTTTCATTCCACAGATAGGTGTGGTGTGCGTCCCCATTGAAAGTATACGATGCCAGCTTTGCACGATGAATATACAGGCGCTTGTGGTCCTTTCGTTGAACTCCACACCTCCATTCCACCGAATGTCTTTCAATTTCTTTTTGAGTAAAATTGTGAGAGGACATCAAATTTATTATCTCTTCTCTTGAATATGACCTCGATGAATTATTTCTAAGTATGTTTTCTATTTGCTTCTGAATGTCCTGTTTTATTTTGGTATTATGTATGTATCTTATCGGTGAATAAGATATTGTATTAAATAGATCTTGGATGGAATCACCCTAATCAATGATGGGGTAGTTCTTGTCTATTTGAACTTCATCTTCTTTGTTTCTCTCCGAGGGTTGTACTGAATCAGATGGAACCAAGGGCACTGACATGGAAAAAGGCATTGAGGAATCGAGACTTGTCAGGTTGACTCTGTAATAGTCAAGTTTATCGGGATCATATCTCTGTACCACTTCAATGTTTTCTCCTCGCTCGATTCTATGTTGAAGAACATTACGATGCACGTAACTTGATACGTACGTAAACCCCCTACGTTTTGATTCTTTGAGAAATTCTATCCTAAGAATATGTCCGCCAGTTTCACCCCAAAAACCTGGCTTGATACTAATCCACTCCATATAGGCGGTGTTCCTTTTTCCAAGGTTATCATCATGCGTACCGCGTCTAAGCCGGTAGTTCTCTAATTGTCCTCCTTTTACATAACCAACGATCTGTTCATCCCTATCACTATCTATAGCTCTAAGAGTAATCAGGATTGTATCTTTGTTATTGAGAGATTTCTTAAATGTTTGTTCGTTTTTGATTCCGATGGGAGGATGCAGTTCCTTGTGTAATTTGAAAATCGTTTCTAGTATATTTGTATCAAGAATATATTTATGGTTATCAACTCTTATCTTTTCTACCACTGGCTTGAGAGTTATTTTATTTCTTCTAATTGAATTCCTTGTGTCAATCTCATTAACCCATGCTTGTTTAAATGCTGCTATATTTTCAAAAAAGTTTTTCTGATATTGAGCGGGTACATTATAGAGTACCTTTTCAAACATCTCTTTTTCCTCCTTAAGCATGCTGAAATACTTGACAGATTCCTCATGTATTCGCGATGGATGCCAGCCAAGTGCGTGAGCATTTGTACGTGCAAGTTCCATAGAGTGTTCAAGACCACCCAAAGAATAACCCGCTATACGTTCTGAAATGGACAAGAACCATCCTAAGTCATTATAATGTTTACTTGTTTTAGTATCGTTTTTATCTATACCTGCATATTCGAACAATTCCTGCATTCTTTTTTCAGCATCGTATGCTGTTTTTCCCCTGAAAGGATATGCTGTTCTATGTATTATCGCAATAACAATGTTAATATCAATTCCAACAGCATCGATGAACTTCCTTATCTTACAATCGTTTCTTATAAAACCTTCTATAGCATCTTCGCGTGGTTTGTCCGATTGCTTTAACGGATCATAATCGTGGAAAAGGGCGGCTACGAATAGATATTTGATGTCTTCTTGACTGAATTTACTATCCTCTTGTTTCTCCTGATGCTTTTTATTTTGACCATTGGCTGCAAGTAAAGTAAAGTAAGCAGCTTCTAATTCATGATCTATATTATGATATCCATAGTAATCCGATCCTAGTCCTTTCTTTGAGAATTCTGATACGGCATGTCGTACTATTCTATCCAGCCATTTATCTTGCAGCCCCATTTCAGTCCCCAATTCGATTATTTTTTCTTTGATAACTGCTTCCTTCGCTACTCCAATATTGTAACGTATCCACCAAGGAAATAGTTTCACCCGCTTATAAAACTGATACCAAAACGACAGGGGCTCGGCTAGAGGGTTAGAAAAAGAAGATGATAACTGCACCTGATTCTTAGCGTTACTCTCGCTATCGTAACTGAAAGGAGTACTTCTGTTATCATAACCAGTTTGTTCCAAACCTTGCTAGTTATTGTCGGTGTCATTATATATGAATATTTATTTATTAGTTAGTAACATCGCGCTAATTACTATAATCATGTGACTATAATACAATTTTTTGAGACTAATCAGTAATTTTACTAATAATTTATAGCTCTTTTTGCATTAGAGGTTAATCCAAAACGCATATGTAGAAATAGATGGACACATGGTTCAATGTTTAACCAATGTAGGAAACTACTTTTACCAAATATGACACAGATATTCTAATGGAAGACGATCATTCTGATAGTACGTCATCTTCGTCTGGTATGAGAGAGCTAGTAGTTGACACGGAAACACTGGTATCGCAAACCCAAAATAGAATGCAGAATGCACTAAAAGGTAATTACAGATATGATCCATCATTAAAGGATAGTCAAGCTTTTCTATTCAATTATGTGAACTCAAGAATTTCACTTGTCATTATGTATGCAGATTTAGTCGGTTCAACTAATATGAGTATGACCTTGCCTGTTGATAAAATGGTCACTATAATTAGGGCATTTACATATGAGATGACTTCTATTGTAAGGAACTATTCGGGATATGTATTAAAATATGTAGGTGATGCTATAATTGCTTTTTTCCCTTCTGGCTACAACAAATTACTAGCATGTGATAAAGCAGTCCAATGTGCAGACTCAATGATAACTGTAATAAAAAAGGGCATCAATCCTATATTAAATCAGTATGATTATCCAGATTTGTGTGTTAAGATAGGTATAGACGAGGGCGAAAATGTAATAGTACAATATGGACATGATAGGAGTTCTCTCATTGACATTCTTGGATATTGCATGAGTATAACTGCAAAGCTAACTTCCTTAACTACTCCGGATAAAATAACAATAGGAAAAGATGTTTATGATATATTGCACCCAGAAATAAAGACCAAGTTTAAAGAAGTTGAAAATCACGTTGCAAGCTGGAAATACACAGATAGACGTACTGGTGGACTCTATAAACTGTATAATTCTATAAGGTAATTTGTTTAGTTGTTGATTAGGCCATATTCGTGGACCTTTATGCCTACAACCAGTGGATAGAAGCACATATCAGAAAAATCTGCAGATTTGCGTTAGAGAGATTAAACTGCTGTCAGCAGTAGCTCAATAAATCATCAAGATCGGCCTTTTTGTTCTACATGTCCCTAGTATACTTTGCCACAGACTGTTTCCTATGGTATATCTTTATCTACATATACTATAATTTCATCTTGAGTATTTATTACTAGCCGTTACAACTTATTGATCTTTGCTAAATTATATTTTCCACTCATTATCGAGTACAGTATATTACAATTATTGGGCAAATGCCACGTGCTATATTAACACAATTTCTAATTCATCATATGCATCTTTCACCGACAGTTCAAGTAATGCATCCTCGTAAATCAGCAACCATTCTCTTTGTCCAACAACCGGAAGTCTCCTAGCAAATATTCTTCTGTTTTGCATTAGTTTTGTTACTAAATAGGCATATAATGGACCTCCTTCTTCATTTCTCTCTTCTTTTTGTTCTTTCATTTTAAAGAAACTAGCTTGGAGTTCTATTCCTGGTCTTCCTCCTTGTATGTTAATGGTGACATTTTCGCCATACCGGTTTTGCACTTTAGCGGTAACATAACTCTGTCCAACCTCAAATCTTTCAATATTTAGCATAACACGAGAAAGTACTGATGAATCTCTTTCTACTAGTTGTTGATATATTGTCTTTGAGATCTCATCAAAAAATAACTCATTTTTCAACATATCTATACACCCCGGTGATACAATCAATTCATGTAATTTTACTATAATGTGTTTCTGTTAGCAACTATAAACGACCGACAGTTTAGACATCTATAATCAATAGCAAGGTAATTCCTACGGCAAATGACTTTGAATGGTTTGTATATTTTGTTAATCTGAACTAGTTCAGGATTGCTATAGGTATTATCTACAAACACCTATATTGAATGCATAGCATCCTTGTCTGAAATGTGCTTTCGATCGCCTAATGCGTTGATCTTCATTCTAGTCACACTTTTTGCACTGTCGTTGAGTGTATTACTATTTGAAATTACCCTTACTCGAATGTTTTCAATTATATTATGGTATAACTACGCTTTTATGGCAATTTCTGTAGCATTTTTTGGGCTTGGAATTGGAGCTCTAGGAATTCATCTTATACGAAATAAGATAAGGGCAGAAAACTTACCTTCGAAAGTACTTAGAGCTAGTATCACATTTGGAATTTCTCTGCCAATATTTTTATTCTTGATAGGATATATGATCCCACCGAGCACCTCTTTTATTTATCTATTCTTTCTTGTCGCTTCAATTCCATTCTTTTTTGCAGGAATCTCGATGGCTTTAATCTATCTTGCCATACCAAAAGAAGTTACCAAGCTATACTTTGTTGATTTGGCGGGAGCAGCAGGTGGTACACTTATTCTTGATTATTTGCTTCAAGGCTTTGGTGCGGAGTCGTTGGTACTATTTATCGGTATACTGGTTACAGCAACTCCAATTATTGCTAGTTTATTACTTTATCGTAAACCAACGAATCATATTGCCCTAGCCACAGTTGAGAAGAAATCGATGATATATGGAATCATTATCCTTTCTGTAATCTCAGCGCTGCTTGGAGCAAATTTTGGCTTCAATGTATTAGCAATACCTCCAGGAGAAAATAAAGGGCTAAATTCTTACCTCGCAGATCCTCTCAACAATAGACACTTATCAGCTCAATGGAACTCTTTCTCTAGAATTGATGTCATTGGACATAATATTACAGATGCCAAGTCTAGGAAGATAAGCTCGATCCTTATTGATGCTGATGCGCTAACACCATTGCTGAAATGGAATGGTTCTATTGCTGATATTCAATGGCTAAAAAATTTCATGGATTATATCCCATATGAAATATCCAGCAATAATAATAATACCCTGGTTATTGGTAGCGGCGGAGGAGAGGATGTATTAGTTGCATTGGCAGGA
>DATFDI010000137.1:0-10329 GCA_035252175.1 Nitrososphaeraceae archaeon
TGACACACAGCTAGACAAGAATGGTAATCACAAAGGGCCATGCACAGTACCAGGAGAAGTATACCTTTTTGGTTGGTTCCTTATTACAAACTTTGCGTTTAGTGGGATCATTTCTAAAGTGACAAAAACCAGCATGCCAAGTATAACATAACAAGATAAAGTTTTTTACACAAATTCTATTTATCATATCCGATTCAATTCAGTCATAATACATTACCAACTTCTGCTTTACACGCCGTACCTTGTAACTACTGATTAACACCGCTGTTTTCAGTGACTAGAAATAAATCTACAATCAATAAAGAAATCTTGTATACTATAAAGAGAGTACAATAATACAAGACCATTGCAACCGTCGAATCTCAAAGCCGCCATGATAATATGCATGCAATGTCTTCGATGATGAGTAATACGTAATCTCACGGGTCCACCTAACGGTAGGGATTAATTAAAGCGATAGATGGTCCAGTATCCGATTAATATAAGAACTAGTGGCGGCTAAAGGCTACTGCATATGGTAAGCAAAACCAAATCAAAGACAAGAAAAAAGGGAAAACAAACGAGAGTTATAAGAAAATCGAAGCCTCTTAAGAAGAAAGCTGTGAAGAAAACAAACAGACCAGTGGCACGCCCAAAAAGAGTATCGGCTAGAGCACAGCGAACAAGTGGCCGGCGAAATCGTGTCGTGCAGTCTTTGGAACAGGATAATCAGCTTTTGGCTCAGGAGAATTCATCCTCGATATCTTCGGTAGGTGGGAACCTCAGTGATGAGCAAGAGGGAGAACAACAGTTTACTCGACCGGACAGTACTCCCGAGGAGACAACGACAAATGAATCTTTGGGATTAGAAGAGAATATTACTGACCAGAGTAGCGACACCTCGGAGATAGTTTAGTAACAAGGCTCCCAACAACCGATATCAGCCTCAATAGTACAAAAATGAATTTCGACTTCATCGGTATCAGCACACTTTAGGTAGCTTGGTCTATTCTCGACTTCCCCAGTAAAATAAGTAGCCTTAACAAAAGTATGCACTGAGCTAGCCATCCATAGACGAAGTTGCTAAATAAAGGGGATTCGCTATGATCGGAGAGACCATGATGAAATGGAGGCTTAATGATTTTACCAAGTTAGGGTTTGCTAACCTAATACGACCTTTTGAAAATTCATTAGAGGATGTTATAAAGACGACAAGAGCTTTTGGCATTGCAACAAGGGCCCATCTAGGACAATTTAGAGATGAAAATAGGTCGGATCCTTACATAAATCATCCTTTAAGAGTAGCGCTTATCATTACGGAGGAATTGCATAAATACGATGTGAATATGGTGTGTGCTGCTCTACTTCATGATGTAATAGAAAAGGGTGATCAGACCAGGGGTATAACTGAAGATCATATTAGAAAAGAGTCAGGTGATTATGTATACAGTATGGTCCGTGTACTAACTAAACCCAAAATAATATATGGTCAAAGGGAAAAGTTGTTGAATGATCATTTCCAGAGCATCACAAATGCTTCGGAAACGGTAAGATACGTAAAGTTGGCTGATGAACTTGATAACATTCGATCTCTTAGGAACTCTTCCCATAAGGACAAAGTGTTGCGTTATAAACAAGAAGCACAAAGATTTGTCGTTCCGGTAGCGGAACAGACAGATGAAAGGCTTTTGTTTAAACTGTCGATAGCGATATACGAGCTTAAATGAAGGAGTTATACCTTTATCTTAATAATCCTTGAACTCTATTTAATACTTCATTATGATTTACTTGGTTTATGCTTGCAATCGGGATACCGATACAACCACAGGTAAGGCGTCGCTTCGATGTTGATACTGATTTACCTGCGAAGCCTCATTTATTCTGAATAGGCATAATCAAGACAACTATAAACAAGACTTATCCCTGTCTAAATTCTCATCTATGATCATATTGAAGGTGCGTGCACGAAATCGCATCTAGGATCGGACTAAAACCCACTTCAAGCACGAGCCTTTTGTAACCTCTCCTTTTTTTTGCTATAAATGCGAATGTAAATGCATTAAACTGTTATGCTTGGCCTAACAGCGGCTTTTTTCGGGGCGCACAAAGAATAGAAACGAACTATGGATAAAGCTGTTCGCCGGTATATCGATCCACTATTTTGATCGCCTTAGTCGGGCAAGTCTGAGCTGCTGCTAGTATAGTTTCAAGGTTTGCGCCAGTTTCCGATGCTATTCTTGCCTTGGGATTTATCATTTTATTTTTTTCCACTACAAATACGCTCGGAGCAAGAGTTTCGCAGCCCCCGAATGCCATACATAAAGAGGGTTCGACAGTTATATGCAGGTTTGCCCTAGCTTTCTCTACCTCAGTTACGGTCCTATCTATTCCAACATTATTAGCTTTATTGTGGTCGTTGTATTTGCCTCCTATGCTATAACGATTATTCTCATAGCTCATACTCCTCTTTGCAGCATCACTTTCGTAATAACAATCCGATGTTGGTCTTGGTTGGTCTTGTTCCGTAGCACCATGATTCTCATGACTACACGAAACATCATGATTAGCGAATCGGTCATTCTGAATTTCGACACAATCATATTCAACTCTCTTGTCCTTATCAGAGAGAACTTCGAAAGAAGCGTTTATCTTTTTAATCATGTCCTCTGCTAAAGACGAGTTATTTCTATCTGGATGGTATTTTCTAGCCAATCTTCTGTACGCCCGTTTGATCTCTTGAAAGTTTGCATTCTGGGGAACGCCGAGAATTGCATAGTAGCCTTTACTATCCAAACAAAATTACAAAATATGTACGATTACTTATGTCTTTCAATTTGAGTACGACAAGCATACAATTCAGCGCGCTTCTACATTGCTCTTAATAATGTGCTTGTTAACATTATTCCAAATAATGCCCGAAAACACTATTCGCGTAAATCCGATAAAATTTGGATAATTTATCACTATTGTCACGTGGCTAACTGAATATAGATTTAATATCCCTTTTTCAAGCCCAGCTTTCAGCCGGAGCAACGAAACAAATGCAAAGCCATCGGTAACGAATACAATTTTCGAAGCATGAAATTGCACAGCATTTTTTCTGATTCTACATTCAGTTATGTTTAGAAGACTCTAAGTTTTGTCATTATTACTATTACACCTAACTAATAAATTACTTTAGTGTTTTCCTAATTATTGCAGCAATGATAATCTCAGGTCTATTTATTGGTAGATTTCAGCCTTTTCATCTGGGGCATATGGCGGCCATTAAATTTGCGTTAAATTATGTTGAGGAATTAGTAGTAGTCATAGGGAGTGCTCAAAAGAGCCATGAAATAAGGCACCCTTTCACTGCTGGTGAACGTATTCGAATGATTAACAGTTCCTTAAACGCAGAAGAGGACGTCGACGCTCGAAGGATACTTTTGATTCCTATTCCAGATGTGGATATACATTCTTTGTGGACACATCACTTAGACATGTTGGTTCCAAGATACACAGTAGTTTTTACCAATGATTCCTTTACAAGGCTCCTTTTTAAAGAAAGATTCATAGAAGTCATCGAGCCAAAGCTGCATCGAAGAGAGGAGTTGTCAGCTACAGAAGTTAGGTGTAGAATCGCAAACGAGGGTGACTGGAGGAGACTACTAACTCCGCAGACAATAGACATTATAGAATCTATAAATGGTATTGACCGGATCAAGACATTGTTTGCAACCCAAGCCTATAACCGTCCAGGCCACGAAGCTTAGAATTGAATAGACCCTGTTTGAAACAATAGAGACAACGTTTTCCTGAGAATGTGTTTTTATATGATCAGATTATTATAGCATTATAGTGCTATTCGGAAATAAAAGTGCAAGAAAAATGGCTTACTCCACTGGCAAGAATATGCTAGCGGGTATCGAGAATCAGCCTTGGTTCTTGGATTTACAAAAACTTTCGAACGATGAATTGACGCGAATGTATAACTTGATCACAACCGACGGGTACGAGTTTGCAAAAAATGCTTGGTATATACCTCTTTCTGGAGACAAGAGGTGTCCAATAATGGTAGCCAAGGGTTACGAGGCGCCTCAGAGCCCTGAAAAAATGATAGAATTCGAGGATACTGCAAAAATACTCGAAAAGGACTATCAGAGGTTCATAGATGCATGGGATTTTGGATACATTACGAAAATTATCGTCGAGAAAGCAATTCTCGGCATTCTTGAGCAGAGGAGTATTGCGATTATAGAGCATACTCCTTGACAATTTTTGTGATATTATAAGTGATATCGTTATCGAGGCGAGAATTTCTATTTTCAAATGTGAAACACACGATTTAAAGTATACAAACAAACAGGCCTTAACATTGTTTGCGCAACTTTTGAGAATATCCTTAAATGAGAACCATAGTGCTGTTCGTTGAAATCTTTTACATTTACACTAAGTAATTACCTATTCGCGAGCTTGGACTAGCTGTTGCCTTTCTCAATATAGTAATGCGTGAATGCGCACGATAGTAATTATTAAGAAATAAAAACGGGCGATACGAAGTAACTGGCGTGCCGACAAGGGACAAAATCAATAAGATAGGAAGTTACAAGGGACGAAGCTTAAAAATGCTTTCTGACACTGGTGCCGCCATAGGGGACACAATTAGCGTGAAGACAACTGACAGCGATGAAGCAGTGGGAATATTGATGCCCAGATATGAATCAGCAGATGACGATCACATTGTTATCAAATTGAAGAGTGGCTACAATATTGGAATAGACACAACAAAAATCCAATCTGTAACCAATTTAACATCTTATTCAAAGCAAACTATTTCCGATCCAATAGTAATTTCTTCTTATCACATAAAACATGGTGTCGCAACAGTTAAAGGAACAACATATAATGATATAGAAGGTCGTGAGCCGCTTCCAAATATTGCTTTAATCAGTACAGGCGGAACAATTGCTAGCAAAATAGATTATAGGACAGGAGGAGTTCACTCTGCACTCTCTGCCTCAAATCTGTATGCATCTATCCCGGAGTTGGGAAAGTATGCTTCGATCGACCCTGAAGTAATACTAAACGAGTATAGTGAAAACCTAAATCCAGAACATTGGACTTTTATTGCAAATAAAGTTGCTGAAAAAGTAAGATCAAGAACATATAGAGGGATTATTATTTCGCATGGAACTGATACTATGCATTATACAGCAGGTGCTCTTAGTTTTGCGTTGCAGAACCTCCCTATCCCTGTGGTCTTAGTAGGCGCCCAGAGGTCGTCTGACAGGCCTTCATCTGATGCAGCACTAAATCTAATCGGGGCAACAATATTTTGCATAAAATCCAGCTATTCAGGGGTATTCGTTGCTATGCACGCTGGGCCTTCCGACGACTTCATCGCTTGCCATGTGGGCACTCGTGTACGGAAAAACCATACGAGCAGACGCGATGCATTTGAGTCGATAGACATAGAACCCGTAGCATTAATCAAAGGAGATCATATAGAAATGCAGTCACACGAACAGTCCCAGGTGAAACTGCATCCAAGAAATAATACCAGTACTAATTTTTTAGTAAGGCCAGCCTTTGATAGGAGGGTCATTTTGATCAAGTATCACCCAGGATTTGATCCTCGCTTACTATCGCATTTGACGACTGGGCTAGACTATAAGGCCTTAGTAATAGAAGGAACAGGTCTAGGTCACATAAGCAAACAATGCATACCACAGATACGAAGGATAATAGATTCTGGGATACCGGTTTTTATGACGTCCCAATGTATTTGGGGTAGGACTGGAATGACTGTATATGATACAGGCCGAGATCTGCTTAAGATTGGTGTAATACCATTGTCCGACATGTTGCCGGAAACTGCATTGGTGAAAGCGATGTGGGCGATTTCCAATAGCACAGACAGGGAACATTCTAAACAAATTATGCGACAGAATATAGCTAACGAGATGATTTCTGCTATTCGATTAAGAAATAAAACAAAATAATACAACCAGACTATCGTTGAATACTCAATATTGTTCCTTAACTTTCCTAAGGGCTATGAATTATTTATCTTCCAACGCTAGACGTGAACTATTACGTAGATAGGTATTAGAGGACTGAAATGTATGATATATTTGGAAACACATTGTTTTTTTCATAGCCTATAGTACAATTTAATCTGCTTAATTGAGATTCTAAAGCATAATGAACGTATATAGTTGTTTATATCAAATCAATAATTGCTAAAAACTGAAACCGTTCTTCTTTCTTTTTCCTTTTGCCTCAATAATATGATCGCCTTTTGAATAACAGATAAGAAGTTGTATCAATCTAATGCCGGTTGAACGACAAGACTTAAAAGTTGTGATTAGCAGTCTAAATAACTATTGGCTCACTCAATCAATCCACAGAATATTAATCTAAAAGTTGGATTTGAGATCCATCAGCAGCTTTCAACAAGCCATAAACTTTTTTGTAATTGTAGATGCCATGAATCTGAAAAATATGAGACTTTCTTTCAACGCAAATTACGTCCAACCCAAAGTGAACTTGGAACCTATGATTCTGCCGCCATCTTTGAATTCAATAAAATGCGGATAATGAAGTACCATGCAGCCTCTGAATCGAGTTGCTTAGTTGAAGCAGATGAAGAGCCCCCCCAACAGATTAATGGAGAAGCGCTCGACAGTGCATTGATATTTTCTCTGGCCCTACATTCCAAAATTGTAGATGAAATACATACAATGCGAAAATTAGTCCTTGATGGCTCAAATACGAGTGGCTTTCAACGTACTATGCTGGTTGCACATGGCGGCCACCTCGACTTCGGTGGTCGAAAAGTCGAGGTACAGAGCATATGCTTGGAAGAAGATGCAGCCAAACTTGTTTCTGAGAATGGAACTGTTAGAGAATATGGGCTCGATAGATTAGGCATACCTCTTGTTGAAATTGCTCTTGCACCGGTTAGCGGAAGACCTCAGGAAATAATGCATATTGCACTTGCTCTAGGTAGGCTTCTACGTGCAAGTAAAAGAGTTGCAAGAGGTCTAGGAAGTATCAGACAAGATGTAAACATTTCGATCAATAATGGTGACGTAGTTGAAATAAAAGGTGTACAGCAATTAGATCAATTAGTGAAAGTAATTGAATACGAAGTTACTAGACAACATGGCCTGACTTTGATAGCCCAAAGACTGAGGAAACATGATGAATCCATTAAAGTGCAGATTGGGCAGAGAATCGAAGATGTAACAGACATTTTGAATAACTCCTCGTCAGACGTTGTCAGGAAGTATCTCTCGGAGGATACGAGCAAGGTAGTTTTTATGGCTATAAGATTAGAGCATTTTGCTGGATTGATCGGCTTTGAACCATATCCAGGCATTAGAATCGGAAAAGAGCTCGGGCAATTGGTTCGATTCTATGGCCTTGGAGGAATAATCCACTCAGATGAACTGCCCAATTATGGTATTACAGCAGAGGAGGTTGGTGCTATCAACCAAAGATTAGAAGTCGTAGATGGACAAGATGCTTTTGTTATAGTGGGTGGCTCGCTAGATAGCATAGACTTCGTCGTCGAAGCGATAATTCAAAGATTAAAATTAGTATCATATGGAGTACCTGCCGAAACTCGCGCTGCAACAGTAGACGGAAAGACAATTTTTTCCAGACCGAGAGCCGGTGCTGCGAGAATGTACCCGGAAACTGATATCGAGCCTATTCCCATCAGCAATCAAATACTCAAGGCATTAGAAGATAAAATACCGAAACCATGGGAAGAGATCATAACTACCCTTTCCAATAAGTATAGTATAAATCGAAAACTGGCAGAAGAGATTTTTGATTCTCGATATCTTGACATATTTGAAGAAATTGCAAATTCCACGAAAATTTTACCAACTTTTATAGCATCTAAACTCACAGAGGACATAGTTAGATTTCAGAGACAGCATCTAGATACCACATTATTAAGCAAGGATATGATTCTCGATATTTTCAAAAGACTTGATGAAGGTGCAATAGCGAAGGAATCAATAACTCTAATCTTTGAAAAAATTCTTACAAGGGAATCTGAGACGGTAAATGAAGCTATTGAAAGACTTGGCATAAAGCCAATAAAACAGGAAGAGGTAGAGAAGATAGTCGAAAAAATTTTATCAGAGAATAGATCTATGATTGACTCCAAGGGTAGGGCATCAGCCAGTGCTTTGATGGGTAAATGTATGTCAATTCTCAGAGGCAAAGCTGATGGCAAGACGGTCAACACAGTTTTGAATCAAAAACTCGAGCATCTGCTCAGCTCTAGTGTTGGCGCTGAAGGGTTTCGGTAGACAAATAAAATATCGCGAATTAAGCCGCTGACAAATTAATATCGATCTCCTCATATACGTTTAGTTCATCTCACTATACAAACTCAAGTGACTTAATTTCTTAAGGAAAATTCGAAGAATACCACCTTCGTACAGATACTTAGATTAGTCTTGTACACAGTACTTTAATAGTCTTTACCGCCTTAATACGACGATTCTCGATAAATGACTCGCAAGCCTAGTTGTTATTACCACGTTTCTGTCTATACAAAAAGTACGTTATAGCTATCAATCCTCCGGAAAGTAATATACTACTCATAGCCATTGTAAAACCCTCTTTAATAGAATACTTTACACATGAGGCCTCACCATACGAGCAACCCAGAAGAAAAAATATTGCATTCCATATAGAATGCGTTATAATCGCGAACCATCCTTTTCCACTAACCCAAGTTCTAAGACTGAAAAAAAGGGAAGGTACTACAAAAAACCAATTCGCATAGGCGAGATTATGTAGATTGATTGTATTTGTGTTCAATGCATGTAATGCTACCCATATAATTCCTCCAGCCAATGGCACATAGTGATTTCCAAAAAGATAAAATGGAATACCAAAAAACACCGTTTCTTCTACCGGCCCAGCAGATAATACAGAGATTATAGAAAGTGGAATCGAAGGTGGCCTATAGTCTGAAATAATCTGTTGGGTTAACAACATCCCGGAGAACATCACAAGTACGCCAAGTCCGTGATAGAAGACAAGCATCATGGTAAGGTAGCCTATCGAGGTGCGGCGATACTCTGATAACCAGGATCGTGGATTCAAATCTGTCTTGATATCACAAAATTTTAATGACAGTTGAGATTCGATATTTCTAATGCCGTAGTGCTATAAAAAGTGAAGTCCGATGCATGAGGTAAATGATGTACTCTTTGATACTGAATTGCACTAGTTTCTTGATCAAAATGCAGAGATCTTAGAAACCATTAAATATGATTTGGATTTTCGAGTTCGTTTGTATTGCTACACCTTTATCATTTTCGATCACTGACATTTCTTTTTGTTACACTTTTTGTGCTATCTATGGGAGTATTGTTATTTGAGCTGACACTGACTAGGCTTTTCTCAATTGTTTTGTGGTATGATTATGCATTTATGGCAATTTCTGTAGCGTTTTTTGGACTTGGAATAGGAGCTTTGTTAGTACATATTTCAAAACGCAAGCTACTCCCTGAGGAACTTCCTACTTACATACTCAAATCCACAGTTGCCTTCGCGGTTTCGTTACCGATCTTCTTAGTGCTAATAGGACATGTCATACCGCCGAGTACATCTTATCTATATTTATTCTACGTCATTTCGTCTATTCCCTTCTTTTTTGCCGGGATTTCAATGGCACTTGTATATCTGGCGATACCAAGGGAAATAAGTAAATTATATTTCATCGATTTAATTGGGGCAGCTACTGCGACCATTGTGCTGGATACCTTAATGAAGACTGTAGGCGCAGAATCTGTGCTGATTGTCATTGATCTAGTCGTCATCTGCCCCTCGGTTGTTGCTACATTATTGTTTCCAGCCTCAGGAGGGAAAAAATCTGCGCAATATCAGGTCGTGATTGAAAATAAGACAAGATTCTATGCACTATTAGTCCTTGTTATTTCTGGTACATTATTGTTTGTGAACATTAGCTTCAATATTCTGGCTATCCAACCAGGAGAAGTAAAGGGTTTACATTATCAGCTAACAAATCCGGCATTTAGGCACTTGTCAACCCAATGGAATTCATTTTCTAGGATTGATGTCACCAAGCAATTGTACTATCATAATAACAATAATAATAATAAAGCGGACGATACGGGTAGGTCTAAAGCACTGGCTGCAATAGCAATCGATGCCGATGCAGACACACCTATCTTTAAATGGAATGGTTCTATTGCTGATATTCAATGGCTAAAAAATTTCATGGATTATATCCCATATGAAATATCCAGCAATAATAATAATACCCTGGTTATTGGTAGCGGCGGAGGAGAGGATGTATTAGTTGCATTGGCAGGA
>DATFDI010000138.1:0-2459 GCA_035252175.1 Nitrososphaeraceae archaeon
ATCTGTATAACGTGGAATTTCTCTTCTTGCTTCGTTGGTTGTTTTCTTTATGTTATCTTTAGATTCATCTAATGCTTTGGTTATTGCTTGCTCCTGCTCTCGCTGAAGCTGTGAATATGTTTCGGTTATATTGTTATCTTCCTTTCGGTCTTGTTGTTTTTTTGAGGTTGACATCTAATCTTCTGTTTACTACATGATATATAATGACTAGTATCATTTGGTATTGAATGGTATGTAATGGTGCTGGTGTAGCCATTGTTCCACCGGGCGGGAATGGTGTCCTGGTGATTGCTGATGCTGGGCCATTTTTCCATCTTGAAAGAAAGATAAACTTGTTGAACATGAGTTGTCAATGCCATCCAGGTTTGATACAAACTTAAAACGATTTTGTGTATTTCATAAACAAGATTTTAATAGTCTTCCAGAAGAGCAAAGACAAAAGTTACTAGACCATCATGGACAAGTGCTCATGCTAGAGGATAAATAGATAATACAATTTAAACTAACTAACTAAATGCTTAGAATGTAGTTCCGTACGGCTATAGGTCTTGATATGAGTTAACTCGGTTCTTTTAGATATCCTTCATCTATATCTGAAGTTATTTATACTCCAATATATTGTTGAATTATACTGCAAAACGAAGAGTCTATTATGGTGTTATCAAGGCAAAGTAACACCGAGTAATCTCTTTAGTTTGAAATATGCCTTGGATTTATACTCGCTATAAATGTTGTGCACGTTGTATCGATACATTGATGAAAAGATGGTGCTATTCCCATCATTCTTTCTTAGATGCTTCTGTTGTCCATAGTATTTTTCCATTGATCACCAGTGTCGTTTGTGTCTATGACGCATAGGAGTAATACCAGGTGCATATAATTAAGACAAAAAATTAGAGATATTTCGTACAGAATCACTGTTTGGATATTTGTCCTCTAATTTCGCCCTTGGGATTTGCTTGTGTATGGACATTAGCATATGCATTGCCATCGTTAATTATCTTGACTAGGTCAGAGATCTGTTTGCCCTTCAGCGGTCCCACAAGATCATTTGAAGTAACCTTTCCCTCTGATAGCTTGCCGTTCATTGGTCCAGTTGGATTTGAAGAGGAATTGAATAACCAAACTACAGGAGGTCCATTTTCTCCAGGTTTACCTTGATGTATATGTGCCACTGTTACTTTATCTATATTATTAACATCGACTTTGTATGACATGGTTTTTCCATCAGCACTTAGGGTAAATTCTGCATTTCCTGTTGCTTTTGTATCATGTGGAGGTACTTCATCTTTACCAGTCATTTTTGCTGTGAACTTTTGCTCGCCTTGTGCATATGATGAAGTTAATAGACTACCGCTACCAGCACTGACCACTGCAGCAAGTGCTATTGCAGCTGTTACTAGTGCTATGAGTCGAGGTGTTCTGCTAATATGTGTCATATTATTATTTCAAACACTGATTTCTCTATATATAAATACTATCAGAGAATTAAGCCCTAATAGTTCGATTTATACATAGTATCTGTTGTTATAATACGATTAATGCATAGTACTTTGTAGCTGCAAATGATAATCTGTTATAAGAGTTGGATGAAGCTGAACATGTACAATTTTCATTACATCCATAAATGGCGCTTTATTATCTATTGCAGCCTTCAGCTGGTTGAGTAAGGAGAACATTCCCTCCCCCTTTACCTTGAGTATTCTCATCTCTATATACTGATCACTTTAATTGCATTTGTGGACTTTTATGGTAACTAAAACAAAATAAGAATTTTTGGCGATTCTTTTATCTCAATCTTCAAGAGTGAAGGTCAGTACCTATAACACTAAACAATTAGCAAAGAAACCCTTATAGCTAAGAGTATTTAGATATATTGTATTAGTATGGTCAGTACTACTAAGAATGATAGGACTGAGAAATTAGGGATCACATTGCCTAAATCATTGTTGCACACAATTGATAATAAGCGTGGAGACGTTCCCCGCAGCACGTATATCAGAAGGGCTGTTGAGGATTACCTAAAAAGAGGAAGATAACATGTTTAGCTTTTTTAAAAAGAGTATACAAATCGAAGAGCCTAAATGAGTTAGAGAAAGAGCCATCAGAACATTCTCAAGGATCGAAGGACTGGACGATATCAAAGAGATGATGCTAAGAGCATTAGAATCACCAGAAAGAGCTCATACTCTGCTGATAGGACCACCGGCCTGTGCAAAATCATATTTATGTTAGAAATAGAGAAGCTAATGCGGTCCAAAGTTTACTTCGCAGAAGGAGCATCTACAACTAAAGCTGGGATACAAAAATTCATTGCAGAAAATCAGCATAAAGAGATTATCATAATAGATGAGATTGACAAGATGTCGATGAAAGACCAAGAAGGTTTGCTAACGATGATGGAACGGGGGAACTTTACTAGCACTAAGGTGAGAAATACAAAGAGAGTAAAGGCAAAA
>DATFDI010000139.1:0-99149 GCA_035252175.1 Nitrososphaeraceae archaeon
CGAAGATTGGGTGTATCCGGAACAACGACAATGTTCGGCAATACTTCATTGAGCTATTATTGTATGAGTTGTGGAACAAAGCATAACCAGGCTGCTTGTCCTAAATGCGGTTCTAAGATGAAAAGAGTAGGATCATAATCAATAAATTAAAGGATAGTAATAAAAATAAAAATTGGAATTGCAATTACAATTAAATAAATAATTATTTTACCTTTTCCAAAATATCGTACATACGTTTGTATGAGAGCTGTAGATTTAGCTCTCCTTGAAGAGTCTTTTTTGTTTTTTCATAGTTTATTCCTAGATCGACACTATTCCCATCGAATACCAACTTTGCGACTTTTTTAGCTTCTCTCAGATAACTTTGAATATACAATTTGGCAGATCGATTTTCAATCAGTAAGTCTACAATCAAAGATGGCTGTTCAGTTAATATGCTTGTCATAAGTAGAGATTGCATTTCAAAGCTAGTACCAGCAATCTCATTTAGATATGATAAATCTTGTTTTGACAGGAAGTTTGCAAATATTATATTCATAAAATGAGTCAATCCCAGCACTATTGCTATAAGTCTGTCGTGGACATTAGAGTTTCTAATAACTGTAATGAGTGATTCATCAAATATTTTATTTGAGATTTTTAATTCATTTTGTTCGTTGCTTACCGGTATCATTAAGATTTTCATTTGTTTTAGATTCATCTTGCCTGGTCCGAACATTGGATGTATACATAACGGTATTATACCTGTTCGAATTTTTTTAAGCGCCTCAAACGATCTACGTTTAACCGATGATATCTCTGCAAGTATTGCGCCTAATTTCATTTTTGAAGCACATTCTTCAATTATTTGAGGGGTATTTTTTACTGGAACACAAACCAATACCAAGTCTGCTTTTTTTACACAATCCTCAATATTATTGTAAATTACGGCATTACTGGGAGGTTTTTGAGAAACTGGTCTAATATCATATAGTGAAAGTACTTTATGTTTCTTATTGAAATACTTCGAAAACCAGTAACCCATATCCCCCCCGGCTCCAATAATTGCTATATTTTTTATCATTGTATGTCGTCCTAAGAAATGGCGGATTCTATTCTATCCAACCCCTGCTGTAAAACATTCTCTGATTGGCAGCCTGAAATTCTAATAAACCTGCGATATGAATCTCCAAATCCGCTACCAGGAGCGACAGCTACACCTAAATCAAGTAGTCTTTCTACTACGGTAACATCGTCATCTCGTATCTCATTCTTGAATTTCGGATAAACATACATTCCCCCTTCAGGTTCAAAGAAACTAAATGATATCTTTCGTAATCTATCGCATATTAAATCTAACCTCTTCTTAATTTTCTTTTTATTTTGAGAAGGATCATTGCCTTCCAGTGCAGTGAGAGCACAATACTGCATCGGCTCAGCAACACTAGTTAGTGCGGTGGCCTGAACTTTAGCCATCTTGTCAATAATATCTGTATTAGAAATTGCATATCCTACTCTAAAACCTGTCATAGCATAACTTTTTGAAAAAGACGAGATCATGATACTTTTGTCGTAACCGTACTCTAAAATACTCTTGAAGCCATTGAATGAGTAATCAGAATAAACTTCATCACTTAACAAATAGATATCATTATCTCTAGCCAAGGAAACTATTCTCTCCAGGGTCTTGCCGTCAAGTACTTTTCCTGTAGGATTGTTTGGATAGTTAATAACGATCATTTTTGTGCTTGTGTTTATCATGTTTCCAAGAGTCTCTACATCAGGAATCCATTCTTGTTCCAGGGTAGTCTTTAGTAAATTGGTTTTAGCTCCTACGAAATCAGCACATTCTCTATATGCTGGCCAGGCAGGTTCTATTGATACTATCTCGTCTCCTATTCTTAGCAGTGAGGCAAAGGCGCTGAAAACTGCAAATCTTGCTCCTGCTGTAATTATAACTTGATCCTCTTTTATACCATTCTGAACTTTATTTGCTAATGCTCGACGCAGTTTTAGAATCCCTTTCGTTTCTGTGTAATGATAGTGGTTAGATTCATAGGATTTAATTAAAGCGCTTTTTACATTCTGTGGCGGCTGGTAGTCTGGCTCTCCGACCTCCATATGGATAACCTTTTTACCTGTGGCTTCAAGTTGTTTAGCCTTCATAAAGACACCTAAATGAGTTTGTCTTTGGGTTATACCATACTGTTGACGCTGTTGTAATTTGACAGATTCAGTTAATATAATACTAAGAAGCTTTCCTGAGAATTCAGTATCCATTCCAATCTCTTTCGCTAGCTTTGAAACTGATTTGCGTATGTCTTGCTCAACTTTTTCATCGGTGACATTCACGTTCAGCTTGCTTTTAATCTCTCCAATACGCTTTGAAATTTGCATCCTCTTGTGTACTTCGCACATGATTTTTTCTGTGCTGTCACGGATTTCCGAACGTAGTCTGATTATCTCGTCTTCTTCTGTGTTTTTTTTTGTTATTTCAGATCACTTCTTTAATGTGGATTGTATAAATCCCCCTCTGATTGCATGGTCAGCTAGGATGATTGAAACGGCTGCTTCTACTACTGGTGGTGCTCTAGGTACTACACATGGATCGTGTCTTCCTGGCACGTTTAATGAAACCTGCGAGCCTGTGGACAAATCGATTGTTTCCTGAGTTTTAGCTATAGATGCCACTGGTTTAAATCCAATCCTGATAACTACAGGCATTCCACTAGACAACCCTCCTAAAATTCCGCCGGAATTATTTGTCTTGGTAACTATTGTTCCATTTTGATTAATGTACGTATCATTATTTTCCGATCCTCGTAGTCCGGAACCTCTAAAACCTGAGCCAAATTCAACTGCCTTCACAGCTGGAATACTGAAAAGAGCCTTGCTTAGATCGGATTCCAAAGAACCGAATATTGGTTCGCCAAAGCCGATCGGTAATCCTATACTGACAGATTCTATAATGCCCCCTAGAGAATCACCATCCCTTCGTGCGTCTATAATTGCAGATTTCATCATTTCTGCTGTCTCAGTATCAGGGCATCTAGCGTCGTTGGTATATCTTTCATTTTTTGCTTTTTCGAATGGAATTGCTTTGGACTTAATGTCCCCAATTTGAATCGTATATGCTACCGTTTCTATGCCAATTGAACGTTTTAACAATTTCTGAGCAATCGCTCCAGCCATTACTATAGTAGCAGTTAATCTACCAGAGAATCTTCCGCTGCCCCGATAGTCTGCAAATCCACCATATTTTATCAATGCTGGATAATCTGAATGTCCAGGTCTGGGTTTTGTCTTGATTAAATCATAAGGTCGTGAATCTGAGTCCTTATTCCATATCACCATACAAATGGGTGCACCCGTAGTAAATCCATTGAAAACTCCAGAAATGATTTCAACTATGTCGTCTTCTTTTCTTTTGGTGCTAATCACAGATTGGCCAGGTTTTCGCAGATTAAGCAGCGACTGAATATCTGAGTCCTCAAGAGGTAGCCCTGCTGGGCACCCATCAACTACTGCCCCGATGCACTTGCCTTGACTTTCACCAAAACTCATAGCTACAAAACGTTCTCCGAGTATATTTCCCACCATGTTGTATATAGTGCAGCCATTGTGTTATTCTATATATTGGCTTTTTGGCGACACCATGTGAGACACAGGGACATATACCTATATGTGCACGCCATTGATTATGTAGTGTTAAACCTCTCAAAAATTCAAAGGACCAATAACTATCAAATAATATCATAATATCATAATAAACTAACGCTCTAAAGAAGCCGCTATTTACGTGGGAAAATGTTCAATTTAATAGCTTGTAATTCATAAAAATTTGCAAGTAATCTCTAAATTCATACGCTTGTATATCTCGACCCTTGCTGTGTGGTATTTATATTATCACAGCATGCAGTTTTCTCATATCTTCTATGAATGTTGGATATGACACATCAGCAGACTCTGCGCCCGTTACGGTTGACTTTTCTGTTAGCATTGATGCAATAGTAAATGCCATGAATAGCCGATGATCGTTAAATGACTCAAGGCAGGCATTCTTTAAGATCTTTGGTGGAGTTAAGAGTATCTCATCGTTTTGCTGCTTTATAACCGCTCCTAGTTTGGCTAACTCAGAAGAAATATTTGCCACTCTATCTGATTCTTTCAGCCTTGCATGAGCTATACCAGATATCCTAACTTGAGACCTTGCTCTTAATGCCAATACTGAAACTACTGGCAAGAGGTCAGGAGTATCAGTAAGATCGAAATGTCCTCCTTCCAAACCGTCACAACTGCTAACTCGTACTTCGCCTTTTTCTTTGTTGACATTGATATTAGCGCCCATCGCCCTAAGAATGTCTATTATACGCGAATCTCCCTGAGGCATTTTAAAATTCAGGCCCCATACAGTAAGGCTATCTCCAGCTAGAACACCTGCAGAGAGAATAAATGCAGCAGTCGAAAAATCGGCAGGTATATCAAACACTGTTGGACGGTATTTCATGTTTTCGATATGGTACTCGGAGTAATGATGATCATGATCTATTGTAACTCCGAATGCTTCCATAGTTGCCAGAGTAGACTGAATATATGGTTTTGATACTTGGTCCCCATTTATCTTTATGATCACTTTAGAATCAGCGTAGATGCATGAAATCAATAGTGCAGAAACAAACTGGCTTGAAGTCCGTCCATCAACTAAAGCTATTCCTCCTCTGATTCCGCCACCTTTTACTATGATGGGTGCACAGCCATTCATTTGTGTAGAGTAGGATTTAACACCTAGTTGAATAAGCGCATCCAGTATCGGCTGCATCGGTCTTTTCCTAAGGCTTTCATCACCCGTAATAACGGCGAATCCTTGTCTCATCAATGAAGACATGACAGTTACAAGTCTGAGCGTGGTGCCAGAATTTTCTACATTGATGACGTTTTCAGGAGTCTCAAGCCTAGTTTTACCATCAATATAAAGGTCACCGTTTTCATGTTTGATATTGGCCCCTAACGACCTGCATGCAGCTAGAGTAGCAAGCGTATCCCTCGCAAGCAACACGTTTCTTACCACAGAGCTTCCATTGGTTAACGATCCAATAGCAATTGCCCTGTGACTATAGCTTTTACTTGAAGGACATCTTATCACACCGTTTATGACTGACTTTTTTATTTGAATATTAACCAACTATTTCTTCTACACTTGCCTTCTGATTGTTGATCTTCGAAACCAAAATGTCACCATTGAATTTTGTAAATATTGATTTAATATTTTCAATCTGATTCTTGCGTACAACCGCAGCTATGGACGGCCCGTTTCCAGACAAGGTTGCCCCCAATGCACCATTTTCTAAAGCTGATAATATGGGTTCGTATTTCATAGATAATGCTGTTGAAGCAAGGAGACCATTTAGTTTCATAGCTTTCCAATATTTTCTGCGCTCAGCTAACTCAAATGCATCTATAAAGAGATCTGACATTATAGATAATTTCTTTATATCTCCTCTTGAGGCTTCCTTAGGAAGGAAAACTATTGCATAGAGATCATCTGAAGCTTCCTCCCTTCGGATTAACTTATGAGAGTAGTTGTCAGTTAGCACAAAACCACCGAAATAACATGCTGTTGCATCATCGTATGCGCCAGTAATTGTTACATGTGATTGTAGAGAAGATTGCACAGCTATCTCCAACACCGCATGATCGTCAACATTTGGATTAACCAGTTTGCAGCATGCAAGAGCAAGCGCATTAGATACTGAACTGGAACTTTTCAATCCATAGCCAGAGGGGATCTCGGAGTCTATACATATAGATAGCGAATTATTTTCTATCATGTGTTTGGGAATGGTGTTAGATATGATGTTATTAATCAATTGATTACCCATTCTCGTTTGAAAGTGAATGCCTTTCCCCTCCTTCAACTGTATCTCTACTCTCACTTTCAATGAAATTCCTAATGCAGATCCCTTACCGGTTGCGATTGCATTTACTATGGAAATAGCTCCATGCACCGTCGCTCGAACTTTTCTGTTCATACAGGGTCCTCAAAGAATCCGAAAAGAGCTTTCTTCATGGAGTCTCTTGGAGCTTTCAACCCAGTCCAAATTTCGAATGCTCTTGCTCCCTGTTCGATTAGCATCTCATAGCCATAGACAATTTGCGCTTTTGCATATTTGGCCTGCTCAAGCAACCTAGTAAGTATAGGTTTGTATACTATATCATAAACAATGCTATCTTTGCGTATATGTTGATGGTCTATAATGCTATCTTTGCCATTCATTGTAGTGGGGATTGTGTTGACGATTAGATCAGATTTGGCAGCAGAGTTCTGTATATTATCAATATTTATGTCATTACATTGGAGCCCAAGTTCTTTACCGATATTTACAAGGTACCTTGAGGTTTTCTGATTTCTACTTGCAATCAATATATTAGAAATGTTATTCTCGTCTGAAAGAGCAGCTATTACGGCTCGTGCTGCACCACCCGAGCCTAACAGAAGAATCGTCATCCCATTAAAGTTTATTTTTCGCCTGCGCAGCGGTTGGATAAAACCATAGACATCTGTGTTATATGCCTTCAAGGTCCCTCGTACATTATGTACTGTGTTTACAGCAGACGCCTTCTGAGCAGTTAAATCAAGCTCGTCCACATACTCGAGTATTTCTATTTTATGTGGCATTGTGACGTTGAAGCCTGCTACATTAATAGAACGAAGCGAACATATAGATTCCTTTAGTTCATCTTTTGAAACCCTAAATGCAATGTACACACAGTTTAAATTCAGTGAGTTAAATGCTGCATTTTGCATCGCAGGTGACAAGGAATGATGGACCGGATCACCAATGATACAATACGTTTTGATTTGGCTTTGCATAAACTCGCCTAAGTGGGACTAATTTTATCATATATATCTCTCATTTGCATGACTGTAAGTTGGCCTGGGGCTATGCTTTCCTCCAATGCAGCATAGGTAAACGGTGATCTTCCTATAATTGTGCACATTATCCGAGATATAATTCCTGCCTCTCCCATTGAGAATGCTATTAAGTTGGACTTAGCGGCATAGTTATATAAATCCAGTATTCGTAGAGCATCTATAATGTTAACAGCAGTAGTGACCATCTTGATGTAATTGCTATAGACTCTCATTTTTTGGAGCATGTGTTTTAGCTGATCATTTGGAGGAGTGTTGTCAAAGTCATGCCATGAGAGTAAGATTGGAATTTTTTGTGTATTACAATAATTAGCTAGATCTTCATTCGATTTTATAGTAGTATACTCAATGTCTAATAGCATAGGCTTTGCCATTGCCAACTTCTTCAACCACTCGATTCTATCACTGTCGTTGCCTTTAAATTTGCCACCCTCGCTAGGGCTCCTTAAGGTAAATACTGCCTTTCCTTTGATGTTCTTAGTGATCTTCAGCGCTTCTTCCATGTCTGACAGATCTAAAAAATCAAAGCGGATTTCTATGTAGTTTGCGCCAAATGAAAAGGCCTTATTAATTTTATCTTGTAGGTTTTCGAGGTTTTCTGCAGGAATAGATGCACAGATGTTAATCAATTATATCTCAATTATATCTTATCTTGCACATTGGCAAATTAACCTTTCCATATGCACTGTCAGTTATTGACTAGAGGGTGACCTTGTATGAAAACACCCGTCATTGGCCAGACTCATATGCTGAACAATAACGCAAGGTCAGCAAAACATTGAAGAGATAGAAGGACTGACAGATACACAGATCACACGAATTCAGATCCACAGAAAATTCTCGCGACGATATAAACAAGTTTTTAATGTATATATTAAAGTACGACCAAATATTCTATCCTACACCTGCAGGAGGATGACTCGATGAGCCATGCTCCATTCTTTGGTGGGCATTTAGTGCTTCGGCACTATCAAAGACTCTTCCACAGATACTGCAGCGAAGGTTTTTAGGAGGTTTGGTGTTAGGAGACGAAGTAGCAGCAGTCATAGCTTTACACCAATATTATGCTGATCACATATAATTAAACATGACAAACCAATTAAGGATTAAAATGATGATGCGATGGAATTTTTTTCCAATTTGCTATCAGAGCTTCAGATCTTATATGCAATGGTTCATCAATGATTCTTGATTTTGCTAGATTGACGTATTCTTTAACTATATCTATACCGATATAATGTCTTTCAAAATGAAATGCCACCTTTGTGGTTTGTCCGCTCCCATTGAAAGGATCGAGGACAGTATCACCTTTATATGAATAGAGTTTCATCAGCCGATATGGGATTTCTTCTGGAAATGGACACGGATGCTCAATGAACCCTGGTGGCACGGGAGCAATGTGCCATACTGAGTTTGCAATCTCTTTAGTCCATTCTTCATGCCTTGCTGGTAGAGTTTCTCGCCGTCTGCTCCTACCGCTATTTACATCTCCTTTTCTCAATACAAGTATGAATTCATGCATTATATTTGCCCTGTAATATTTTGGATACGGATTGATAACGAATGAGCCATATCTGTTTGTTCCACCAGTCACCTTATGCCAAATAATTTCTTCGTGCAAGTTCCAGTTACCGAATGGCTTGACAAGCTTTGATAATAGTAGATGTGGCAATGGCTGAATAGTTCCATTGACTATCTCATTACCAATAACTATGCAGCAGTAGCCGCCCTCTTTGGTTATCCTGAAGACTTCATTGAATAAATCAGCCATCTCGTGTAAATACTCAGTAGTGCCAGTTTTAGTTCTCCCACGATAATATCCTTCATTTCCGGAGACATGCATATCATAATCTATAGCATTTCCGTAGGGTGGTGAAGTGACAGTCAATTGAATTGTATCAGATGGAACTCTTGACAATATTTCTTTTGAGTTACCAATTATTATCTCATCGATGATATTTCGTTGGATTAACATCAGTTGATTGTATTATTATCTTTCTCCATATTCCGAATACTTTAAAATAATCAACTTTATGATAAAGAAAAATCAGTTGATAGTATATAAAATTACGTCATTTTTCTACTATGAATTCCTCGACTTCAAGTCCGAAATGTCGACCAGACGGAGGATTAACATATGCAAGGATTTCATCTCCTACCCTAGCCTCAGTTATAGGCATTAATTTACTATTCGTTGTCATGAATCTTATAGTTTCTGCATTCTGCAAAATGGCAGTACCAATTTCGTTCTCAACTTGCGCCTTGATGAGCCTTAGGGGGCGTGTTTCAATTTTTGATCTTCCCACTGTTACTGACCTTGAGACGCCATCTTTATTTACTATCAATATCTGTGTGCCAGATTCGATTTCAGAAAGATACTTAGTATTTCCATCTGGTGTTATTGTATAGCAATACACTGCGCCGGCATTTACTCGGAACGGTCTAGGAGACGTAAAAGATGATCCAAAAGATTCGTTATGAACAAGAAACAGGAAGTTAGATCGCGTGCCTACCAACATACCTTCTCCAGCCTTAAGTATTGATACCGTATCAATGCAGACTCTTTCTCCACTTCCCACATCCTTTACCTCTAAAATTTTGGCGGGTTTGATTGTAAACATTCTGTGTTCAAAATATTGTCTTGATTCATTCACATCATCCACTTTGTTTGCTGATAATATGACACCATCAACCCCTAATTCTAACACTCCGAATAGAATTCTTACCTCATTTGCGTTATTAGCAGTTGCATATATCTTAGTTCTGAGGCCGTGAAGCTTAGCAATAACATTTTCTAGAGGAATAATCTTCCAGTCAGACGTTTCTACCACGACTATGTGTGATCCTTCTTCAGCCGCTTGTACAATTTCGTCGAGGTCTTCATTGCGTGAGACCTTCTTATAATATGCCAATAGTTTGCCGGGCGTTATATTTTTCTCTAATTCATCTAGCGTCCTACAAATAGTTATATCAGCATCTTCGGATTCATGGATGGTTTTGAAGTTCCTGTTGGACAATAATTTCGGATCTATATTTAGAAACGTGATGTGCTTCAATTTAGCCAAGAATTCGGACAAATCTGGTCCTGAAACAGTTGGCTTAATTATCAGCTCTTTATTTAATTGTATCAAGCTCGCTTAATGCCTCTTTCGTAGCCTCTCCGTCTAAAATGATACTTTTTAATGCATGTACAACCGCAGGAGGATTTTTATGCTGGAAAATATTGCGACCAAATGTAACGCCTATTGCACCTGCCTCCATTGCTCCAAAACACATTTCAATGATTTCTTTATCCGTGTTAGCCTTTGGTCCTCCTGCTATTACAATAGGGACAGGACAACTCTTTATAACTCTTTTAAACGAACTAATGTCTCCTGTATACACGGATTTGATTATATCAGCTCCTGCCTCAGCGCCTATTCTTGCAGCATGAGCCACAATTTCTGGGTCATATTGATTCTTGATGTTTTCACCGCGTGGATACATCATTGCGACCAAGGGTATACTCCATTCATTACATTTATCAGAAATCAACCCTAGCTTATACAACATCTCTGGTTCTTCTTTTGCTCCAATATTAATATGGACTGAAACTGCATCTGCGCCTAGTCTTATGGCATCTTCAACGCTACCTAGCAACATTTTTCTATTTGGAGCAGGCCCGAGTGAAGTACTTCCAGAAAGATGAGCTATCAGCCCGATATTTAGTGACCTTGGGAGCGATTTTATAATACCCTTGTTAACAAGAATGCAGGTAAGACCTGCATTTTGGCATTTGTATATGACGGTGTGAATATCTTCTAGGCCTTGAATGGGACCATTGCTGATACCATGATCCATAGGAATGCAGAGCATCTTTCCATTCTTTAAAATCCTATTAAGACGAATGTCTCTGCCAAAGACCATATATAACAGAGCATTTTGCAGACCTACTTAAAAGTGATATGTTTAGACAAGTATTGCGAGGTTGTCATATTCATATCTAGATAAACCTAGGGTGATATTCAACTTTGAAGCAACCAAGTTGACAAATAAACATCACGGTAAAAAGAATGCCATTGTTTATTTATTTGAACTCGTTCAATCAGTATGATCTGTGCTGCGATTTATGGTTGTAAATATAATTATTCTTTTGGACTGATCTTTACTATTTGTTGTGATCTCGTTTCTTAATGAAACGGCAAACTCAGTTTTCTGGTAGAAAATATTGCAAGCCAATCATTCATCCCCTCAAAAGCCGACTAGCAGCATTATCCAAGTTTGGCTGATCGCTTCTCTTCTCTTTTCTTTTTTTATTTCGTTATTTTTATACGTTAACTAGAAAAATCAAAAGGACAAACATTTCGATTCGATAGACATAGTAAATCTTAGCACGAATTTTCTTAACTATATGTATTAGTAATAGCCAAACACATTTTTGTTCTGAGAGTGCATATACACAATCACTTTTCATTTTTCACTGATCTTACATATGGGAGGCGTTTCGTGTTTGTGCTTATTATTTTCGACAAGAGTCTTTATCTTCTGAGGATATCTTAGATTCAACTTCGAGTCGGACAATGAATTGGCATCTAGTTCTTTCAGTATACGATCTATCTTTTCGTAAGATAATCCAATCTCGCCCTCTGCGGTTTGTGATCTCCACAACCTGGGACTACTTTTCTTTTCTAATATAGGAGAAGGAATTTTCAGATACCTCGCTAGCTCCCTTACATCTGTCTTGTATAGATCAGCTAAAGGAAAAATATCAGCACCACCATCACCATATTTAGTATAATATCCTAATCTAAGCTCACTTTTGTCAGTCGTCCCGAGAACAAGTCTGTGCAATATTGCAGCATAATAGTATAGAGTACTCATTCTGAGACGAGATGCGAAGTTGCCTTGTGCCACTTTGTTTCTTGGCAACTTGCCCATGAATGATTTTTTAATGGTTCCTATCTCGATAGTTCTGTGTCTTACTCTTAGAGATCTTGCGAGAAGTCGGGCATCATGGATGTCACTTTTTGGAGTAATGTTTGAATCGGGCAAAATCAGCGCAAGTACGCATCTAGGTCCTAGAGCTTGCACAGCAAGAGTGGCTGCTACTGAAGAATCTAGTCCTCCGCTTAGCCCTACAACAACTCCGTTAGAGTTTCGTGTATATGTCTCCTTAGATATAAAGTGCGTCACGGTTCTTATAACTTTTTGTGGTTCCACACTTAGGATAAAATTGAAATAATATTTATTGCTATTATAAAATTCTCAAATGTCCATGCAAGTTACTGGAGAGATAATAGTTTTTACTGTCGAAAAAGCACACAAATCGTGTTCATAAGTCATCCTCTTAACTGCTGGGCGCTAGTCAACATAGGATACTATTGCCTAGGACCTGTGAAGGTAATAAATTCTGCGATCAACTTTATTACGAAAGCGATTCCTCCCACCGCTCCCATACCGAGAAGCACTAAACGCAAATGTGTTGTATAATCATCCTTGCTTGTCTTCTTAGCTAGTTTTAATGTCTGGAACATTTCAAGAAGTTTCCTTTCAATGAAAGACAAAGAATTCATCCAGACATCTACTTATCGGATATTTGAACTTACCTTTCCTTGACTAGTAATTTGAGTATACCGCCCTTTGTATTTACTCGAAATACCAGTCGAAGTCACGGTTAGTTTGATTTGATTTGTTATATAGAATATATTCAGAAGGCAGATCATCTTTTAGCAATCTGGCTAATCCTCATAGCAGTTCCTACTAAAAATTATTTTAGCCCGGAGCAGATGAGTGAACCGTATAAACCGGCTCCTTTTCAGTCCTCTGCATTTCTACAAACGTCTCACTATTTTGAATTCCCTCAATTTTGCCGATGCGCTCGATTACAATATTGTGTAACTCTTCTAGCGTTCGCGCATTTAAAGAAAGTATCATGTCAAACCTGCCTGTAACTTCAGACAACGATCTGACTTCTGTAATTCTTAATAGCTCTGAATGAATTGGTTGTTTTAATTTGGGATCTCTATTAATACCAACTGTTGCTTTGACATTAATTCCAAGTATGCCCTCGTTGACTATGACTGTAAACTTTTTGATTAGACCTCTTTTACCAAGACGTTTTATTCTACTATAAAGAACAGAGGCATTAACGTTGAGTTTATTGCTCAACTGGGGTACAGATATACTTGCGTCACGTGTTAATTCTGATAATATCCTCATATCTAATTCGTCAAATCTTTGCAAATTTTCTCTACTTTTAGCTTAGTAGACACATTAATAAATCTATTATTTAAATATTTCATATAAATGACTACAACTATCATAACATTTAATTTGTATATGGATGTACATATTTATTATTGCATTGTACTGCATCATATAATAATAACAATTAACCTACCGATAAAAGTTATATTAATTAACTCAGAAATATTGTAAGTTGCAGTCAGCTCCGTCAATGGAAGAACGAATAGCAGGCTATCAAGGAGTTAGCACAATTTTGTAAAGCATATTACGCAACAGCTGAAAGTATGCTTACGAATATGGTTAGCGCACTTTGAAAGATTTGTCATAACAAAATACCCTGAGTATAACATAGTATTATGAAGCCATATTCTAGCAAGAAACTTGACATTTATGTCATATTGGATGAATATGACATACTTACTGGATAAGACCCTGAACCTTACCTCAACCAGCATAAAATTGTAAGTAGCAGCTGTAAGGTTTGGCATACCACGATATCGAATTATACCTTCGAAATTTAAAAGAAAATTCAAGCACTTGATGCATTCTTCCACATTGTCAGGTCAACCTTGGATGAATTTTGATATCGTGCAATAATAGATGATTGAAAGCGTACCTGTTAGCTTTGGCTAGTGGAGCTATCCGTGCAATGGAGGCCCTTGGAACAAGATTAAAAGATATCGATTTTGGAACTAGTCCAACTAAAATCCATATTCGAAAAGAATAGTCAAAGACAAAGATAAACATTCCGTACAGTAATATTAATTTCATAAACCACGAAGCCTATAAAAATAATGGGGTTTGTCATCAGGCGAAGAACACCAACAAATGATGAAAATATAACGATATTTTGTTGACTAGAGATTCTGGTGACAGGAAGAAAGATATTACCTAATTATGGAAAGAAAGCAATACCATTTCTACAAGATCTTCGTAGCATAGAAGCAAATGAAGATGTGAAAAACTATATGTTCGATGCTATACTCAAATAGAAAAGATAGACGTTCTAAACGAGCATCTTAAATGATTATTACCATACGAATTGGAAGCCTGTACAATTTCCAAACTAGGTTTGACTTAGCTAATTTTTAGCTATTAGCAGCTAAGACCTATTGCAAAAGGTATCTTAAATGTGAGGAAAACCTCAAAGAGGAAAGACTAATTCAGACGCATTTTTTATTATGTAGATATAGATTATTATGATTCTCAGGCTTATTTTAAGTAGTTTCTAGTAATGCAATGGGTTAATACTACAGTTTTTGGGAACACGATAGCAATTATTATATAATTTAAGAAAGAAATCTCAAATAGATGTTTGGCAGGGGCAAAATAGGAAGAGGAGATTATCTTTTTGTTGTCAAAAAAGATCAAAGCTATAATACTTTAATTATTGGCAGGGTAGAGTCAGTCAATAGAGATAAAATTCAGATCACAGGGACTTATATACGTCCTGTAGGCTTGATTGAACGTGTAAAATCAGGACGTGCGGAGGGTCGTCCGAAAGAAGTTCTAGATAACCCTGACCCAAATAACTGCATATTTATGTTGATTGACAAAGTTGAGAGCGGTATCTTCAGTGAAGAAGTAGATCGCAATGAAAGCAAGATAACCTGGATAAATGAGAAACGATATTACGTTCTTGATGGATGGGTGCGAGAGAACCTTCCAGACATGTTTTCAGATGTTTTAAGAGCAAGAAGTGAACAGGAAAGGTTTGAGGCAAGAGCAACTCTACTTGAAAAAATGAATTCCCTCTATGAAAAGGATCTCAAGGAACATCTTTATGCGGTGGCTAGAAGTACTAAAATCCTATAGTATTTGAAAGTTTTATATTATGGTCTTATACAGAGCATCTTTTGATCATGGAATACGTATATGCCGCTTTATTATTACACAAGTTAAAGCAAGATATCACAGAAGATAATGTCAAGAATATCATAAAAGCAGCCGGTGCTACTCCTAACGATGTTCAGATAAAAGCGCTGGTCGCAGCTTTAGGAGAAGTAAATATAGACGAAGCCTTAAAGGCGGCACCAATGGCAACAGCGCCAGTTGCCGCACCTACCAGTGGAGCACCAGAGGCGTCTGGAAGTCAACCAAAGGTAGAAGAGGAAAAGAAAGAGGAAAAGAAAGAGGAAGAAGCGCTAGAAGGATTATCTGCACTGTTCGGATAAAAATCTAATAATTTTTTATACTTTCAACTCGTTATATATATTAAATCATAAGCTAAAGCTGTACAACAGTAAATTGCTTACTGTTGTTTCAGTTTGTTGGGGTGTAGCCCTTTTCTGCTGCTAATCTCGCCAATGATCTTGCTCTTGTTTCTGCCCTCATCAAAACAAAGTTCGTAGAGTCAGTCGATAAATATCCTGCCTGTGCAGCCAATGCATTAGCATTACCTTGTGCCTCCGAGATCAAAAATGTGGATGTTTCACGTGTTGGATATGCTGCTTTCAAGGATATAGCAATAGCAGATAGAAATGAATCCTTCAATTTATTGCTATAGTCCATCAAATCTATCTTTAGATCTTCTTCATCAAAAAAGAGCCCATTTGTAATAGCACAGTTTATAGCGATTCCAGCCTCGATTGGTTTTATATTTAACTTACTCAATAAAGAAGCAAGTTTGTGTGAGATAACTGTACCAGGCTTTGCAGCTATTGTGTCTCTTGTTACCCAAATATTGCCCTGCTCGATCTTAGTTGGAACATTAGATTCCTTGAATTCAGATAGGACGGGGCCAGGGGCAATCCCTGTGTTACCAGAAGCAATTATAATATTCTTTGCAGCGATATCACCTGCTTTTGCCGGGAGAAACACTTTATTTTGACTTAAAAGCAAATTAAGTTTAAAGGGGCTCATATCAGTAAACATCAATGCACACTGCCCTTCCAATACTTTGCTCAGATTTGCCAAACCGACCACATCATTTACTTTTTCAAGTGCCCTTTGAGCAACCTTATTCTTAATTACTACAATTCTTATACTATCTCTGAATTTCTTGCGAACCATCATTAGTTGAGTGGCCCTAACTTTAGTTATCTTGGAAAGAGCAATAACATCATACTGCTTTACTAGCTCTTGAAGCCCATCATGCATCAACCGTTTCTTTTTAGGATAATTCTTAACACTGGTAGCAGTTATTACTTTTGATATCACCTTAGTTTATCGATCTCCTTCCTTAATTGCTGTAAGTTTTGCTGCCTTGCCCATTGTAAGTTTTACGATTACATTTTGAATATTCTTTTCTCCCTGAGGAAGTTTTTTTTCCAACATTGCGATAACTGTGTCAGCATTGATGGTCAATTGATCGTCACCCATTTCTTCATCTCCAATTTTAACAGAGATGTTCAGTTGATTTTTTGTTCTAACACGGACAGAATTTCTAAACCGATCTGCAATCGTTTCTATTGGTGCTCCATATGGTAATGGGGTTGGCATTTTGCCTTTTGGGCCTAAAAATTGCCCGAGTGAGCGACCCACCGTTGGCATTAAAGCGGTATCTGAGAGAAAGAAGCTATACGCTCTCGAGACTTTCCGTGCTTCCCTCTTGTTAGTGCCTATTCTGTCAAGTTCTTCTGGTTCAATTACTCTATCAATTCCCGCGCGATGAGCCCTCGTCCCCATGTCGCCTGATGCAACTACACAGATCGTTGCAGGTTGACTGGGCTTGTGAGGTAAGGATACTATTTCGTTGAAATTAAATCCTTTTTTTACATCAATATCCTTTAACACCAATGTTAATTCCACCGATTGTTTAAAATTACGTTTAGGTGCTCCTTCTCGGGCAGTTTTCACTAGCGACCCAAGCTGTTTGCTGATTGACATAGCGTACTAGAATTCTCCAATCAACACGATATTTAAATTGTTAGATCTATATCTGAATTCAGCAGAAATTCCAAGGTTGACATTAAAGCGGGCCCGGTGGGCTTCGATCCCACGACTTCCGGCTCTCTACGATGGACTTAGAAGGCAGGCGCTCTGTCCATGCTGAGCTACGAGCCCATATCCTTATGTAGACCACTAGATATTAGCAGTACACATATTAACCATATACTAATGTGAAAAACTAACTACCCTTTATAAAATGCTTTACTTAATATAACTTATAATTTTTATCAATTTTTAGTTGTATTTGACTCATCGTAATAAATATCACCTTTTGAGCAATATAACAACAAGGCGAATATCATGCGTAAAGAAGATTAAATACGATTGTTATGGAACAAACCGCTTGAAAAATAAAAGACCCTGTCAAGGTGTATCATGACTGATTATGTATAAAGAATAATAAATGAACATTGAACATCATGTTTGATATGAACATCTTAATTTGTGCTTTCGATTTGAAACTCAAGGTGAACTTAAATATTAAAATACATCTATAAACTGAATGGAATTCAGCGTCGTAAAAGAAGAGTCGGGGTATTAAAGTAAATGATACAAGGAACATTCCGGTCAGAGAATGATCAAAAGGCTGGAGATGAGAATCCAATGCAAGAAGAAGCAGTAATTAAGAAACTGATAACGGAGTTCGAAGAAAACTCGCGTAAGCTAGAGAAGATGAAATCTTTACTTTATACTGCCGGAAATGTCGAGGTTGGTAATACACCTTACAAAGTAATAAAAGAAACACGGACATACAGGCTTGCACATTATTATCCATTGGCTAATAAACTCTTGAATACACCGATTTTATTAGTATATGCACTGATCAACAAATCTTATATTTTGGACTTGCAGCCGGATAAAAGTTGGGTACGTAATTTATTAAGACAGGGTTTTGACCTTTATCTTATTGACTGGAAAACTCCAACAAACGTTGACAAATTCACTTCGTTTGATGACTTTATAAATTGTTATATGGATGACTGCGTGGAAATTGTAAGAAAAGAGAATTCTGTAGACCAGATAACACTGCATGGATATTGTATGGGGGCTACAATGTCTGTTATATACGCGAGTTTATACCAAGAAAAAGTCAGGAACCTCGCAACAATAGCACCCGTAATTGACACCGCTAAGGACACAACCGTAATAGGAAATTTTTGTAAGCATATTGATATAGACAAGGTGTTTAATTCGATCGGTAATTTACCTCCTGAGCAACTTTATGCCTGCTATTCTGCACTGAAGCCGTTTAAACAAGGAGTAAACAAATACTTCAATTTAGCAGAGAATGTTGATAACGATCAATTTGTACAGAATTTCCTCAGAATAGAGAAATGGCTCTATGATACACCACCTATAGCTGGCGAAACCATCAGACAATGGATAAAAGATATTTATCAGAATAATCGTCTTGTAAGAAATGAAATGAAAATAGGTGATGACATTATTGATTTATCTAAGATCAAGATCCCAGTTCTTAACATAGTTGCTGAAGAAGATCATCTTGTTTCTTCAGATTGCAGTGTTCCTTTAAATGATATAATATCAAGTACAGATAAAAGATTGATGCGATTTCATACTGGACATGTAGGTTTGATTGCTAGCACCTACTCTCAGAACAATGTTCTGCCAAAGGTCGGGCAATGGCTGAGATCGCGATCACAATAGTCAACCAGGTGTTATTAGAACTGCATTGTACATTTGCGAAAAATCTCCGAGATTATACATTATGTAGAATCGCTAGATTTGATTAAAAAAGGTTATTTCTTGCACAATCCTACATACTAGCCAAAATCTACTTATCCGAGAGGTCTCTTTTCTTTCTATCAATAGGTATTAACACTACCTGAACCAGGTCACCTTCTTCAATATTTAGCGCTTGTCGTTCTGCCTCAGGGATTGAAATTCTACCACCACTCTGCACAGTTGTTTTAAACATTGCATTGTAGTATGTAAGTCCTTGGAGCATCGAAAAATAATTTTCCAATGTGTGTTGTTGAATAAACGAAAACTGTCTTATAAAATCCCTCTGAGCCTCACTCCCTTTTTCTAATGCCTTCCTGAAGGCAGTTTCTAAATCTTCTTTCCTATCGCCTTTATCATTCATTAAAGTGGGTCTTGTACTATCATTTATTTAACGGTACTGCCACATAGTCCCTACGGCTTATATTGTTCATTTAGAAATCTTAAGATTGTTTGATTAAAGAGCAATGGTTTTTCCACAAATGGAACATGACCACAATCTTTTATCACAACTAACTCATGATATGGAATCCGAGTATATTCTCTAGAGTATTGTAACGGTATCATATTATCACTGTCACCCCACAGCAGCATTGTTGGGGCTAGCACACGTGATAACCTATCAGGAAGCCTTGGGGAATCTCTTATTCCTAATAGAGTAGACATAAAAGCATATTTAGCGTTAGGTAATTTCATTCTATTTATAAAATCTCTAACGCTGTCCTCTGTAACCACTCTGGGATCGAATGTCATATCTATAAAAGCCCTTAGTGCATTTTCATACGTTGGGTATAGTGCAGCCATAATGTATTGATCAAGCGCACTAGTTGAAGATCGCATGACACCGGCGGGTGCAGCTAAAACTAATTTTTGCACTCTGTTAGTAAATCGAATAGCAAATTCCGTTGCCAAATAACCTCCAAATGAAGAACCTACTATAACTGGACTATCGATCTCAAGATGGTTCAACAATGCTTGGAAGAAATCTACAAAAAAGTTCATAGTATATTCTACTGTAGGTTTATCACTGTATCCAAAACCAACAATATCTGGTACTATTACCCTAAAGTATTTGGATAAGGTTGGAGCTACGAGAAGCCACCTTTCAGCTGAAGCTCCAATTCCGTGCAGAAGAACCATAAATCTGTAGCTGTCCGAAGTGCGAGTTATATCGTCATAATCGAGATATCTTATGCTATAGCCGTTGATATACATCATTTTCTGCCTATGAGATTGCTCGAGGAACAAATCTGCTACGCCTATATTAATAGTTCTTTTTAATTTAATGTGTACTATTTAAGATTTAAATAGAAAATGTCCATGAATGATCTTATTAGTATAGGTTAGTCAACACATCAGACTGTTCTCACTTTGTCCAACTATCCGCAATCAAACGCATGCATTAGACGGCGGTATTGATGCAATGTAAGACATAATTCGTTCTGCATATAAATAATATACAGCATCGTAATAATAAAATCATACATTGACTCAAGAAAAAGCCGTTTCAATTTTTTTCCCTCGAAATGAAATACAGATGGGCCACGACATCCATGGTACAATAAGTATTGGCTATACAGGACGTTTTGACAGTGTAGTAATTAATTCACATATAGAAAATTCAAACGACATTCTCAGGTTTACCTCACTAAACGAAAGAAGAATTAACTATCCGTACGGAAGACTTGCTATATTAAAAGATGATATCGGAAAGGCAAAGACTTTAGAATTTGTTGCCAACACAACACATACTCCAAGGAATACACACTCGAATGTCAAATTTCGAGTCGCAATTATTCAAGAACACAAAGAAGTTGCGCACGATGTGAGTTATATAAAAATAATTAAATAGGGTTCTGTTAACTTATCTGGTTCCAACATAAGTGTTAACTAGCTGGTCATAACTACATGAGGCCGCATGAAGAGTTAGTTGGTAAGACACCTGCCTTGCGGAATAAAGATTGAAGGTGAAGACAAAGGGTGACCTTGATTCAAAATGCAGTTACTGATTGTTCTTGAAATTTCTAACTGAATTGATAAAAGTGCTTTTTTAGCTGCCTTCATATGGTGAACATAAAGTGATTAAACTAAATAACATCTATAATGAAGATTGTTTAACGTTTATGGATAAACTTGTATCCCAAGGGATACATGTAAATATTATCATAACGTCCCCTCCATATAACATAAACAAAAGATACGGCTCATATAAGGACGATAAAGAACTAGATGATTATTTGCGTTGGCTGTTTAGTGTTGCTAAGAGTAGCATTGAGATACTAGAAGACGAAGGCTCATTTTTTCTCAATATCGGCGGGCGACCCTCTGATCCTATGATACCATTTTATGTTGCAGAGAAATTCTTAGAGGCCGGTTATAAATTACAGAATACAATTCATTGGATAAAATCCATCTATTTGTCTCTGGAGGATATTGGTAAACAGAATATGTTAGATAATCGACCACTCTTTGATCGAGTTAAGCTTAGGGATGATGATACTGAGGAATACATTAAAGATGGCACCTCAGTAGGCCATTTTAAACCAATAGTTAGTGATCGGTTTCTAAGCGGTTTTCAGGAATACATCTTTCACTTTACTAAAACTGGGAATGTGAAAATACAAAAGCTAAAGATAGGTGTTCCATATCAGGATAAATCAAACGTTAAAAGATGGAAGTCTGGAGCGGATGACCAGAGAGACAGAGGAAATGTGTGGTTTATTCCCTATCCTACAATCCAAGAGGGACGTCCACACCCGGCAGTATTCCCTGTTAAACTCCCGTATCTTTGTATAAAACTGCATGGTGTAAGACAACACACACTTGTTTACGATCCATTTATGGGCATAGGTACTACTGCTTTGGCATGTCTAAAGCTAAAAGTAGATTACATTGGAACAGATACTGATGGTGAATATATTAAAGTGGCTCTCGACAATATCTATGAGAAAAAGAAATACCTTGGCAACTGGACAAGGATGAGAAAAAATTCATAGCGGGCAATAAACAAATAGGATTTCTTAAACCATAAATGAGTTATTTTTACAATACCTTTTCACTTCTACATACATACAGAACCTCTTGACAATACTTGGTTTTTCCTAAAGGCTGGGGAAAGTTCCTTTCTCCACAGTAGTTAAAAAATAAAGTGGTTTTGATGAAACCTGAAGAAATCTTCTACATCTTCCTAATAAGATGTTGATAGATATGTGAAGTAGTCGGGAGAATTGAATATGCGTTAGTTCATAGATGGACATACCACCATTAATTGCTAAGAGGCTTTCAAAATCAGGTTATCCTGACATTGAAATTTCTCAGGCCTATCATATTACGTATCTGGAGATGCATGCTGCCAAAGAAAAATCTGGATTTAGATACTTCTATTACAATTTGGATAAGATTAAGACAAACGCTGAATATTTCTTTCGGGTCATCGGTTGCTCAAGTCCGAGAAATTGGGAGGTAGACAATATTGTGTTAAGTGATTTTTCAGAATTACATGTTCGTTTAAAAATTGAATTTAATAGTGAAACCGATACAATGATTGAAAAGGCGATATGATGAATTTATCATAGATCGATATTTCAAACTTGAATTTTGTAAATAATAGAAGTATAATATGCTCGAACATCTTATGCCCTGAACTAACATGCAATAGGGAAGCCCGTCACGTATTGAAGCTGTCCTTCCGAGTCCTCGTTGGCCTCGTGGTTGTTGTCGTCTCGATAGTAAGATTATCATTGTAGCTAAACATATATTCCAGAATCCCTTATATTTGAAGGTCAAGGATTATTATCATAGTCGCTAAAACTTTTCGTTTGCAACTTTTACTACAGCCTGCATCCAGGGATGTGGTTCACAATGATAATGATATTCCCCCTGGGCTGTAAAGGTGAATTCAAATGTTTGCTGAGGTGGGATCAGTCCACTCTTTGCGATCGAATTAAATGGTCCACTGATCTTATCTTTATAATCCGTATCTGATGTAACAGAGTGAGCAACGGAATCAGTGTTTTTCCATACAAATTTGTTTGACAGACCTAGTGCACCGTCAGCTTCTTTTGGTGTAAAGTTTTTTGTCTGGGAGGGAGAAGACGAACCGGGTATAATTACGATATTGGTAGTCTGAGGTGGATTTAATATTTCTGCTGAAACTTGAGGTTTCGCATTTGCTTGTGGAACATAAACAAACTGATAATATCCTAAACTAACAGATACTGCAATTATAAATGTGACAATGCTGATACCAGCAGCATGGTTATCCAAGACTTAGCCCTCCAGTTATATTTAATTTTTCACATATAAAGCTTATTTATCATCACAAGTGTCTTTTTAAGCCTGGAAATATTATCGATATTATATGGCATATTGGTAATTTTCACGAATAGGGAGCATTGTTATTGTCGTGAATCTCCCTCTTTTATTGTAGATGATATGTTCTGTGTATTCTTAGCTTTTGTTTCAGGTTTTGTCGAGGATCCGCTACTTGGTCTTGATTGGGCCGTTTGGCTTGAAGATTGAGCCGCTGTAGTCTTTTGTACTGGCGGGGCAGATAATGGTCTTTCCATGGTTGAGGCAATAGGAGCAGGTTTTGGAGGAAGCGGAGATGGTTTTGCAGTTGCCGGAGGAATTGCGGGTCTTGGCTGGGGTGGAGGTGCCTTTGCCAAGCTTCTACCATGCCTATAAATGTGAAACATACCTGCAAAGACTAACATTATGATGCCAATTATAAACAGTGACAGGTTCTTCATTCCATTAAGTACTGCATAATAGGCCGAAATATTCAGATAAACTTGAAAGGCCAATAAAGCAATAAATATTATATAAATCCATTTTTGCGGTAGATTTATTGAACTCTTGCCACTCTGTTTCTTTGGTTTGAGTTTTGCATTAGCTTCTGCATTCTTGGCAAGCTTTATCATCATATAAGTAAATCCAAAGGAAAGTGGAACTAGGAGCAACATTACAAGATAGAAGAATATCGGGTCAATTACAAGTCTTTCTAGCAGAGCTTTTTTAATGTCCGGATCAATGTAAAATCCCCAATAAGTAGTAACCATAATTTGGGCAATACTCGTTATGCCTATTGCTGTAATTATTGGTCTGTCCTTCCACGAAAATTTCTTGTACCTATCTACAAAAGGTATCACTAACAATGCGAATATGAAAAGTCCTGGCCATGCGACACCTGTTACAAATTTATCAAACATAGTTCTTAGGAATGCGTAAAGACCGGTCAGATACCATTCTGGTACTGTAATGCCTGGCGGCGTTGCAGGATCGAATCTTGTTCCAAGATCCACTGGAAACACCCCACCAGTTAGCATAATAGCGCCCGAAATTGCCATGACCATTGGGACATCAAATACGAGGAATCTCGGAAAATGAACTACCATCAGTCCTAACAAAAATATGGGAAGGAAGAATACGTGGAACGCATAGAATCTCAAGACGAAATCATGAAAGCCACCTCCAAAGAATGCATCCCGCATCTGAGGACCGAGAATAGGTATCGAGTTAGTTAAAGAGGCTGCAATAGAAATAGCCAACTCTGCTCGTTCACTAAAGATTATATCATAACCTGTAAATGCCTCCAAGATTGTCAGAACACCTAGAATAATTCCAGTAACCCAAAGAATTTCATTTCTGATTTTGTATCTGCCACTAAAATACTGATAGTACATATGAAGAAGAGCCAACATTACCATGGCATTTGATGCATGATAATGGATATTACGAATATGAAAGCCGTACGGAATTACATCATTTATAGTCTGAACGCTTTTCCATGCTCTATCCAGTTCCGGTTCATAAAAAAGCATTAGCAATGCACCGGTAATACCTAAAATGATGAATAGAACGAATGTAAGCATACCTAGGAAACCTAGTGGACTTACGAATCTGCCAGGAATAGTAAATTTTAAGCCCATAAATATAGTACGCTCTAACCCGGCGTAAATCCACCGGAGAAACCTTACTAAGCTGTTTTCACTTTCTAAGGAAACGACCATATCCCACTACCCCATTCCCATTCGGACTCCAGTTTGGAGGTTTTATCCATACACTCCCATCGTTATCTATTTCTAGGTCAAGTCTTGCCAGGACATTAGATGGAGGTGCCTGTAATGATGCTGGACCAGCAAAGGCTTGGCCTGTAAGAGGATCGTACATACTACCATGACATGGACATTCTCCTCTTTTTCTGCCTGGGTCAGGCCAGTATTTCCATAGACACCAAAGATGCAAGCATACCATGCTGTACATTCGAAAGGCTGATACGTCATTTTTGCTTCCACCCAACTCCTCGGGTAATCTTATAAATTGCCATATTCTAAACGATTCTTTATTCAAAACTGGATCATCAGTTTTTGGATAAATAACAGATTCTGAGCTATTAACTGGAAATGTGTTAACATTAGCTTGGGCACCATTGGGCAGCTCTACCTTAGCTCTTGCAGAGATACTGCTCGTCGGATTAGGCAAGAATTTACCCCAATCTACAAATGGTACAAAAGTCATAACAGTACCTGCAGCTGCCATAAGCTTCAGAAAGTCACGCCGCGATACCTTACCTCCACGATTTGGAGGGGTTTGCTGCGTCATAATGAAAAGAGAGGGTCAGAAGATATCTATAAACCTTATCTTTTTATATTTTGCCATAATATTTTTACATACCTTCGCATGCGAAAGTTGAAGTATAACGTTAAAACCAGATTATTGAATTATATGCACGTTAAACAACACAATTAATGTGATTATTAACTACTTTGATAACCGAATTCTTGCAATCCCATTTAATAAATGAATATATGTAATTTTTGGACTAATGACAGTATCAGGCAGTTTTACTAGCAAATTATACTTACGAGATCCATTTGCTACAATTCGTACATTTCCACTATCATGTTCATAATTAGCATGTATATCAGATGAATTCGACACACCACGAATGTCTGCAATGATCTCGTAGAAGTCTGGGCCTTCTATAACCTCTGGCGCAAGATGAGTGGCAGCATCCTCTACACTTGGTCTTTCTTTTCTAAGGACTCGACTTTTCTTAATTGACGAGAGATCTACTCCATTGCGAGATGATAAAAATTTCCATGCATAGCCAGTTGCCATCCCGACTGTGAATCCACCAATATGAGCTAGATAAGCTACGCCTCCTCCAGCAGGTCCAATGAGTGCAAAGATAATTTGTAAGATGAACCAGAATGGGATAAATGCCAAAGCAGGGATACGAACAGTGGTAATAAAAAAAGCCATGATAATAGTGAAAATCTTCGCTCTAGGGAACATCACTAAATATGCACCTAATACTCCAGAAATAGCCCCTGATGCACCAACTGCAGGTATTACCCCGCTTCCAGTACTGACTGCGTATAGGCTATGAACTAAGCTGGCCAGTATTCCCCAACTGATATAAATTAACAAATATTTGACTCGACCGAATCTATCTTCAATATTGTCCCCAAATACAAACAAAAAAACCATATTCCCAGCAATATGCGCTATGCCACCATGTATGAACATTGATGTTATGGCAGAAATCCAATCACCAGCTAAAAAGAACCTCGGAATAACACCATAGGTTGAAAAAATCTCGGTTATTGCTTGTTCGTTCGTGAAAAACGCACTCTTCATTATTTCCGAGACGAAAATAATAATGTTAATTGCGATTAAACTATAGTTAACATAGGGTCTGCCATGAATGCGCTCTGTATCATCATGGATAGGAAACATATTATTTATTCTTATTGGGTGAGTAACATATTACATAAGTCTTGTCATTAATTAAATGCTGTCACTATTCTCAACATATGTTCATCCTTTTTCTCAATTTTTTCCCTCTTCTAGTTTCAGTATACATATTCTGTCTCGCTTCTGCATTCAACTAAATTCACTTTTTTGGAGATAGAATAATCATAATAGTTGGAAATATAGTTTGTGCGACCGTAAAATTTTTTTCATACTATACGAGTTCCATAATTATCAGAAGAAACTGACACTGGTGATACCTCTATAGCGACGCTAGGCATTGATCGAATTGAGAGACACAAATTTTTCATTCCATAACAATCATAGTTAGGGTCGATTTAACTCCATTTAGCTTTCTTAATTTCCACGTAATGGTTTCCTTTACTCTTTCCATTGTATCTGACTCAACCTGAGCCACTATATCATAAACGCCATAAACCTGATAGACTTCTTTTACGCCGTCTAGTCTTTTCAGCTCGCCTACAATCGCATCTTCACTTCCAAGCTCAGCATTCATCAATACAAAGGCTTTTGGCATATAACTTTATAAAAAATCCGATATAAAAAGATGATGTGATACCAAATGCTTAACAGTAATAGATAAGAAGTAGACTATGATCCTTAGTGTACCGAGTCAGTTTGAGTCACATATTTAGATAGAAAGAACAATTCTGCTGTATGTAATCACTGTGTTAAAAATTTGCAGTGGGCGTTTAATCTTTGCTGCACGTGTGATGTTGATGTCGTTAATATTTGCTCCGCTCTACCGAGAATCTTTGATCTAGAGTATGTGTTCTATAGCTTTTTGTATATCTCCTGCGTCTATTACATCTCCAGCAATCATCGCCTCAAGCAATCTTAGAACTATTAGTTCTCCAGTGGCTCCAGCAATTGTCTGCGGTATTACAACACACACATCATCCACTATCACGGTCACCTCGTTATCGCGAGAACCATTCCAGTCTTTTGGTATGCCTATGTAGTAATATGCCGAGTCTGACTTAGTTAGGTTTTGATACAGAATTTGAACCATTAGTATGATTATTCTTAGTTGCTTAAAATCTTAATCCTTGAGTATATTTATCTGTACGAATCAGAAATAATGTATTGGAAGTGAAAAATGTCGCATTTTTATAAAATGGGAACAATCCATAATAGACAACAAACCCGAAATACGATATCTTAATTTAAAACTTATACTTCTACATCATTTTAAACTTCAGGCTTGAGTTTAGCCTCATCAAATGGTTCTGCCTCCTCCCACATATATTCATAAAAATCTTCGCACCAATAGTGAAATTCTACATCTTCGCTATAAAACATTACATTTAAGTCCGGTTCGCCTTTTAGATTAGGAAACATCAGACACGATTGCTCTTCGTTAAAAATTGTCATTATCTGAACTTCGTTAAGCATGCGTCTCTCGACCAATCCTTTAGAAATTAGATTGCGCCAGCCGATTTTGTTCAGTATTTGGCTTCGTCCTTTTGGTATGATCGCATTACTAGAAAATATATAAGAAAATCTGACACCATTGTGTACCCGACTGCCAATCGTTTCTATTAAATCAAGAGGTACCTGTGACATAATTTCTTTAATGTATTTGTTAGAATTGTTGTAAAGCATTTTCCAGCGTTGCAATATTGCCATCACGCCATGCACAACTTCACAATTGTGAAGGGCACCTATACGTTGTATGAATTTTAGAGGCAGTTTGTCTAAGCTGTGTTCAAGAAAGTATGTCCTCTGATCAAACAGAAAATCATAGCTTGGGATTAGCGAAACAATTATCTTACCGTATGGTGTCAGTATTAATTCGCCTTCACTATCCTTTGACACTAAGCCTGAGTCTGTTAAGCGTAGTATGTTTCTGTGAGCTTCCTGCAGTGTTGCGTCAAGCTCAATTGCAATTTGTGAAAGTCGGTATTGTTTTTGGCTTAGCTTCAATAACATTGATAGTCTAAGGTCACCGGCGAGCTCGAAGAAGAGGGAGCCTGCTCCCTCTTCAGGCATTCCTGACATTGAGTTGACATTTTACTTTCTCAAATTTAAACTTGTTAATTAAAATTCGTGGAAGAAAATTAGTTGTACAAACATTAAGTGTAGGTATTGAACAAAGCCATTTATAGATATGATGTTTGTATTGTGATTAAAAATTGAATCTATACCGTAATTCGTATTCACTTACGTATTAGATACAGCTGACCTCAAACAAGGGCGTTCGTCATCTGTTATTATTATTGTTATATAAGATACTATATAGAAGGTATTTAGTTATTTCACTTTTAATATGCTCTATCGAGTTTGTAGTAATAATGAAATAAAGGATAACTCTATGTCAGTTTTTACAATCAATCACATTGATATCCTAGTAGGACGAAGACATGGAAAATTATTTGCATGTAATAATTCTTGTCCTCATAGGGGCGCATCCCTTTCCAAAGGTGAATTCAGCAATGACAATATCATTTGTTATATGCATGGATATGAATATAATATTTTTACTGGAAAATTGGAACACATGAGATCATGGAAAAAAGAAGAAGCATGGATTGAACAAAGTGCAGAATGGAGAAAGTCAGGTGACCTAGTTTTGTACAAGATAATAGAAAATGGTAAAGATGTCTACTTGGAGATAAATTAATTAAAACCGCAGAACATATAAATCAAATTTTTCATATTTGTCTGACGATTAGATTTGTTTGTTAACTGTAACCAGATCCAATTATGTAGAACTGTAACCCGAAGATTTTGTTATTGTAAGTTGATATGCATGCTCTGCTAAATCTCATTGCATATTTTCAAAGGTAATACAATGCAAAATAACAACCCCATTAGCTGATGAATATGCGATGATATGAAATCTTAGTAGTAGATTGATCATATACTTTGCAGGTTTTTTGACCATTCACAAATAATAGAACTCATAACTAGATTTACTCCGGTACAGAGTCACAAACTAATTTTCCATCACTGATCTTTACGAAAAGGTATCGGTTATCCTTGAAAATCAATGTAATTTCATCCTTGCTCTGCTCTACATCCAGAAGCTCTTGACCTTTTATTCCGTCAAACTTTGCCATACCTAGTGTATTGGTCAAAGGGGCTATTTAGCGTATACTGATATATTATACGAATCAAGAAGACTTTGCATCGTGATCGTTTAATGCCTCCATAGGTCTAAATTGCCAATTGTTGTGTTCTGAAAAGTTGCAGAACCCCAGTGAACTAATTGAGAGATACAAATGGCCCCCTTCTATGGAGAGGGCTAACTTTTCTATGGACGTACATCTCGTAAGGCGAGCTCATAACCAGAAGGCTAAGTGAAATTGATAGGACTCGATTCATTGTCTAGATACATATCATTTTCATTGTCTCTGTATTAGATGAGCACGCGGTATTACACATGTCGTTTCATCTTCTACAAGTTACCTCGATCACATTTGACTTTGCGGCAATCATCGTGGATTCAGTGTACGTATGCTTACCCCATGTTACTTCAACATCAGCAAGTAGTTTATGAACTCCGGGATCTAGGTTTTCCGCTTTCAATTCGATTATTTTATTAACATCGAACAAGAATGACCTCGCCTCGTCAACTGTCTCTGGATAAAGCAACATGCCGTCCTTGATTACCGAAATCCATATTCTATTAGTGATCTTTGGACTGCGGGTCCAAAACATTACGGCTTTTCTCACAAACTTGATTGGAACTATTATTTTTCTGCCCGACTTTATGTCAACTTTTACTACCATTCGGAACGCATTATCATGTCTATCATATGCTCTTTCCCAACTTTTTGGGTTAATAGCTTCCCTAATATCTCCAATTATCTTAAAGCAGAGGCTTAATGTGAGAATTTCACCAACTCTTACTTCATCTTGGGATCTGCGCAATACAGCCTCTGCGATGATATTGCGGCCTTGTATCAACAATATTGCCCAGATGGTATCATTTATATCCTTAATAAGTAGTTGTCTGTATAATGCTTGCAGAGATCACAAATTTTAATCAAAATGAACTCGAGTTAAAACTTCAAGAGGAAGATATCTCAATTATGTACATAATACAATATGAGCTTCTAAAAGAGCGAAACGTTGAATTCGCTGGTGTAACACTAAAGCACCCGCTAATTAGAGATTATACTCTGCGGATTGTAACGAAGAAGGGGAACCCGATCGAGTCAATACGAGATGTATCTATTATCACATCAAATTATCTCAAGGAGATAGCAAGCACATTAAAGACAAATTTGAAAAAATGAGAGGTAAATTTATTTTTGAAGTTCTGTCCAAAATGCGAAACACGCATGAAGCCTAGGATTGAACAAGGCATTGTGCTATGTCCAAAATGCGGTTTTACAGCAGACAAAGAGGAACAGGGATCATCTTCTAGGAAAGTTTCATCAATGCAGGAAAGCATTTCGAGAAGTTCCCTCAAAGTTATGGATACAGACAAGAGTCCTGCTGCACTGCCTACAACAACAATTGAATGTCCCAGATGTGGAAACAATACTGCTTTCTGGTGGATGCTACAAACAAGATCTGCGGACGAAGCAACCACACAATTTTATCGTTGTACTAAATGTATGCATACATGGAGGAATTATTCATAGGATACGATCTAATGCCTCAAATCCAGATCATATTTGTAGCTTTTTTTAGACTGTACTCAAATTATCTCGAGCGACGGCTTGATTGCTGTAACGTGAGTATTTGAAAGTAGCATTTTTGTTTGATATACAACTATACGCTGATATTTATGGTATATTAAGACGTTAGATTTACATGTTACGAAATCTATTTAATTTATCAATAACATGTAGGGACATTTCCGCTATCGAACAATAGTACATAGCATACATAAGAATCAGTAGTTTAATTTAACTACAGCCTTATAAGATGAACTAGTATTACATAGTTCGTCACTTGACCGAAAAACAGCAATGTTAAAATCTGTAAGTCGACAGCCCATAGTTGAATTACATTGGTGTTCGTGGCTAAGACAAACTCCCCTGATGAATGGAAAGCTGTAACATCAGCGATCTCTACTTTGATAGATGAGGCGACATTTGAGGCTACAGTTGAGGGCATATCCTTTAGAGGTATGGATCCTTCGCATGTAGCTCTTATTGATATTCACTGGCCGAATTCTGCATTCGAACAATATGATTGTGACACAGCAGTAAAATTTGGAGTAAGGGTTGACGAATTTTCAAAGTTGATGAGACGAGCCGATAAGAAGGATACGATCCAAGTTAGCATAGCAGAGGACAGTATGCTATTTGTTAGGATTTCAAATAATAATTATGTGAAAGAATATAAGGTAAGGCTAATTGAGACCTCTGCAGCATCCACACCTTTGCCAAAGCTGAATTTCAATTGTAAAGTTGTGTTGGCTACCAATGCATTTGACAAAGTTCTTTCTGACATTCAAGTGATTTCTGAATACCTTTCAATTGAATCCAAAAATAAGCAGATTGAATTTTTAGGAAAAGGGGATTCAGGTGAAGCTCGTATAACTCTAGAATCTGGAGGTGAAGGGCTAGAGGAAGTAGACATACGGGAAGATAGCAAGGCAACATATAGCCTGGATTATCTTTCTAAGATTACCAAAGCTGTCATATCCGCTGGTGGATCCGTTGCTTTAGAATATTCTAGCAAGATGCCTCTTAGGCTAGAATTCAGAGTGACAAACATGGGTAGGATACATTTTTATCTTGCACCCAGAGTGCAAGACTAGAAGCCTATTAATCGAGGGACAAGGCAATATCGACTGATTGTCTATGCGCTTAGTAATGAAATTTGGCGGCACGGCAATAAATTCCGCTGATAAGGTTAGGCATATTGCCAGTCTTATAAAATCTCAAAAGGAAAAAGGAAATAACGAAATCGTAGGAGTTATTTCTGCTGCGCGTGGTATGACTGATAAAATATCATCCATTCCTCTCAATATAAAGATCAGCAACAAGCAATTTATTACAGATTTCCTAAAAAATACAAGATATACTCATATTAATATCATAGACAATGCGATCAAAAACGAGAGGCTAAAAAATGAAGCACGATCGGTCTTATCTCTACTGATTAAGGAGTTAGAGGATATACTTACTGGTGTCCTTCTGCTAGGCGAGATTACGCCTAAGTCATTGGACTACTTAATGTCATTTGGTGAACGACTCTCCACTCCAATAGTTTCGTTTGCATTACGCGACATAGGATTGTTATCTGAATATTTAACTGGTAAAGAAGCAGGAATCTTGACTGATTCTAATTTTGGTGAAGCACGTCCATTAATGGATACTACGAGACTTAGAGTAGTTCATAAAATAGAGCCGTTGCTCAGTTCCAATGTTATACCTCTCGTAACAGGATTCATTGGTGCTGACCAGAATGGCAATATAACAACTATCGGTAGAGGAGGTTCTGATTACACTGCTACTATAATAGCTTCAAGCTTAGATGCTGATGAAGTCTGGTTTTTGGGTGATGTTGATGGATTGATGACTGCCGATCCTAAAATTGTCAGTGAAGCCAAAGTAATAAGGGAAGTTTCGTTTGCAGAGGCTATGGAAATGGCATTATTTGGTGCAAAGTATATGCACCCTCGCGCTTTAGAACCAGTAATTGATACAAAAATACCAGTTAGAATACGGAATGCATTCAAGGTAAATCATCTAGGAACATTAATTTCTCAGAATCTTACCAAGACATCTCAAAAGACAGTAAAGTCCATTAGTGCTATTCGTCATACTGCATTAATTGATGTAAGTGGTGGAGGAATGGTGGGTGCCCCCGGTACCGCTGCAAAGATCTTTGACGCTCTTGCAAAAAATAGAGTAAACATCATGATGATCTCACAGAGTCCTTCAGAATCAAGTATTTCCATCGTTGTAAGAAGAGATGAGCTTGATAAGGCGATAACAACCCTCGATCTGAATCTACTGGGCAAAGTAGTAAAACGAGTTGTTATAAATAATGATGTAGCAGTAATAGCGGTAGTAGGATCAGGTATGCGTGGCTTAAAGGGCGTGGCGGCCAGAGTATTTAATGCAGTAGCAAAACGAAATGTCAACGTCATAATGATTGTCCAAGGATCTTCTGAACTCAACTTGGCGTTTGTAGTTAATGATAGTGATTGTGAACAAGCGGTAATAGCATTACATGATGAGTTTGAACTAAGCAAAACAGATTAGTAAGTTCATGTTTATGAATGCAGACATCTGTTACTACCTAGCATTAGGCGGCTACATTATTATTGTTTATCATATCTATAATAATTGTATCACTCATTTCTTTGAGTGGGCATAATTGAGATAGAAACTGCTCAGCGACTAATTGAAATTGTTAGAAAAACAAGGCAATAATTTTTTGTTATTATCTTACAAGATACACTTGTTCGAGAACTAAATTTGTAGTATTAATCGTGATCTTTTGGAGTCATTGAGCATTGTTACTTACCAAGTTGACGAAGATGGAACTTTGAACAAAAAGTATAATAAATTAGGTTCAATTCATTTCTGTCAAATGAATAAAGGCAAAGGCAAGTTATTTATCGTAGGTGTTGGTCCTGGGCGCCATGAACATATGACCTATAGAGCGATGCAGGTCATAAAAGATAGTGAAGCTATTATTGGTTATGATACATATGTCTCATTAGTTGAGGACCTAATTACTGGCAAAGAAGTTTATCGATATGCCATGACTCAAGAAGTCGATAGAGCTAACCAAGCAATTAATTTTGCAGAAGAAGGCAGAATCGTATCACTGGTTTCCTCAGGGGATCCAGGTATTTATGGAATGGCAGGTTTGATTTACGAAATCCTAGTGGATAAAGGATGGAAAAGAGAAAATGGTATATATGTTGAATGTGTTCCCGGTGTCTCTTCTTTGAACTCTTGCGCTGCTTTAGTTGGTTCTCCGTTGATGACTGATTTTGCAGTAGTTAGTATGAGTGATCTGCTTGTTCCCTGGAATATGATCGTAAAACGCGTAGAGGCAGCAGCTTTAGGTGACTATGTTACTGTAATTTATAACCCTGCAAGCAAGAAGCGCGTCCATCAATTAAGGGATACAAGAGACATTTTTCTAAAATATAGGAGCCCGTATACTCCTGTAGCAATAGTCAAAGGTGCGTATAGAGAGAGCCAAGATATAGCTTTAACTACTCTTGATAATATGCTAAATCACCAACACATGTTAGGGATGATTACAACGTTAATTGTTGGTAATTCATCTACATTCATCCATAATGGCATGATGATAAATCCGCGTGGATATAGGTCAAAGTACGAACTTCTCAAAGATGTTTCTGCTAGTACATAAGTGCCAATCAAAATGGAAATATCACGAAAAACTCGGTTCTTTGTCTTCAAAATAGCTTCTAACAGGCTCGACCACCTTATTAATATACACAGAAGTAGCATTTTTTAGATCTATAGGATGTATCTTTTTTTCTATAAAGTCAGTTTCAACATCAGCATACTTTGTATATGTGATATTACCTCCGTACTTTGTAGCCCTTTCCACAATAAATTCGTCAAATTCATGAAATACAATATATCTGATTAGCTCCAGTATAGGATTTCTATCTACAATACCAATGGGACAAAATGCTCCGCTTATCTTGTTTCTTATGGTTTTTTCATCATCATGAATTGTAATCCCACTAGTGGGTTTGCTTTTGCTCATTTTACTTGATATCTTTATATCTTCAAAGCTTTCTACCCCAGGAAGCGATAGATTAACAGGCTCTGATAGGCCAGGAAGTAAGTGATGATGGACAGAAACCGGCACTTTCCAGCCCAACTTGGGAAAAATCTCCCTGACCAGCATGTGTATTTTTCTCTGATCCATTCCTGCATGAACTATATCCAAATCCAAGGCTCTGATATCCGTAGATTGCATTATTGGATACAACAACTGCGAAAAATCTAGACTTTCTCTTTCGCTTCTTCCCATAATAGTCAGCGAACGCATTATTCTAGATATGTTCATGTGCTTACTAAATCGTATGAAACTCTCCCAATAGCTGTCATAGGTTTCATAGAGGTCACTCCCTAACACGATGCTAACACCAGGGCAGAAGAACCTAAATGCAGAGGAATAGTATTTAGAAACCTCTTTAATCTTATCCCAATCACCACTTAGTTTATTATTAATATATGTATGCCAGTCAGCTAAAAATACAGTAGTACGAGTCTGTGCTTTGATGAAATCGTTGATTTTAAAACCTGTCAGAACGAGGCTACCTAGATGTAACTTTCCGGATAGCTCTAACCCGATATAGTGTTTGGGGTGGGGGTTAGTTTCCAAGATAGCTTTCAATTCATTTTTTGTTACGATTTCTTCGACAGGTTCACGAGTAATAAGAAGCAGTCTCTCCATTAGATCCATTTTATAAGAAGCAAATAGGCAATATGCCTATTAATTTTTGTATTTGTATTATCATCTGCACACAAATTGTATAAAGCTTTTTTCTCTTGAATTTATTTTATAATGTCCTTAATGTAGAACTCTGACGTATAGTGTCTTTCAATAGATAGATACTTTAGTCATTAAGTCATCGCCAACAACCAATCATCTGATAAAATAGTAAATTTGTATGCATATTTTATCTGTATAATATGCATACAGATACACCACCTTCTTCAGCTACTGCATTTGAAGTAAATCTTGACTCGTTAGATCGTTCTGTAACCTATGGCATAGAAATTATTAAATAATTTGAGAGAAATTTGAACTGATGTTAAATTCATTCTACATATTTGCATCCAATTAACCGCTATGTCAAAAAATGTCTTGTATTAAGTTAAACTGAGTACTGTAAAAAGTTAAATTGAGTATTATACTAGTGTTGTCGTTTGGTTTGAAATCAAATGCCAGTGTGGAAGCTACTGCAGAACATATTAATTTGCAAGCAACTGTAACGTCCGTTCCACAGAATAGCAAAGGCAAGATTCGTTATAACAGAAAAGCTGAGTCAGAGTTCTTTGTTGATAATTCTGCGCTTGCTGGTTTTACAGGTGAGCGTATCCTATATATGGCGGTGAGAGAATTAATTGAGAATTCTCTCGATTCTTGCGAGAGTAGCCAGATTCTGCCAAATATTTCATTATCATTAAAATTATTAGATCCTCTGAACGATATGTGGTTTATTTCTTGTGAGGACAATGGTATTGGAATTCCATCTGAAAAGGTACCTGTTGCAGTATGCTCTTTTTTAACGTCTGGCAAATATGTTGAAAAACAACAGCGTGGGCTGTTTGGTGTTGGCTTGAAAATGATAGCCGCGTTTTCTACCAAAGATACGGATCATCCGCTTATGGTCTGGACAAAATCTCAAGAAGAAGGGTCGGAATATTATTTTGAACTTAGAACTGATATAGGCACAAATAAACCCATAGTTCTTGACAAGAAGATACTGAAAACAGACCAACGTCAGATCAAAGCTGAATCTGGTTTTAAGGTTAATGCTGTTTTGCGGGCTCGCTTGTCTCCAATAACTAAAAATAGAATTTACGATTACATAAGCCAAACTAGCATTGTCAACCCTTATATGGTATTGGCATTTCAGTCCGATGAGGGAAAGGTTGTTTTCGACAGAAGAACAAGAATCATGCCACAACCAGCAAAGGAGGTTCTACCTCATCCATCTGATATGGACTTGAAAACTCTAAAAAAAGCAATACTGAATTTCACGAATCAAAAAACAACATTGACTGGTGTCTTATGTAATTCATTTCAGAAATTGTCTAGCGAAAAGGCAAAGGAAATCGTCGCCAGATCAGGAGTAGGAATGAAGGCTTCTGACAAGTATAATGAACATGAGCTGATCAAGGTTGTTAATATTTGCAAGCAGACCAAATTCCAGATACCTAACACTGACCACCTTAGCCCGATTGGAGAACACATTCTAATTGCGGGCATGACATCAGAATACGCCATTGTTACAAATAAGCAGACTCATAGCGTTGACCAGTCACAGCAACAATTGTCAGTCAAGGTTTTAAAGCCTGCATTGACGGCCTACTCATCGAGAGTATGTGTAGTCAACAATAGGCCAACTATTGTAGAATGTGGCATTGCTTATGGTGGCGACATTCCGTCATTTAAGCTGTACAGATTTGCAAATAAAATCCCTTTATTATATGATGAAGGTTCAGACGTGGCTAGGGAAGTCGTATCTGAAGTGGAGATTAACAAAATGGGGATCTCGAAAAAAGAAGTAAAAGAACAATTTGCGAATCCTGGAGCTAAGAGCGATCGAGCTATAGAACTACTTCCTATTCACATATTCTTTCATATTTGCTCGACTAAAATTCCCTACAAGACTGCAGGAAAAGAGAGCATTGCGTCAGAAGGAGATTTAAAAAGGAACATGAAACTATGCTTGTCTGATCTATATAGGAAGGTAAGCGCTCAGATTCGCAAAGAGTTACGACAGAAAGAAGCAGAGAACAGACTGCACCTTTATAAATATTACATACCGTTAATAGTTAACGCAATTTCTGAATCAATCAAGGTTGATGCAAACAAGTTGTCAGAAGCGTTTGGTAGACTGGCCGAACGATATGTAAAAGGTGAAATCGTACACAACCATGCTATTAGAAAAGAAGACAAGATTACTGGAGATAAAATTGAAGAAGAGATAAATGAGAAAAGAGATTCTAAAATCATAACCCAAAACGTAACCCAAAATAAGAACGATAATCATACCACAATAAAAACAGAATCGTTTAAATCACATTCCAAAAAAAATGTGGGATCTAGGAAAAAGGTTGTTAGTTTGAAATCAAGAAGACAAGGAGCTGGCAATGGAGGACGACAAACAACTCTTGACACGGCAGAGTCTTCGAAAAAGCGGAGCAGAGGATAATTGCCTGCAAAAGATAAGCGCCACCAAGAAGTCGTAAAAAAAATAAAACTAATAATGAGAGATGTCAGCAAGGACATAATAACAGGAGAGGCAATGCCCGTTCTGGACGTCCCTAAGGTTGGTTACGACAATACAGTTTGGTCTAATCAAAAAAGAATGCTTACCATAGGAGACAAAAAAGTTCAAGTAAGTCCGGACAGCACTAAAAAGATCCCTACGTTTACTCAATATATTGTTATGGCTAGTGCGATCAGAAGACTTCTTGATGAAGAAATGGAGAGCACGATTAGAGGCATGTATTACGCTACACTCAGTACAGTAGGCGATGAAAAAAACAAACAAAAATTCTGGAATAGCCAAGAAAACTCTGACGATGCGATTAAAGCGGTAGAATTGCTCACAGGAGTACCGAGAGAAGAGTTTTCTGTCACTTCGAAACCGAAGGGAATGATCTCTGGGCCAATTACTCTTCGTGTGGGAGGTGACCTTATAGACTGTAACCTTGGAAGTAGAGCTACATCACAGTTAATTCCTACTAACATTCGCGACGTCGAAATTGTAAATGTCAAAGCAGACTTCGTGATGGTGGTGGAAAAAGACACTGTACTTAACAATATACGGAAATCTGGATTCATACAGAAGTATAATGCAATCCTAATGACAGGTTCAGGAGAACCAGACAGGGCTACAAGAATCATGGTAAAAACACTTAATGAACAATGGAAAAAACCTGTTGTAATCTTCGCTGATGCGGATCCTTGGGGCTTGGGTATTGCATTGCGTTACAAAATCGGAAGCGAATCACTCAGTTATGACAGCCATAGGTTGGTTACTCCAAATGCACGGGTATTAGGCATGCTATTCTCAGACATATATGATTACAATATCCCAGAAGTAGCCAGATTGGATGCTTCCGATGAAGATATTAACCGAGCAAACGATATGAAAAATAAACCTTGGTTACACGACAAAAACTGGCAAAGAGAATTAAACCTATTCCTTCAGCGTAAAGAAAAATGCGAGCTGGATGCGTTCTTCAAGCATGGATTCAAATATCTAGCAGAAACTTATCTTCCACAAAAATTGCGACAGGCTGGGCTGATTTGAATATGTCCTTATATCCGAACAAAAATATTGCTTATCACAAGACATAAAAGTAAATTGACCTTTTTGTACATAGATTATTGATTACAGAGTATTCATATTAGGAGGCTTGTCTTTAGTGTTTAACACCTTGAATTAGTATACTCTGAGCATGTAATGCATATGTCTAGATGAAGAAATATTAGCCGGAACGAGTAGATTACAAAAATCGCTTGCTTTCACAGGCAGATGTGAAATCATAAGAGTAAGTGTAGGAGTTTGATAGCAGAAGAAAGGAAGAAGAGATAGTGATGATGTTCCTATCATCTTTAATAACTCAGGATTGGAAATCATAATGAAATTAACGAAATGGACATGCTTATGATAAATTGATGAATACTCATACATACGAGAAAATTGAGAGGGAAATGCCTTGGGATATTTGTCCTCAAAGGAGATTCTCTTGATTCTTCAATTTCATGTTTGAAAGCATTACTAATTAACATGATATGTTATAAACTTAGATGTGGGATCAATGGTCACCGTTACTCTAGTAACTATCTTTATTAATGTAGCTACAAGAAATAACTCCACACTCATTGATGCAAACTAAAGCATAAGGGCACATAGACATTTCAATAGGATTTAGCTAGGCCTTGTAATTTAGACGAGAACATACGACAATATCGGAATCTGATAAGCAAACCTTTTCATGAAGATCCTTTCTTGATATCTACCAGTAGCTGTTCTCCTACCTGAGGACTTCCCATTATCTCATAGCGTCTCCTTGGCATCGTAATCTGAACAAGAATTTGTGAATACGATTTGATCACAGTCTGAGGTTGAGATCTGAGGATAGCTTCTAAAATTGGCTTAATCTGCCCTTTAACTTCAATATCTGCGATAGCCCGATCAACAGCTTCTAGCATTATTTGTTGCTGAGAAACAGATTCAAGATCTACATCTTCACTGAGACTTAGGGTCACATTCACACCGTTGTCTGTCATCTGATTAATTCTGTAACGAACTATTGAATTGTCCAATGTACAAATATATGTATTACAAATAATAATAATTATTAGTATCGATTACATTTTATATGATAGCTAAGCTAAACTACAAAAGAGGCTCATAACTAATTGTTGAACATTCAAATACACACATTATTTTTTATTATTAAGCATTATATTAGTTCTCGCCTAACTTTGAATTTTAACTACACCTAGTAACATATCTCCAATTCGCAATCTTTTTCCTTAAACCCGATATTAATGCATGATGATACATCAGTAAATGGATAACTTTTTACACAATTAGATGATCAAATTTGAGCTTTATTATATATCTTAACATTTCGTGTCAAGGATAAAATGTGGATTATATGCTCTACTGTTGACATAATGAATATTCTGTAATTACAAATAGAATTGCACCAAAATTTTAAGTAAGCAGCATACCCATATGTATATATTGTGTGTAGAGAATCTCCAATCTATAATCAAAGATTGGACAATAAGTGTAGTTAACTCTGCCGTCATATCTAATAACTCAGACAGATTAGCTGAATATGCTCTACACATGTCAAGGATTCTCGCATACCCCGATCTCAATGTCAATTCTACTCTGAAAGATATAGATGCCATGGGAGAGGAATTCGGGGGAGTTATCAAGAAATTGATGCCTCTACGGCCTACTCAGATGATAGAACAAATTAACAATTTTTTGTTTAAAGATAAGCAGTTCAAGGCAAATATCCAAGACTATTACAACCCATTGAATAGCTACCTTAACGTTGTATTACAACACAGATGTGGCATACCTATTACGCTATCGATATTATACATGCGAATTGCGTTTTCCGTGAATTTTAAACTTCATCCTGTTAACTTTCCCGCTCATTTCCTGATTAAACATATCTTGGATGATAATGAAATTATTATAGATCCATTTTACGGTGGTAGGATAATGGATGATTATTCACTTAAAGCAGTACTCGATCAGTTCTATCCTCATCAAAATGTCGCCTTAACGCGTGCGATTGTTGAAAAAGCAACTGTAGGACAGGTTCTGATACGAATGTTAAACAACCTCAAAGCAAGCTATTATGAATCGTACGATTTGGCCAAAGCAGAGATCGCAAATGAGATGATAATTTCCATCGATCAGCATAATCCGGATGCTATGAGAGACAAAGGGCTGATATTACTAAAGAGAGGACATCCTATTGATGCAGTGAAAATGCTAAATTTGTATCTAGAGCTAGACCCAGAAGCAGAAGATGCCGATGAGATTTTGGATATAATCAGAAAAAATCGTACTATGAAATAGTCGTTATATCATCATAAATATTACCTCACCATATCAAGAAGCTAAGAAGAACCAAGATCTCAATTACCAAAGCTAGGCAGACTAATTCGCTACATATAATTTAATAACAAATATTACGTATATCTTTTTTGCACTAGCTCTTAACATTTTATCGGTTCTGCGATATAAATAGAAGGTTGGTATTACCTCAAATATTTTATGGAAGAAATATTAATAGAAAAAAGGGAAGAGGTCGACACAGTATGCGATATCACAAGGCAGCAATTCTAGGTCAGGAGCGAGCAAGAATAGCTCAGATGAAGCTTTTTGACTACGCAGGCTTTGCAATGTTAACTTTTACTATTAAGCAGCAACAAACAGGATTCGAACCTGTAGGTGAAGAAATGCTTGTAGCTAAAATTACGAAAGGTGATGAGGCAATGTTGTTTATCTGCGACAACGATGGGTATGCTAAGGCGCAATCAAAACCTTTTCCATTGCAAAAGGGAGAAGAAATTTACAAGAATATGATAAAAGACGGACTAGAAGAATTCAAAGGTAATATTAAAACTGTTTCTTGATTGGTACAATTTCACTACCTATCCAATGTCTATCATTAATTGCATTTTTAATATTAGATACATTTGAACGCAAAATCCTGGTGGCAATATTTGAGCGTTCTATCACTTTCAAAGCAACTATATCCATAAGTTCGTATGTTCCAGCCATAGAACTTCCGCGTTGGAGGATCTTCAGACATTGTTGTATGGTAACCTCTTTTAATAATTTTGCATGCTTATTTGTGTTCGGATCTGTATCGTAAATACCATCCACATCTGTAGCATTCAGAAATTTTGAAGCCTTTATCTTTTCAGCAATTAACGCGGAAGCAGCATTAGTACTCTGTCCGGGATGTAAACCACCTGCAACGACTATTTTGCCACTTTGTGCTGCCATTGCTACATTTTCGAGATCAGTTGGTACTTGTAAATATGCCAGACCATCTAGTGCCGCAATTAGCAACTTTGCGTTTAATCGTGATACCTCAATGCCCATAATATCAAGTGTAGATTCATCTGAGCCAAGACTTCGTGCGAGGTTAATGTATAGACGAGCAATTTTGCCACCACCTGCAACGACTATTGGCTGTACCTTTTTGCTAATCTCACTAAACATTTCAGCATACTCCTTGATAGAATTATTGTGTGTATATTCGCTGAAGATGCTGCCACTCAATTTAACAACTACTCTTTCTCTGACATCAGTCGTTTTATTTCTATAGTAAGACAATCTAGTCACCTTCTCTATACAAATCCTTCATTGCCAAGCACATTTTTAGTGGATTGTTCTACAGCGTTTCTGTTTTCAGAAGTTGTATATACTCGTAACATATCAAGAAAACCAGTGATTGAATCTATAAGCGGAATTTCTGAGATAGGTGTTTCATATGCCCAATCTTTATCAACAAGCAACACGGAATTTATTTCGCGTTTAGTAGGAGTAAGTGGCATAGACGGGGCTCTCGACGCATCTACAAAGACAGTTTTTTCTTCAACTTTTGCTGCATGTGCTATTTGTAATCCTAGATTATCTAGTGCGTGTCTGTCCATTTTAGTATACAATTTGTCACGTTTATGTACAAATTTTTCATAAACACATTTTAACAACCTTCTATCCTTATAGTCTGTTGCTAGCTTAATTGCAATCTTATCGCCATTATTTGGCGAGCACATAAGGTCCAAGATAATTTCATCTGTCATATCTATATAACTATCAGTAAACGTATTGGTTAAATTCAAATGTTCATCAGACATCAACATTGAATTTAATAGCATTACTTCTGCAGATCTTACAGTTTTATGAAAATAGACTGCCTTGAACATTTCATACCTGGAGATTAACATAGATTCAAACGAGTACATGGCTGATCTATTGATGGCTAAGCGGCCATTTTGTACTACCTCGAATGAGCTTATTAGTCTGTGATAATCAATTTTCCCATATTCTACTCCCGTAAATAAGCCATCTCGCGACAAATAATCCATTAGGTCTGAGGATAATCCTCCTGCAATGATTTCATTCAAAAATTTTATTTTGGACTCCCCAAATGATAACCGACATACCTCCGATGGATTATAACCATGTTTTTTTAAAATATCACTCAGAGCGCTGTCGGATATCATTTTCTTGCCAATACCCTCATGACTTATATTGCGCCTCAACTCCAACACCTCTTCGAATAGATGAGAAAATGGTCCATGGCCTACATCATGTAGTAAAGCGGCAAGCCGCAATTTTTGAACTTTGTCTTCATCGTCGAGATAACCTTTAGCAAGGAGAGTTTCCCCTGCATAACCAGCTATATGCATTGTGCCAAGCGAATGTTCAAATCTCGAATGCTGCGCACCCGGATAAACCAGGTGAGCTCCAGCCAGCTGTCTGATTCTCCTTAAACGTTGAAATATCGCCGTGTCTATGAGATCTTTCTCAACTTCCGAGAATCGGATGTATCGATGAACGGGATCAGTGATTTCACCATCAAACCTCATTGTTACTATGCAAGCAATTGTTCATAGAGGGATAAAATTAAAGTTTGGGCTATCACAGGATATTATTTTGAAGTATTTTGTTGCTTTTAAGTTTTCAAAGTCATTTTTATAATCTTCATTATGTCGTCATGTACTTGTTCTATAGTTTTTTCACCGTTTACTATTTTCCATTTGAATTTTCTTGCAAGTCTATGATAGTTCTTATTTACTTCTAACAGCAATATCCGATTCATTTCAAATGAATCACGACGTTCAGGTACTGCCCGTTGAAATGAGATATTCTGACTAACATCGAGTAATATGACTAAATCTTCTTTCGGCAATCCCTTCTCTAAATTCAGCAACCAATTAATGTTAAGACCATTAGATATCCCATAGACAAGATTTGACTGATAGTATCTGTTTAATATCACTATTGTACCGTTATTTATCATGCTTTCTATCTCTCTCTTCTTTTCCCATCTATTAGCTGAAAGAAGCATGTGCTTTAGTTCAGTAGCGTAATCCCGTTTTCCATCCAAAAATGCTCTGATCTCAGCACCAATTGGTGTTGTATAATCTGGGAAATCAATTACCACACAAATTTTACCTAGAACTTTTAGAGCATCAAGGAGTAGCCGTGACTGAGTCCTTTTGCCTGCCTTATCTGTGCCTTCAATGACTATGACCTTGCCTTTACTCACTATATACAACTGCAAATAAGCAACAATAAAAAGATGCTGGAATGTAAATCATTATATATGATTGGCATCCTGACAATTCAAGATTTTCGAGCTGTCCTCAAAAATTAAAACACATTGGTCAGCCTTAAAAGTCTAATCTGAGAGATACCTCTATATTTAATATTAATAATTGCAAGCCTTTTGCTCTTTATACTTTAATTCAATTCAGAAATTCTAAAAATAAGGGAGAAATCCTCTAAGTTGCGTCCGAAAATAAAGGAAAAATATTTTGCCATAACAACAACTATTGATTAGTTCTTTTTCATATTTAATTTGTTATTCTTTATATTAGAAGCGACATATTGAGTAATATCTTTTGAAAAAGATACAAAAGGCCTTTCCTTCTTTGCAATAAATCCGATTACTGCTGGTTCAAAGCCATGTTTTCTTAAATCTCCTGTAATTGAATTTGCTAAATCGTTTTGAGCAACTATTAGATGACATCCATTCGATGAAGCGGTTGCATTATCAATTAAAAACTCTCTGGTTGTATATTTTGCAATCTCCTCATGCTCCATAGGAAGCTCGTTAATTACAATATAAGAGTTTGTCAGCTCTGCAAGTTTTTCTATTGCAAAAATGCCATCTGTTGTAATAGGATATACAGCAGCTATGTGTACATACTTATCAAAGATGGCGCCGAAATCAGGACAATATCTTGAAATTATTTTACCTAATGAAAAATTAGGCTCAGTCAGAGTCTTTACAAAATTATCTTTTGCAGACATAAGTGTATTTAGCGAAATCTGATTCTGTTCGATCTTCTCTATATTTGTGGGATCAATTTTTGTTAGCATAAACAGGCTGAAGGCTGGGACCGTTCCGAATTTATCTGAAGCAATAACTTGCATTCCTTGCTCGACCTGATCATATCTAGTTGGTAACTCTTTAACGGTATTCGCCAATGCAGTAGCTCCAAAGAAGAGTTTCCCAATTTTAAGCGAGCTATAGTCTTCCATTGCCAGATTATATCTTGAGGTGAATGCATCAAGATTGTTTCGTATCACATCTAGCAATTCGTCGTTTGGAGCATCATAGGCAGGAAACAACCTGAATCCTGAAGTACATCCAAGAAGGTTTAGATTTTCCATTGCAGCTGTTAATGCAATATCGCTATGTATTTCGGAGTTCGGTCTTTGATTTGCGTCAGTTATTTGTGTAGTAGAGTTACTAGCAGCGATGTATCCTACTTTATTGCCTCTATGCAGATCAATATAATCTAGAATCGCACATTGAGCATCATGATGTGCTGTTAGATTCGTGCTAATTTTTTTTATTGTAATTTTTGAATGAAAAGACCTTAAGAACTTTCTGAGCGCACATGTTAGCAACAGAGGATCTTCAGCAGTTTCTATATGGATCCGAAACGTTGCAAGAGCCCGTTTGATTTCAACCTCTTTTTCGACCCCCTGACCATTGAAATCATATACCCTTCTAGTAAGCTCAGGGGATCGGCCATCGGTATAGTAAAAAGCATCAAACCAACTGGGTTCTATCCTTATAGAGGCTCTCTTAATTTCATTCAAAGATGATTGAAGGATATGCCAGTCTATTTCGTTAGAGCATACGGGAATCCACCTTAAGGGGTCAAAGCCAAGTTGTTTATATTCTTCTACGGTATCCCAGAATTTGTCAGTCAATCACAACTCTCTCCCAATAACAACTAATTTTATTACTTTGATGTATAATAAATTACTCATTAATAAACAAAACTTCGTACTTAACTTAATAATCATCAAAAATCTGTAGATTCAGAACGATACATATGCATTGTTTTACAGGTATATCTTTTTTATTACAAATTCCATAATTGGACAAAGCAATTCTCATTATCTTGTCTTAGTTTAGAAGTGATTATAACAAATAATATTATAGGTGTACATGCAGAGAAAGATCTATTGTCTGAAGTACAGAGGTATACATCTAGTCCAACACCTATACAACTTCAAAAAATTTCAGATGAGATGGAAAGTATGACTGCATTTGATATTTTAAGATGGGCTTTTGATACTTATGGATTAAGAGTTGGGCTTGCATCTAGTTTTGGTGCTGAGGACGTAGTAATTATAGATCTAATGACACGCATTAACAAAACAAACACCAAAGTCTTCACCCTGGATACGGGAAGGCTAAATCAGGAAACTTACGATGTAATGGACAAGATTCGTAAAACATACGGCATAACTATTGAGGTGTACTTCCCTTATCAAAATGAGGTAGAAGAAATGGTTCAAGCAAAAGGTGTGAATTTAATGTACGAGAGTGTTGATAATAGAAAGCTTTGCTGTGAGGTTAGAAAAGTGCATTCTCTTAACAGAGCTCTTAGTAAGCTAGACGGTTGGATTACAGGTTTGAGACGAGAACAGACTGCGACACGAGCTAATGTTAAGAAAATTGAAGTTGATTATTTGCATGCTAACATTGCCAAGATAAACCCACTTGCAGACTGGTCAAGTAAAGATGTCTGGGACTACATTCACAAAAATAATGTCCCTTACAATAAGTTACACGACATAGGTTATCCAAGTATAGGCTGCGAACCATGCACAAGAGCAGTTCTATCTGATGAAGACCCGAGGGCAGGCAGGTGGTGGTGGGAGAATGCAGAGCACAAAGAATGTGGTTTGCACTGGGATTCTACCAGGCAAGATAAAAGGAAATAGGAAAAATCAGCTTGAGTAACAGTAGTAGCGGAATACCTAAGCCTCATGGAAACAGACTGGTGAACAGAGTTTCTAATGCCACTGATAATAACAATGATGATCTGCCGTCAATAGATATCAGCTCAGATCTGAGAAACGATATAGAAAATATTGCCGATGGTGTATTTAGTCCACTTGAAGGTTTCGTAGTACAGGAAGATTTCCAAAGTATTCTAAAATATGGGAGATTGAAAAACGGTTTAGCTTGGACTATCCCTATAATTTTAGACGTTGATAAACAAACTGCGGCAACTATCAAGGATTTCAAGGATGTGTATTTGAGAGAAGGAAGCAATAATATTGGAATCCTGCATGTGGATGATATTTATCTATTTGATAAACGTGCTGCAATGGAATCAATCTACCAGACGTCCGACCTAGGACATCCTGGCGTCCTGAAAATGACAAATATGAAAGACTGGCTTGTTGGTGGCAAGATTGAACTTACAAAAAGAATCCCAAAGTCACCATTAAGAGCATACAGAATGCGTCCTACAGAAACCAGATCAGAGATAACCAAGAGAGGATGGAAAAGCATAGTTGGATTTCAAACGAGAAACGTCCCTCATATTGCTCACGAAATGTTACAAAAAGCTGCTCTTAACATTTATGATGGCCTATTTATAAGCCCCTTGATTGGAAAGAAAAAACCTGGTGATTTTAAGGATGAAATAATTTTAGCAGCGTACAAATCACTTATAGAAAACTATTACCCGATAGATAGAGCTATGTTTGTGACATTACATACTGAAATGAGATATGCGGGACCAAGAGAGGCAATTCATCATGCCATCATGAGGAAGAATTTTGGATGTTCTCACTTTATTGTAGGAAGAGATCACGCTGGAGTTGGAGATTATTATCATCCCTTTGCAGCGCATGACATATTCAAGCAATATCCGGATCTTAATATTCAGCCGATTTTTTTTCCATCATTTTATTATTGCAAGAAATGTTTATGCTATGCTAATGATCGAAATTGTCCCCATGATGCAAGATTCAAAGAAGAATTAAAGGGGACCAATATAAGAAAAATGGTTAGTTCGGGTATAATCCCATCTGTACACCTAATGAGGCCCGAAGTAGTAAATACAATCTTATCATATAGAGATGCATTTATCAGGTAATATCTGCGAGAAGCTTTCAGCATGCACAGGAGAGAAGAAATAATACCTTGATATATATTATATAAACAGTTGTCTCCATCAACATGTTATTAGCTTTTTTTCCACATTCACGGGTGCAGTGGTTGGAATAGGAGCATTGTGTCACAATGCAAGCAATATTCTAAAGCTGCTGTTAAACAATTGCTGTAACGCATTCAAAAGATAAGGAAGACTTCAAAGAGACATGGAGATTAGTAGTGTTGTTACCGACAGGTGGAGGACAATTGTCAAAGGATGAACAGCGTAGAATGGCAGATGGCGTGGAGCAGATACAATTCTCGCTAGATGTAATTTTGACAGGGCAATTGCAGATGCAATTAAAGGCCTTAGGCCAAATGAACGCTTGTTTTAATGGCAGTCTCTGCAATGCTTCTATATTAATTTACTCGGAATTTTGACATTACATTGAAATTCTTTTTTTCAAACCACAACCAGTTATCGCCATTGATACTTTCTCTGATAACTGAACCTTAGTATCAGTCGTCTCCATCGAAAAAATTGAATATTTTTCGGCTATAAATAATCTTATAATTCCCTTAATGGTCTTGGTTGGAATTTCAGTACTATATGTATCTCACTGTATACTCAAATACCATCAAAGAAAATGACGGTGCATAGTGTTTCGTTCTTTATTGCAGAATGATATCTTCTGAACGTATATTAATCGTCTGGCACTCGTGCGGGTAAGATTAAACCTTGTTTTTTGTATGCAGTACTTCATATTTTTAGGACTCAGGCTGCAGCCTAGAATTTGTAAAATCTCAACTCTTAGACGATTCGATATCTGAGTAGCATAACAATATATGCCCTAACCTTAGCAAAAGACGCGAGAGTCTTCGTTCGATAAATCCTTATGTAACAAATAGCGAAAGTAGAGTATACATGATGACAGACAACCTAATTCAAGGAAAGTTAGAGACAATAACTAACAATGGCTTGACATGGACAGATATTCAAAGGCCTACTCGTGACAATATACAGATGATTGGGCAAAAGTATTCCTTCCACGAGTTGAACCTTGAAGATTGTCTTTCTAAAACGTCAATTCCGAAGATGGATAGGTATAAAGATCATATATTTGTCATATTACATTTTCCAACGGTAGAAAAGAAGGAGAAGAGTACATCTGCACGATTTAGCCAACTAGCCATATTTGCAGGAATAGATTTTGTTGTTACAGTTCATCAAGGAAATCTTAAGCCTCTTCAAGAAATGTTTTATTTGTGTAAACAAAGTGTAAAACAACGCGAAATGCAGATGGGAAAAACGTCTGGTTATTTGCTTCATAGCATAATAGATGTGCTGGTAGATGATCTTCTTCACATGTTGATGAAAGTAGTAGGTAACTTAGATGATATCGAAGATGCGGTATTTGACGACAAGATAACAGTCGTCAAAGAAATTTCGTTTTTGAGAAGAGAAATTACAACACTTAGAAGGGTTGTCGCTCCACTCAAAAGAACAGTACTGGAGATGACTAGAGATATACAAAAGTTCTCTGATGAAGACCTCACACAGTACTTTGATGATGTAAAGGATCATATAGATAAGGTATTGGAAGTTCTAGAAGCATCTAAAGAAACAATAGAAATCTATAAAGATACAGACTTCATGCTTAACACTGAACGAACAAACAAGATACTTACTGTTCTGACCATTCTGTTCACCTTATCAATTCCTGTTACTGTATTAGGCACTTTTTATGGAATGAATGTTAATTTGCCAGGAGGAAATGAAACAGGCAATTGGAATTTCTTTGGAACATATACCACCATGATTGTAGTGCTGACCATATCCATAGCAATGGCATTGCTTATGCTTTGGTACTTTCGTCGACTTGGCTGGGTTGGTGTCAGCTAGAGTATTAATTCCACTTTTTTATCTTTTCTTAATTGTATAGAGTGCATGTCTGTTTTCCCCTAAATTTCATGATCCTGTTATAATATAGCAAATGGTTTAAGGCCTTCTGGATTAAGATGAAGATGTTGGTCGTGGTTGTAAAATAAGCTTCAGATTTATTGCCTTGCCATTCCTATTTACATTTACATCTAGGACATCTCCAATAGCTTTATGTGATTCAATATAGTTGATAATATCGTCGATGCGTCTTACAGGATGATTATCTATAGCTGTAATAATATCTCCAATCTGTGGATTTAGATTCATTATATCTTGACTTGCTCCTCTAATGCCCGCTTTGTCTGCAGGGCTTCCAGATTGAACTGAACCAACTATTACCCCTTTGAAATTTTTTGGAAGATTTACACTCTGTGCAAGATCAGGAGTTATGCTTCCTCCTGATATTCCGAGCCAAGGATGTGCGTAGCTTCCTTTTTGAATTAATATCGGTACTATACGCGAGATAATATTTGATGGAATTGCAAAGCCTAATCCGGAAAATATGCCTGAAGATGAGCTAATAACAGTATTCATTCCTATAACTTGTCCTTGCATATTTAATAGGGGTCCACCAGAATTACCAGGATTAATTACAGCATCTGTTTGAATGCCGTCCGGGATTGAAAAACCTGTATGCGGATTTGGTAATAAACGTCCGACTTGACTTATAATACCCGTTGTCATGATATCTCCAACCCCAAATGGATTACCAATAGCAATTATTTCCTGTCCTACTTCCAACTTAGAAGAATTCCCCATTACAAGTGGATTTGCAGTAGAATTTTGACCTGAAGATAGAAGAGAACTACCATCAGCAATTTCCAAAACGGATATATCGCTAGATGGATCGTTTCCTATTACACTTGCTGTATAGGTATTTCCATCTAGAAATGTTATATCGACTGTCTTAGATTTGTCTACTACGTGGCTGTTTGTTACTATGTGACGTTCCTTATCATAAACAAAGCCTGAACCTAAAATTGTAGATTGGCTTTGGGAGGGGTTACTGTTAATAATGATGTCTTGACCATCATTTGATAGCTTGGCCGTTATCTGCACCACTGAACCTTCTACTTCCTTGAAAATATGAGGCAGAGGAGACATGGATGTTGAGAATGATGGGAGGGAAGAAGTAAGGGTAGACGAATTTGCATCTTCAATTCGAGTTAATCGGCTGATCCGTTTATAGAAATAATTTTGTTCTGTTAATTTTTTTCTGTGTATTTGTTGCGGAAGTTGTGGGTCTTGTTCGGTAATAGATTTGGTCAGTGGCATGTTGTTAGTAGTGTATTCGGATAATAAAATAGATATAACGGCAGCGGCGGTCATGCAAAGTAAAACGAAAGGGATACTATTTGTCATCGCAGTATATCTGCATATATAAGCACTGATACTGCAGGATATAGATGTTTTCGTATAGTTTGTTTAAGCAAAATACAACGGGTTACTTCAAACAACTATGATATAACGTGCTGGATTAGAATATTGGATTGGCAAATTTCATGAAAAAGTGCTGTTACAGATAGAAACAACAACTTGTAATTTAATCATATTGCTGTTCAGCTTCTTCTTGTTGCTCCTGCTCTTCTTTTATTCCAGCAATCGTTCTATTTGGAAAATACTCATTTAACATATCATCTAATTCTTCATCGGTTATGTCAGTATACCTCGATCCGTACAACTCATATAGAAACTGGAAAGCTTGATCTTCGCTGCACGATATTAAATGACTTTGTTCGTTTTGCCAATTACTCCATTGTAGAAAGAAGAAACTACCTTCTTGATAATCGTCGCTATTATCAATCCTAAACAATATTACCCCCCTAGTAGAGTTATAGTGCGGTAGCATATCACCCTTGCACGCTAACCTTTTGGCATTTGCAGTATCGAATAATCCTTGCTTGTTGCCCGTTATATCCATACTGCATATGTTTTTGTACACCTTATGCATATGCATGTGGGATTAGATGTTTGGGCATAATGGTATATTTTTGTTAATTACATAATGGAAGAGCTAGAGGTACACGAATTGATCTCAGTAGCTTCCTTTGCCATATTTCTCATGAATGGAGATCTATTCTTGATCGCTTTGCTTATTGCTTTTTGCCAAAAATAGTCCCTGCTTGAACTATCGAATTGCTTGGAACCTGTCGTCCAGGCAAAATTATTACGGAAGCACCTATTGCACAGTTATTGCCCACTACTGCTCCAAAATGATCAGTCCCAGTGTCCACCAACGTACCGTTAATCTCGTATCTTATGCTCTGCCTATTCAACAGAGCGTTGGCTGTTCCAGAATATCCTCCAAACCAGACATTTTTACCTATTATACTATCTAGTATCACGTTGTGATGAGCAAGCTTATCGTTGTTACCAGCAAAATAGGACTTCCCAATTTCACAATTAAATCCAATTGTTGTATCTTCACCTATCATACACTTTCTAACAAGCGATCCCATACCAATGAAACTACCCCTTCCAATGTATGTAGGTCCTTTTATTTTGCAAAAATCATCAATTGTAACTCCATCTTCAATAATACATGGACCATCTATTATACTTGATCTATCTACTGATGCATTAGGGGATATGGTTGTATGTATGATCTTATCTTGCATTACCCTCTGCATTATATATAAAAAGTCCCATGGGTAGATGATAGTATCTATTAAAAAAGAACCTCTTTCTAACGAGTAGTCAATAAATGTATTAAGTGGAACATGCAATTTTCCTTTTTGATGGCTAATTAGCTTATTACTGTTAATGTTGCCTGACAACCGATCATAGCGATCAATTATGCTACAGTAAGCCTTATGATTGGCAACATTTTCATTCTCGTCTGAGAACTGTTGTACCTCGAGCGAAGGAAAATTATCTTGAATTAGAGTTGCTGCGTTAGAAAAATCATCTGGTATCATGACCTCATCAATATCAAGAATCTTGGATGCCACTTGGACGTTTCTAACAATTAATGGCTGTCCGAAAACTTTAAGCGAGGATGCAGGGCAGTCATGATTATCAGATATAAGCGAGTGTAGATGATGGACCGAGTTATGAAATACTAATTGCAACCGCTAGCAAGCTTGGAGATCTGCTTTTAATACATTTAGGAAAATACGTACAATAATAATACAACAATGTTTTTTATCATCATTATAACTGCTGGATTGTAATTGTATTGTACTCTAGTAAATCTTTACTATATGACTATGACACATCTTTATGATGGCAAAGGTAAGGGAACGGATAGGGGAAAACTGGAATATTATCCTCAGTAATCCTCAAAATCGGTATAACATACATAACGTAGTAACTATAACATGAACAAAAATAAGTGGTTTTAAATTGCAGCCGCTGGTGTAGTATCCGTTAGTAGGCTATTTTCCTGGACAATCTTTTTGGCCGCATCGAAAATGATTTTGGCGACATAAGATTCTATTCCTAGTATGGACGCGACTTCAGAAGGACCTGCAGTAAGAATGAATCGGATACTTAATCCCGCTTGCATTAGCGAGTTCTTAAGCCCGGGAGCAATTTCCAATAGCTGAATACCTGGATCCATGCTACAAACTACTACGTTTTTATTATATATAATTATTTTGTAAGAATGTTGAGCGTATGTTTTTTGAGTAGGCAAGCTAAAATAAATTGATTTATATCATCAATTTTGTTACAAATATAATTTTTACTGCTAGGCTACAGTTGAAAGTGTTCTAGTATGAATGATGATGCATCGCTCGAGTGGCCAAAACTAATTCAAGCAAAGACAATAGTAAAGACTAGCGATCATACGGCTTGTGGAAACATAGTAGCTGAATATCGAGAAAATATTATAATAATAGAGTTTGAGGGGACAAAATTAAATGAATATATGATTCCAAAATCACGAGTGGATCATTACGACGGAAGAAATTTGCACCTTTCGATCTCAGGTAGGGTCCTGTCCGCTTTTTGTTTTTAATCAAGGATACTAGGCAGACGAGCAGGACGTTATTGCTAAAAACAGGCAATAGAATAATACAGATAGATCGGGCCTCCTATCGACCGGGCAGACCAAATCTCCCCGGAAGATATGGAGGGTTCTATCTTTTCCAGTGAATATTGTTGGTTAATATTTACTGTTGGCATAAATTATTAAATGTTTCGTTAAATAATACGATTAAAATATTTAAGTATCATTATAGAGTCGCGATTATGATAAGAATTATAATATCTTCCCGCAGATTATGAAAATATTGGACTACATATTGTTAGATAGCATAGTGCTACTGTTTCATAGACGTTCATATATAGTGATAGTTGATAGCTTCGCGTTTTAATGCCTCATAAATATTGTATTTACACATAATACATAAAATTTTTTTATCATTATGCATGATGAGAGTGTTTTCCCCATTTTTTTCTAAAATTAATCCGACAACTATCTTGTTCTACTTCCACATAGATCTTTGCTGGATTGATGTAAGGTATAACATGCTTTACTTTCTGCTCAACATTATCGATAACTGATTCAATCTGATCGGTGTTAAGCCCATCGATTAAGCTTACATCCATAGCAACTAGTACATCTTCTGCAGCGAAATGCATAGTGCGTAATGAAATTACTCTATTCACTTCAGGTATTTGAAGAACCTGCTCAATTATGATCTTGTATTCCTTCCTAGAAATTGCTTCGCCTATAAGTAATGCCTTATTTTCTCTCGCCAAGAAAAATGCAAAAACCATCAGAATTGCTCCTATGCCCAAAGAGCCTATCCCATCATAGATTATATTCCCAGTTGTCTGCGATAACAGAATGCTTATTCCTGCAATAGCTATACCAAACAGAGCAGCAGAATCCTCAACTATGACTGTAAGGATAGATGGGTCTTTGCTTTCCCGAAACTCCTTAATTAATGTCTTGAAGTTAACTTTTTCTCCGCGAGATTTAATAGTTTGTTCAAAAGAATTTAGAGCTACCCTCAGTGCATTCCCTTCGAAAACTGCGGATATTGCGAGAATGACATAGCTTATATTAACGCTTTCAATATGGTGAACTTTACCAAAAATCGTGCCTATGCCCTGCTGTACTGACAATATCCCGGATATCCCAAAAATCATAGTGGCAACTATGAATGACCAGAAAAATTGTTCCTTACCATGGCCAAAAGGATGCCGTTCACTTGCTGCCTTTGAGCTTGTTTTAATTCCAATCAGAATCAATATTTGATTAAATGTATCTGAAAACGAATGCAGAGTCTCAGCCCACATTGCGATGCTGCCTGTAAATAGTGCCGCAATAAGCTTGGACACTGCTATACCCATATTACCAAACAGTGCAGCATATACTGCTTTTTTAGATCGATCTTTCAATTTATTATTATATATTCATAGAGGTTAGCATCATCTTATTATTCAATTCTGATATTATAATAATTACTATCATTATTATTGTCAACGTAATTGTCTTTCATTCTCAATATATCATGTATCGCTAATAAAGGTTGAATTCTTAATTTTTTCCAACGCATCTATGTTGTATTAGAATTAGTAGTCTGGTCATTAAAAAACAGGTTAACGTTGATAAATACGCAAGTGTTTTATTTTTTGATGTCTACATCTATTTATAAAATTAGTAATTTTGATTTCCATAATCTCATCGAAAACAAGATACGCAGAGCAATTGTTCCAGTAGGATCCCTTGAACAACATGGTGCTCATCTGCCCCTGTCAACAGATTCTTTAATCACGGAATATATTGCGACTAAAGTTGTCGAGAAGATGCCATCCTTTATCTTACCTGCAATTTCATATGGGGTATCTTATGAGCACAAGCCAATGTTTAACCTTTCGATACATAATTCCACATTATCCAATGTAATATGCGACATATGCATTTCTCTAGTTGAAAATGGCATAGAGAGCATTGTACTGCTGAATGGCCATTATGGAAACATGGGAGTATTGCAATACATTGGTCAGAATGTATATGGAAAGGTTCCCGGGAATATCAGAATCTTTAGTATAAACTATTGGCACATGATGCAACATAAATTTGATCACGCGGGGGAGGTTGAAACTTCTCTTGTACTCGCAATATCGCCAGAGTTAGTGAAGATGGAAAAGGCTGAACCAAACTCCAAAAAAATTTTCGATTCAAAGATAATGTATCCCAACATCACGAACAATCCTGGTTCTTTTTTAAATATTACTGGCAATGGAGTGTGGGGAGATCCAACTATTGCTAATGCCCAGAGAGGTCGATCACTGTTAAATGAGATTGTCAAAAATTTAGTACGTACTATCAATGAATTGGAGGGTAATACGTTTTAGGTTCGATCTTCATCGAATGCGCTAATGCGTTTATTTGCATTGTAGATGTAATGAAATTTTAATATATACCTATATTATGCCTACCTATAGAGGTAAAATTATCATGTCCGTAGATATGGCAGTAAAGGTCCTTGACGAGAGTCTTGGCAAAGTTGTACTTATAAAGCTGAAGGGAGGGAAGGTCATCCGAGGTAACTTACATGGTTTCGATCAGCACATGAATCTATTACTTCAAGACTCGGTGGAGCTTTTGGAAGAGAATAGATCCAACGATTTGGGTACCATTGTTGTTAGGGGCGATAATGTAGTTATTATATCCCCTCCGCCTGTATAATCAGTAGTAGTTATAGTGGATAGGAATATGGTGTGTAATTATGACTAAAGGCACGACATCGATGGGTAAATTCACAAGGAAAAAGACCCACGTCAGATGTAAAAGATGCGGTCGCAACTCTTTACATAAGCGGGCTAAAAGATGTGCTAGCTGTGGTTATCCTGATGCAAGAATAAGAAAATATGCATGGATAAAACGATATACACGGTAATATTCTACACCGTATGCACGAAGCACATATCCCTCGTTGAGGTACGACGTGTGTCTGCTCACTTTACGATAGAATAATGCTTAACTGTAATGACTTTGATCCTTGTTTATAATGAAAAAGAGAGGTGTAAAAATATCTGATTGAAGAGGCATTTATAACATGTTCTACACTAGCAGGAGCAATTTTCGGTACTGCTGTGTTTCCTAAACTATATAAGAGAACCAAAGAGCCCGGAAAGGAGTTGGTACGGGCGCAGCATCATCTCATTAAACCACACGGATTAGCAAAATCGGAACTTGAGTCACTTAAATTTGAAAGAAGCTTGTTACGAGAAGCGATTACTAGAATCTATGAGGCGGAACAAGAAGGGAGAATTGATGCAATGGAACGAGACAGGCTCTTGCCCAGATATAAACGTCAATTGGATATATACGATGAAAAAATTGATGCATTACTGCCGTTAGTGGACCTTTCTGAACTTAATGACATGCGGGAGGATGTTGTCAACCTATTAGAAAAGAGAATTACAGCTATCGACCAAAATTTAGCTGAATTATCCAAAAAGTATGAGACGTCTCCTGCAGACTATTCTATCTTTAAATCAAAAGGCAGTACATACGACTCGTCTACAATCTTCAAGAGAGACAGTCGCCAACAAGAACAAATATCAAAGATAGAGAAAGGAACAGGAAGAAGCAATGCAGACAATGAGCAATCGGTAGAAAGAGACTATAATGCTATCCATGGACACGATACATCTGTACAATCTGCACAAGTACACGATTATAAGAAACGCCACAATATCCGCAACACAGGAGAAAACATATCTGAACCTATTTCAGAAGGAAAGAATATCGAGAAATTGCAACAAGAGATTATGGAGGCACTTTCTCGATTAGAAGAAGCAGGTATCAATAATGAGGACTATAGTGAGTACGATAATATGCATACTGCTCACGACAATAATGACAAGGATAATAATTTTTCCGTTAGTCAAGCTACAGGCATTAATTCCAGTACGACTGATAAGAGCTGTCTTCGCCAACTTAGATAAAAATTAATGGTCCTTTATTTTCACTTATTGTATGCCGAATTTGAATCATTCATCATCTTCACATCCTGTTCCTTCTCCACTACATGACGCTATAAAGAATCTCGCTGGGCATCTGGTCAGATATCAATTCTCAAAAGAGAATGTTCAAGTTGTTGGATTGGGTAGCGGAAGCACGGTAGCAGGTGTTGTCAATGAGATGCCAAAGTTACTTGACAAGATCACATTAGAATTTGTTGCTTCCTCTCTTCAAATAAAGCAGGAAGCAGAAAAGAATGGGCTAAAAATAGTTGATGAGGATCGAATTCCTAATATTGACGTAGTTATTGATGGAGCAGATCAAATTGATTCCAAATTCTTTATGATAAAGGGAGGTGGAGGAGCCCTACTTAGGGAAAAGGTGCTAATATCCGCAGCAAAGCGAGTAATTATTATAGCAGATTCAAACAAGTTTGTAGATAAATTTAGTCGCTCTGTCCCAATAGAGGTTCATCCTTTCGCTCGTTCCATAGTCTGGATTAAGTTACAAGAAGCAGGTGGGATACCCAAATTGAGAACAATCCAAAAAGGCTACCCGTTTATCACAGAAAATGGCAATATAATATTTGATACATCGTTCAATATGCTATATAATGTACCTACCAACGAGCTCGAATTAAAAAACATACCAGGAGTAGTAGAGGTTGGTTTATTTACAAGACGCGCGGATATTTACTATAAGGTTAAATTGGATGGCTCATTTGAGACGATCACTTCATAATGAATGTAAACGTCTACTGTCACTACTACCAATAATAATAGATTAATACTTCATTGTCTACGCATATTACGCATACAAACCGTTTATTTCATGCTACTTTCCAGTCGTAATTATTGTCTTTTATTATTATTATTATTACTATCATTTTATTTCTAAGCAAAAACTCCTAACTTTCAACATCATGGACGGGTCTAGCAATAAATTCTCCGTGTCCCAAAGTATTGCTTAAAATCTGCCCGTCACGCATAATAATTTGCCCTCGTACCATAGTCAAAACTGGCCACCCTCTGAATCTATATCCATCATATATGGTATAATCAGAGTAAGACTGTAATAGATCAGGACTAACTCTCTGCTCCAAATCCAAATCTACCATAGTCAGATCTGCATCACAACCCCGTTGTATGGTACCTTTTTTAGGATATAAACCAAAAATCCTCGATGTATTGTAACTCGTTACTTCTGACACTTTTTCCAGAGTAATTCTATTTTCATTTACCCCTTTGCTGAGTAAAACAGGAAGCATGGTGGCTGTTCCAGGAAAACCTGATAGTGCAGACCAAATATCACCATGTCCAACTTTCATAGACAGCCTGTTAGCGACATGATCCGTTCCGATTGTATCTATTATGCCACCATTCAATGCCGACCATAGATATTGAACATCACTTTTGGATCTCAATGGAGGAACTACCTTTCCTTTAACATCATCGAATTCTACAGTATGAGTCAGATAATGAGGGCATGTCTCAATGAAAAGGTTACCATTTCCTTTTAGTTTTTCCGCCAATATTGCTTTAATGGCAATAGCTGACCCTATATGAACAAAGTATAACTTTGTATGAAACTTATTTGCAAAATCTACTGCTTTGCATATACATTCTGCCTCGGAAGTGGTTGGTCTGCAGTCAGACCAGATTTTGAGTCGTGACTCCCCCATAGTATTATCTGATACCTTATTTACTGTCCCGTCTTTTTCCTCTAATTCTCTTCTCCTGCGAATAAGATCTGAACATACAAGTGGATCTTCGGCATGGACAAGTACTGTCGAATTGATCTTACCTGCTTCCATCATTATGCTGGAGATTAGATCATCAGTCATGTCAACTTTTCCGGTAGTTATATAGTAAGTACCAGGTTCTAGATCCATAGAAATATGTTTTAGTTCTGCTCCCAAGTTCATGTATATTTTAAACGAATTGATTCCCACCTTTTTCAAGTAAGGGATATCTTTTACTTGATTTAATGTAAGAATTGACGCGTGAATTGAATAATCTATATAATGATTGCCTTTACTTGCTCTAAGTTGGCTTTCAATATTTTTATAACTTCCGCTTAGCCTCAACATTCGAATCACGGTAGTGATGCCACCTATTGCTGCCGATCTAGATTCAGTTTGAGCAGCCTCATTTATAGGAGTATACACTCCATAATGTATATGCGGATCAATTGCTCCTGGCAATATATATTTCCCATTAGCATTAATTTTCTTTGATCCATGAACATTGCCAGTCGATTTCCTAAGATCTTTAATTTTACCATTTTCAATCAGAATATCTGTTCTGATTATTCCTAGCTTTGGAATCACTACAGCGGCGTCAGTTATTAAAATATCACACGAGTTATGGTTCGTATTTTCACCATAAGTATTGCTATTTCCGATAGACATTATTGTTTTACAGCTATTCATAAAAATATCAAGTGCTTTCTTTATTCTTTTAGTTTAAAAGCAAAAAAATTTTGCTTAAGAGTGATAACAAAAGTAGTCCACTAATAGATCATAATTTTAGCTAATTTTAACCACGATAGATCTATGTATGGATAAGTAGTGGTACACAGTACGTAAAATTCTGTAAGCACTTAAGTTCTCAATGTGGAATTTGATTATCATTTGTTATGGAAATATTGAAAAGAATTTAATCGGTGGATTTTATTATTTTTTGCTGCTGAAATTGTCCCTTTTCTTCTATTTTCTTATTTCTGTCCCTTAATAGAATATTATTATAAGCTTCATTTACATTTAAGTTATCATGGATTATAGCCCTTACCGCCTTTATCATTTCAACAGGATAATCTGATTGCCAAATATTTCTGCCCATGTCTACTCCTGAAGCACCATGTTGTACTGCATTATACGCTAGCTCAAGCGCATCAAGCTCTTGTAATTTCTTCCCACCGGCTATAATAACAGGAATAGGAGATCCCTCGATAACTTTTTCAAAGTTCTCACAATAGTATGTCTTTACAATACGTGCACCGAGTTCTGCGGCAATTCTGCATGCTAAACTGAGGTACCTGGCATCTCTAGCCATTTCCTTACCGACTGCGGTAACTGCCAAAACTGGAATACCGTATCTTTCGCCTTCATTAACAAGTCTTGCTAGGTTAGAAAGGGTTTGATGCTCGTATTTGCTTCCCACAAAAATTGAGATAGCAAGACATGAGGCATTAAGCCGAATTGCTTCTTCAACTGAAGTTGTGATAGTCTCATTTGAAAGATCCTCACCGACAATGCTACTTCCACCAGAGACTCGTAAAACTATGGGTATGTCATTGTTTGGATTTACAGATGTTCGCAAAATTCCTCTTGTAAGCATTAAGGAATCAGCATATGACAAGAGTGGCTTTATAGTATTACTGGGCACTTCTAGTCGTTCCGTTGGGCCCAAAAAGTATCCGTGATCTACTGCGAGCATAACACAACGATTGTCTTCTGGCCGGATGATTTTTGACATTCTGTTTTTCATACCCCAATCCATCTAGTTATCAATAGCCTCCTCCATTCATGCTTCGTTGTTATTATTTATACTTTCAATTATCGTTTTACTTTTAATTTGAAGTCACAATCACTTTCATTGCATCTTTCGCTTCATGTGCACATTTAATTGCCTTGTCAGCATTTTCAATACTGAACCGGTGAGTTATTAAACGCTTTATATCAAGTCGCTTCTCTGCCAGAATTTTAAGCGCTTGATTTGTTTCGACCTCTGAAGCGGCATAACATGAAAAGAAGGACTGTTCACGTGAATATAATTTGTTCATATTCAAAGAAATATTAGAATTTTTGGAAGGAACTCCAAAGAGCATGATTTTTCCTGCTTTTCTTGTTGTTTCAAATGCTTGTGCAAGGGCTTTTGTACTCCCTGTAGCTACAATAGATATATCGACACCTCTGCCATCAGTTATATTTTTTATTTTGTGGGTCAAATCTTCCTTATCAGATAAAGAGTTAAGAGTAGAGACGTTATAGCAGAATTTTTTTGCAAAATTTATTCTAAAGTTATTTATATCTATCACAATGATTTTCCCAGCTCCAAATATGTTTGCTAGAGCGACATGCATCATTCCGGCTGGACCTGCTCCAAAGATTGCCACATCGTCACCTTTCTGAAAATTACATTTGTTTAATGATCGTATGCAACATGCTAACGGTTCTATAAGTGAAGCTTCATCAAAACTCATATTATTTGGTAATCTTAAGAGTCCGCCACGGCTAATATTCCATTTGGGAACCACGATTTGCTGTGATAAGCCACATGGTTGTATGTTGCTCTTCTGGTACATATTACACATTGTATAATCTCCATGGCGGCAGTAATAGCATGAATAGCATGCAACATGATGATGAATGAAAACGCGGTCTCCTGGACTAAAATCTTTGACAGAATTTCCTACATTCATAATCTCTCCTGATGGCTCGTGTCCAAGTTTAGCAGATGACATCCCATATTGACCGTACACTTTTTCTAAATCAGAACCACATAAACCACATGCACGCATTCTGACTAGGACATCTCCATCTTTCAATTTTGGAGTAGCCAATTCATCAATAGAAACTAGTTCTTTACCTTTAATAGAGACAGCTTTCATCATCGGTGATTAAGTTTTCTGGTATAAAAGATGTATTAGAAAGCCGCTCGACTAATATATAATTGGTTTCAAGCTCTTTTTCTTTATTTAATATTTCCTCTATGCATTTATTTACCTTCGTTCTCATTGTATCCAACTGAAATGCGGATTCTTCCGTTTCATCACCGATTTGAGCGAGTTATTACAAATCCTAAAACCATTGTTTATCTCTATCGCTGCATCTATACAGTTGTCACATGGCTTGGTCATGATATAAAATTTTTATCTAAATACTTTTTTGTTCCGTCAGTATTGCTTGTCGATAGACTCTGTAATAGGTGGTATCATTGACAGAAAAATCAATTCCTCGCGAAATTTTAAAAGACCGATAAGTTGAAATCATTTGAATATGAAAGGTGTAAATATACATACATGGCGGCAGAGATGACCGGTGCAAAGGCTCTGATTCGTGCTCTTGAAAAGGAAGGGGTCGATGTAGTTTTCGGACTCCCAGGCGGGGCAAACCTTCCAATATATGATGCTCTAGTTGATGCAAACAGCCTACGCCATATCCTTGTACGACATGAACAGTCTGCAGCACATATGGCAGACGGATACGCGCGAATAAAGAGAAAGGCAGGAGTTTGTTTTGCTACATCTGGTCCAGGAGCTACTAACATCATCACAGGTATTGCAACTGCTTACGCTGATTCCTCCCCTATGGTCGCTGTTACCGGCCAAGTACCACTCGCTATGATAGGTAAGGATGCCTTCCAGGAGACAGATATAATTGGTGTTGCTAATCCCTGTACCAAATATGCATTCCAACCAAGAGCCGCGAGTGAAATTCCTGAGATAGTAAAAAAGTCATTTTATATAGCGGAAAGTGGAAGGCCTGGCCCTGTTCTTATTGATATTCCCAAGGACGTCCAGCAAGAGACAGCTGACATGGAATTCCCAGAACTAATCAAAGTAAGAGGGTACAATCCAATCATAGATGCAGATCTATCTCAAATAGGAAGGGCAGTACAGCTCTTGCTTAAGGCTGAAAAGCCCATCATAATGGCTGGAGGTGGTGTTATCCTTTCAGGTGCTTTTTCAGAATTGCAAGCGCTGGCTGAATCGTTGATGATACCTGTTGTAACTACTTTTAAGGGCAAAGGAGCGTTTCCTGAGAACCATCCTCTTGCAGTCGGACCCATTGGAATGCATGGCCATGCAGAAGCGAACAAGATAATCCTTGAAGCAGACTGTATCGTCGCAGTGGGCGCAAGGTTCTCTGACAGATCAGTAGGAAGGCTTGAAGAATTTGGAAAGGGCATGAACATAATTCATATGGATGTTGATCCAGCCGAAATTGGTAAGAATAAATCTGTAGATGTTGCGGTTATCGGCGATGTAAAATCATCGCTACGAACACTCATTAAGATGATCCCGGGAAATATTGTCAAAAAGGATATGAATGATCCTTGGCTGAAAAGACGCAAAGAGCTTATTGATTATTATGCAGAAACAATTAAAGATTATTCAAGAGACATTACGGCAAAGAAATCATTAAAAAAATTAAGGGAACTTTTACCAAGTGATGCAATAGTAACTACAGAAGTAGGCCAATGTCAGATGTGGACATCATTGCACTTTGATGTAATCTCTCCTGGCACGTTCTTTAGTTCGACAGGACTAGGAACAATGGGATTTGGATTTCCAGCTTCCATAGGAGCCAAGGCTGCTAGACCACAAGTGCCAGTAGTCGATATTGCAGGTGATGGTTCATTTAATATGACAGAGAATTCGTTGGCAGTTTCTGTTCTTGACAACCTTCCTGTGATTGTATTTCTAATGAATAACTATATGCTTGGGATGGTCGCTCAATGGCAGAGAACATTTTATAACAGAAGATATATGGGCGTACACCAACATAGTTGCCCTGATTATTCCAAGATAGCCCAAGCATATGGTGCGCAAGGCATCAAGGTACAATCCTCCGAAGAATTAGAAAAGGCAATCAGGTCAGGAATCAAAAGTGAAATTGCTACGGTTATTGATATACCAATTGATCCTGAAGAGGATGTTTACCCTTTTGTAGCACCAGGTACCGGTCTAAAAGATATGATTACGGGGGCATGATATAAAATTATGTCTACACCGAAAACGACGATCAATGAGGAGAAAACTAGCGGACCACTGTACATATTGTCAGCATTAGTGGAAGATAAACCAGGTGTGCTATTTAGGATAACAAATCTTTTTAGAGCCCGAAACTTCAATATTGAAAGTATAACAGTAGGCTCAACTGAACAAGCCGATCTCTCTAGGATGACAATCACGACCAAAAGCGATGAGAAAACCCTAGATCAGCTTGTAAAACAGCTTAAGAAATTGATTGATGTTGTGGAGGTAAAAGTACTTGATACAGAGAGAACAGTTTACAGAGAGCTTGCACTTATAAAAATGAAAGCGGATACCCCAACTTCAAGAATGGACATAACTAGCTTTGCGTCCATATTTAGAGCAAACATACTTGACATAGGAAAAGAAACCATCATTGTAGAGCTTACAGGCACGCCAGATAAAATAGATGCATTTAAAAATCTGGTTGACCATTACGGGATTACACAGTTGGCAAGGACAGGTGTTTCTGCACTTCCGAGAGGTACAGAAGTATAATGACAGAGAACAATAATTATCGCTACAGTAAAGTTAGAATTTTTGACACTACGTTAAGAGACGGCGAGCAAACACCGGGTGTATCGGTTACGCCGGAGCAAAAAATTCAAATTGCTACTAAACTTGATGAATTGGGCGTTGACGTTATTGAGGCTGGTTTTCCGATTGTTTCCCATGGCGAAATGACAGCGATAAAAACTATATCACAGTATGGCTTAAAATCGGAAATATGTGCCTTAGCGCGTGCAGTTCAGGCCGATATTGATGCCGTTATAAATTGCGATGTAAATTACGTACATACCTTTATTGCAACCTCCGATATACATATGCAATACAAGCTGAAAATGAGTAGGGAACAGGTGCTTGAAAAAGCAATATGGGCTGTTGATTATGCGAAGAAACACGGTATGAAAGTAGAATTCTCTGCAGAGGACGCAACAAGATCTGACAGGGAATTCTTAAGGCGAGTCTTTAAAGCTGTTGCTGATGTTGGAGCAGACAGATTAGATATTCCTGATACCGTAGGCTATGCCACACCTCAATATGTTGCTCAGATAGTTAAGGATGTAAAAACAGTAACAAATAATGAAATTCCAATCAGTATGCATTGCCATGATGATTTTGGGTTAGCAGTAGCCAATACAATTTCTGGAATAGAAGCTGGAGCTTCATGTGCTCATGTGACGATAAATGGCTTAGGAGAGAGAGCAGGAAATGCATCTCTTGAAGAATTGGTCATGGCACTTCAATGCTTATACAGTAAGAAACACAACATCAAAACAGAATTACTTTACGAAACCTCGAAGTACATTTCTAATACAATGGGCATAGTAGTCCAACCAAATAAAGCAATCATAGGTGAAAATGCTTTTGGACATGAGTCTGGCATCCATACGCATGGTGTTATAAGTAATCCTCTCACATATGAGCCAATTAGTCCTGAGTTAGTTGGTAGAAGAAGGTGGCTTCAGGCTGGAAAACACGCTGGCGCCCATGGTATCAAGGCAATGCTAGAAGATTTCGGGATTAGGCCCTCTGATAAACAGTTACAAGAGATCGTCGAAAAACAAAAAAGTGTTGCCGATAGAGGAAAGCCGATAACTACTGCAGAACTTTTATCGATAACCAGCGACGTAATGCACAATAACAAATTCGAAGAAAAATTCAAACTGTATGACTTTCACATTATAACTGGAATGAACACTATACCAACTGCTGTTGTTAGATTAAATACAGATGGGAAGGATTTCATTGCCTCCGAAATTGGAGTGGGGCCGGTCGATGCAGCATTGAAAGCTATACAAAAAATCGCAGTAGAAATGGCAAGTATCAAAATTCGTGAATACAGACTAGATTCTATTACAGGCGGCTCTGATGCTTTGGCAGAGGTTTCAGTAAAGGTAGAGGATAAGACTGGCAATATTGTCTCAGCAAGGAAGGCTGGCGAGGATGTCGTAGTTGCTTCCGTTCAGGCGATGGTAGATGCTATCAACAAAGTAATGCTAAGAAAGGTAGTATATTCCGAGAACTAACTAACTAAAGTAAAACTGCAAACTAAAAGGTTTTATATGCTAAATCAAGTATAAAATTTTTTATTGAGTCGCTATAACATTGCATTGATTATAGGCGATGGTATAGGTTCTGAACTGACGGCATCAGCCAAAATGGTACTTGAGTCAATCAATGATAACAATTCTAAAATCAAATTCAGTATAAATGAGGTTGATGCAGGTGATAACGCGTTCAAAAGATTTGGAAAAGCCCTTCCAGATTTTAGTTTGGATACAATAAAAAAATCTGACGTTTGTTTGAAGGGTCCTGTTGGGGAAACTGCTGCGGATGTAGTTATCGTTCTTAGGCGCATATTCGATCTATACGCAAACGTTAGACCTGCAAAGTCATATCCTAACATCAAAAATCTGGCTGAAAACGTAGATTTGGTCACGATAAGAGAAAATACTGAAGATGTGTACCTGGGTTGGGAATTCAATATAGATGAAAATACAGTTATTGCGTTACGTATGACAACGGAGAGAGCGTCAAGAAGAATTGCAGAATATGCATTCAAAATTGCCAGATTACGGAACAGAAAAAAGAAAGTCGTAATTGTTCACAAAGCAAATGTTTTGCGTAAAGGAGATGGTCTGTTTGCGAATACATGTAGATTAGTTGCTCAGGGATATCGTGATGTGGAATGTAGTGAAATGTATGTAGATGCATGTGCAATGAATCTAATTCGTAAACCTGAAGATTTTGATGTTATTTTAACAACGAACCTCTTCGGGGACATATTATCTGATGAGGCAGCACAGGTAGCAGGGGGTTTAGGAATGGGCCCTGCTGCTAACATTGGAAACAGCTTTGCATTGTTTGAACCAGTTCACGGTGCTGCTTTTGACATAGCTGGAAAGAATGTTGCAAATCCATCTTCAATTCTATTATCTACTAAGATGATGCTTGAATGGTTAGCCGATAAGTATAATGATCCAGACGCATTCAAAATAGGACAGCGCATAGAGAACATAATAATCAGTCTATTAAAGCAAAACAAAAAAACAACGGACATGGGTGGTAAGCTATCGACTATAGATTTTACGAAATTGGTAACCTCATATATGTACTAGTATATTTATAGATATCTATCTATCTCTAGATTTATCGATGTATAAGCTTTTTACACTTAATCCTAGCATGTGTCTGCATTTAGAAGTAGATTCAAAGGCAAGTCTTTGCATGGGTATAGATTTTTCTTGTTGTCTCCTTTGTACTATCTTATACGACGGGCCAATCAATATATGAAGAACAATTTTTTCGTGGTAATAATTGAGAAGTCTTATAAATATTGTACAAAATGGTATCATTTGATATGAAATCCATAATTTATATGGATGTATACAACGACATGTTTAATTATTTCATATTGGTAGTAGGGTTTGATAAATGGCTGACCAATTGTTCATGTTTGTGACAACAGCCGGTACTATGATAGGGCTAGCCGCACTGCTTTTTGTATCAAAAGGCATTAGGATGAGATCAGGTGGACTTGCAACCACTACTGTATCAACGTCGTCTTCATTTGAAAACAAAAGCTATGATAATAATAATAATAATAATAATAATAATAATAATAATAATAATAATGCAGGCAGAAAGGTAAAGAAATACAGTTCTGACGGAAAACCAATCTACGAAGATTAGTAATAAAAAATTTGAATCTCATTGAAGAACTGAACCACTAGTCAACTGTTAAAACTAAAACATACTGCAGACAGGGTTCTTCGGAATTGCGATAAGCTGCATTTACTAGATGACATATCGAAGTCATTTTAGTTAGAGTTCCAAGAAATATATATGCAAAAGGCCTCCTGAATAAAAGTGAAAGGAGCAACAAATAGCAATATGATAACTGTAGATAACAAATGGCTAGCATCCCAACTCGATTCTCCTCAAATAGTGATTATAGATAGCAGAGGCAACATACAATATACATTAGCACACATCAAAAATGCAAAACCTCTTGGAGTTGAGCAGGTCATCTCAGTGGCAGGTAACGGCGCTAACTTGGTATTAGATCAGTTGTCTGCTGAAAAGATTTTCAGTGACCTTGGAATAGATCATTCTAAAACAGTTGTAGTTTATGGGGAAAATATGGATCCTTCGGCTGCAAGAGTAGTTTGGACGTTAATGTACCATGGACATCAGAACACCAAACTATTAGATATTGGCTTTGCCACATGGCAAAGGTTGGGGTTACCAATTAGCCGTGGTACTGCGATCACTAGTAATACCAACGCTTCCAAATTCAATTCAAAGCCAGTCGACACAATAAGAGCAGATGCGGATCTAATAAAGGCAAAACAAGCAAATGCAAATGTAATCATTGTCGACGCTAGAACTCCACAAGAACATATGCAAGCACGAATTCCTGGCTCCATACTACATAACTGGGAAGAAGGTATAGGTGATAACGGTTTAATGTTTAGAAGTAAGGAAGAATTGCAAAAAGCCTTTGAGAATAATGGAATTACACCGGATAAAGAAATAATTTGCTATTGTCATTCCGGATCGAGGTCGTCACATAAATTCATGCAATTCAAACAAGCTGGTTTTGAGAATGTACGTATGTACGATGGCTCAATAATAGACTGGGCTCAACGTCGCAACCCTTTGAGATAAATAATACATTTACATCACGTACATACGCGCATTGATAAAATAATGATAGTGTCATGACATTTACTATTAGGCAGCATGACTTTTTTATCCGTCAACACACTATCTATGTTTTCTTTGGTGCTTCACAAAATTCAGTTAAAACTCCGTTCAGAGATTTTGGATGAATAAAAGTGATCTTGCGACCATATGAGCCAGAACGCAATTGACCAAGCATTTTCATGCCATTTGCTGATGCTCTTTCAACATCTTTTTCTATGTCGTCTGCGGTAATTGCAATGTGATGGATCCCTTCGCCTCGGTCAGTAAGAAATTTTTTTATTGGACTGTCTTCAGCAGTTGGCTCCATAAGTTCAATTCGTGTATCTTGTAATTCTAGCATTGCAACCTTCACCTTTTCATTTGGAACTGTTTCCATTTCAAGGTGGTCAATATTCAATACCTTTTGATAATTTTTTAAAGCTTCGTCAACATTATTAACGGCTATTGCAATGTGGTCTACTCGCATTTCTTTTCACTCTTATGCATATCGCCATAACAACGCGGTGATATACGCAACAACACATAATGTAAATTCTGGTTGTTATATATCTTTTGATACAACTGTAGGTAACCGACATAGGAAGTTAAAGGACTGAAAGAACGATGAAATAGTGATAGGTTGCAAAAGCACGAACGAGCAGGAATGAGTGGGAAACACGATTTTCACTTTTCACGTAGCATACTAATTTTTTGCTAAAGGAGTAGTTCATTGCGTAAAGACATTGCATCAAGATTATCATTTCCTTTCAAGCGAGGCTTTTGGAAATGTTATCTTGATAGGATGTCTAAATGCTGAATGTACCATAACTAACTCGCCTTTATTCAATCTGACAATATTCATTTTCGTACTTTGATCAATTATGTTATATGGCATTGATGATAATTCAGACATCCCTACTTTTGCTGTTATATGCAACCCTGTATTCTCATGCAGGGAATAATCTACAGTACTTTTGAATTGTTGTGCGGAAAACAAAATAGTATGTCTGGATCTTCCTGCAATTATAGTCTTCATTATTTGTTCCGCTACTGTATTTCTTCTTCTAAGTGTCACAGTATTTGGCAAAAATCTATTAATTTCATCGATAAAAATTAAGAAGTATTTTGGTTTTTTAGGATTTTTAACATTACTATCATTGTTGTTGGCATATTTGTTGTTATTATCGTTGTTGTTATTTTTGTAGTCACGTGTTTCAGTATCAATAGTCAGCTCTTCAGACATCTCAGTGGCAGAGTATATTTCATCAATGCTTTTCATGGCATCTCCTATCACAAATGCCTGTTCTTCTAGTGAGGAGAGCATAGCAATATCCACGACAAAAACGTCGCCTGCATGTATTTGCTTGATTTCTTTTCCGAGGTATGTACTAGTTTCTCTTTTATCAATAAACAGTGATGACCTTCTAAATCGCTGAATATGCCCCTGAAACTGTAAGAGAGAGGATTTGTTTGTGATTATTTCCTCAGGATAGTCTTTAAAGTTGGATAGATCAGTCCAAGTCTTTATAACGTGCCTTTCTGATGATGCTTCTTGTTTTTTCGCTTTCCCGTATTCTCCTACTGGAAAACCATTAACACTTTCAAGGCTAGTAGTAGTTTTGCCAATTGGCCAAAATTCATAAATATAATTTACAATCGAAGATAAGTTATAATAATGAGGATCGTATATTTCTGAAAATAAAAGATCTAGTCTATCATAGACGTCTTCTAACTCATATGAATAGGTTTTTGAGTTCTTCGGTGCATAGGTTGAATTGGGTCTTCCATCCCTTCCCCGCGGAAGAAAATATGTTACGTTATCAAAAGGTGCGATATTTAAATTAAGAATATCAAATGATTCTTTGTCGGTATTCTTCTTGAAACTCTGTGCATCATCCTTGTGTATGTGCAGCAGACTACCGCATTTTGTGTTGAATATTATTATTGCATAATCTTCTGCGTATTCTCTGAGTTTTTGATAGAAAGATTGTATAAGAAAGAGCAGGTAGGAGGTTTTTGCATTTCCTGAGATCCCCGAGGCATTTACGTGGACAGTATCAGGACCAGCGATATATGAAATATCTAAAAATATAGGAACTCGTAAACCATTGCTCATCTCTATTATCCCAGCTGGAATTGGATAAGCCATCTCTGGAATTCCTAATGCAAACATTACTTCCTCGGCATTAGAAAACCTTACTGACTTTCCTAATCCTACAGGCATTCCGGTAGGTATGTTACTTAATTTTCCATCTGTATAAAAATTATAATTGGTCATAACTGCGACTCTTGCAATGGTAATTCCTTTTTGGTCTGCAGGTACAATGGCTTGAAGATCCTGAATCATTCCTATAGTTTTAGTATTATATGATGGTGGCCTTCCTGGTCTTGTCATCGTCGGCGTGGCGGCGGCTGTGGTGGTCGTTGCAGTTGTCGCTGCTGCTAATGAGGATGAAGATGATTGAAAAGATTGCTCAACAGTAACAAAATCAAATGGTTTGGCTATTGTTCCAGGCGCAAGTGCAAACCAAAAACTGTCTATCGTGTTTGGATGTTTCTCAGAAATTATAGTTTTTCCAATTTCAGCATTATTATTATAATGGTTGGCATTATCGCTGTAATCTACTACTTTACCATCTTGTACATCGCTGACATGTTTGATAATCTCACTATTATCTTTTGTATCATCCTCTCGTTGTTGAGATCTTTTATCTTCTATCTGTTGTTTGTCATTATCGTTACCCATTAGTAATCACGATTCTACATTATACAGATGCTCTATTGTTGATATAGCTTGCAATGGAGTTAATTATTCAACCATCGTGAAAGATATGGAACTTGGCAAAGAAAGATTTCCGGCTATAGAAATAGCATCTAATTATCAATAGATCATATTAGTAATCTACATCTATATCTATATCTCTTGCTCTTATTTCCTACTATCTCTGATGAATATTGCAAAGCAACTTGAGCAATAACCTATAAAACCGAATTATCACTTTCAAGTATTTATATCATGCACTTCTAAAATGTCTGATACAAAAATCTTTCCGAAAGGAAATGAACCCTTTGATAGAGTTGTACGCACTTCCATTATGATTGATTGTACTTCTGAATCTTGAACTAATAATTCAATCTTTGTTCCGGCTACAAATTCGGGAACGATTCTTGCCATTCCTGTGCCAGCCGACACCTCTTCTTTCCTGCTATGTCCTCTACCCTTTACACTATAGAATGTCATACCGTCGATTTTATGTTTATGAAGGAGTTGGCTTACTTCTAGAAAATGCTCATGAGACAATATCAGATCTATTTTCTTCAAGTATGGCTCGATTTCATTGCTATATCGAAGATAATAAATATATGTATTATATATTTAGAAGTTAAGCTATCTTATTCACTACGTAGGACTAGAGATAGACTCGTATCACTATAGCTACTAATATAACTAGTATTATGATAATAAAAAATCAAATCAAATATTTTAGTCAACAAGATAAATAAACATCATATAAAGTATAGCAGTTATTATTTGTAAATAGTCATCGCAGCCTTTTATGGACTTCTTTCAGAAAATTCGTAATCGTAATAGGTTTTCTAATAAACATATCATCACTCAGAGAAGGGTACCCCTTTGAAGATTCGTGGTCAATTGCTTCCCTTCCGCTTAAAAAGCAAAATTTGACCTTATTATCTATTTTCCTCATCTTTTGATATAGAACAACGCCATCTATTTCTGGCATTGTGAGATCAAGAATCACGAAGTCATACAAATCTGCTTTAAAATCGAATAGTGCTAGCTTAGGATCGTCAAATGTTTTGACAATACCAAATGTGCCATCATGCTCTAATGCCATCTTTAGAAGTAAGGCTATATCTGGTTCATCGTCTACTATTAAGATTCGTCTTGTTCTTGGATTCTTTTTTTCGTCAGTCATTTTTTTATCCCCCTTTATACTATTATTTGTTTATATCAGATTCTCATCGTTACGATTATTAGATAACCCTATATCGACTGCTCAATATTTTAACACATCCAGTCAATAGTACTTACTTTGAAATAGTACTTAATTTGACCAGCATATAGAAAGCTATTTCAAAAGTTAGAATGTAATAGATAAGTGCCAACCATGACATGAGTTGTTTTGTGCATGACTATAAGACCAAGAATCAGAAGATAGTATTTTTTTAGTTTTTCTCTTATTTACCACTTGCATGCAATCAAAGAAGATTTTGGTGTGGTTTAAAAAAGTGTGAGGAGGTGGATAAGAAGAAGAAGTAGCCTGCTAATGCCGTAAATAGAATGTCTTTTTTTGCTTTGTATTGTTGTTGTTATTACTACTACGACTACTTCTATTACTGCTACTGCTACTGCTGTTGTTGTTGTTGTTGCTAGAGTCCATCCATAACAATAAAGATATAATATTTTCCAGTCGTATCAATATCAATATCAAAATCAAAAGGATATCTTTGGCTCATATCTACCAAACACTTGTACGAAGGTGTTGCTTATTTCGCCTAGTGTAACATTACTCTTTACAGCATATATGATATGTGGCATCAGATTCTCATTAGGCTTTTCAGCAGCATCTTGCAATGCACTTAGTGCTTGATCAACCTTTGCCTTGTCACGAGAATTCCTAAATTCTTTTAATCTCGATACCTGTCTTCTTTCTATCTCAGCATCTATTGTGTTAATCTTTGGTTCAACATCATTTCGATCTTGAAACTTATTAACACCGACAATGATCCGTTTGTTCTCATCTATCTCTTTTTTCAGTTGATAAGCATTTCTTCTGATTTCATCTTGGAAAAACCCTTTCTCAACAGCGGATAACGCGCCGCCCATCCGATCGATTTTTTTTAGGTATTTTTCTACTTCCTCTTCGATTCTGTTCGTTAGATATTCTATATAATATGAACCAGCCATTGGATCTACGGTTTTTGTAAGACCAGTCTCAGTAGCTATTATTTGCTGTGTGCGGAGTGCGATTTTCACAGAATCTTCTGTAGGTAATGCGAGTGCCTCATCCCTAGAGTTAGTATGTAAGGACTGGCAGCCTCCAAGTACAGCAGCTAGAGCCTCTGTAGTCACCCGGACAATATTGTTATCAACTTGCTGAGCTGTTAATGATTCGCCACTGGTCTGCACATGAAATCGTAGGTGCCACGACTTTGCATTCTTTGCATGAAACCTATCTTTCATTATTTTAGCATATATTCTGCGAGCTGCTCTGAATTTGGCTATCTCCTCAAAAAACTCCATTGTACAACAAAAGAAAAACGAGAGTCTAGGAGCAAAGTCATCTACTTTTAGTTCTCTATTAACGCAGGTTTGAATATATTCTATTGCATTTGCAAATGTAAATGCCAATTCCTGTATTGCGTTGCAGCCAGCTTCTCGCATATGATATCCTGAAATACTGATTGGGTACCATTGGGGAACTTTCTGGGAACAGTACTGAATCATATCGCCGATGAGTCTTATGGATGGTTTAGGAGGATAGATGTAGGTATTCCTAGCAATGTATTCTTTTAGTATATCATTTTGTGTTGTACCTCTGAGATCTGCTGGAGAAACACCTTGGGATTCCGCTACAGTAATGTATAATGAAAGCAATGTTGAAGCCGTTGAATTAATTGTCATAGAGGTGCTGACTTTGTTTAATGGGATATTTTCAAAACAAGTCATCATATCCTTTATAGAACTAATCGCTACACCGGTCCTTCCAACTTCACCTTCAGATTGAGGATCATCTGAGTCGCGTCCTGTCTGCGTAGGCAGATCAAACGCCAAAGATAATCCTGTCTGTCCATGCTCAAGTAAAAACTTGAATCGTTTGTTAGTCTCCTCAGCGCTTCCAAATCCGCTATATTGGCGCATTGTCCATAAACGCTCACGATACATATTCGGATACAAGCCTCGTGTATAGGGGAACTTTCCTGGTTCCTCATCCTGATGCTTATTATTGCTACTGAATTTCAGTAGGTCAGCTCTTTTGTAAGCTCTTTTAACAGGTATATTAGAATCTGTTTTTATTGCATCAGCAGCCGGTGATGTTGATGACGATTGTGGTGGTTTTGGTTTTGGTTGCGGTTCTGGTTGTGATTGTGTCATTTCTTTTTTGATTACCTCGTCTTCAAAACTGCTTCGGCTAATTCTTCTGCAGCCTGATAAGGGTCCATCTTTTTTTCCGCTAATTTATCAATAAAAAGCAAATATTTGTTGTGGCTGTTAAGTAAGGTTGAAACTTTTTGTTCGACTATGTCTAGTACCATATCACTCAGTTCAGATTCCAACATTTTTCTTTCTTTCTCTCTATAATTACTACTTTTTGTCTTTAGTAGGTTATCAATAGTCATTGCTAAATCCTTAATTCCCTTGCCTCTCTTTGCAGATGCCTTGACGACAAGTGGTTTCCTTGCACTATTTCCGATCAAATCCAAAATCGAATTAAAAAGAGCCGCTGCGCCGTCTAGATCTTGCTTGTTAACAATATACAAATCTCCAATTTCAGTCAAACCTGCTTTGATAGCTTGAATGTTATCACCTGTGTGGGGCGTAAAGACTACAGCAGTTATATTGACGATATTTGAGATTTCTACTTCAATCTGTCCTGCTCCTACACTCTCAACTAGTACGAGGTCATAGCCTGCTGCGTCTAGTATCCTAATTACATTCCTAAGTGACCTTGAGACTCCTCCTGCCGCACCTCTAGTTGCTATACTTCTCATAAACACTTTGCCATCATCGATGGCATCTTGCATCCTCACTCGATCGCCCAATATTGCCCCGCCCGTGATCGGACTGGTAGGATCTACTGCAACAACCGCGACCTTGTATCCTAGTTCTTGTAAAGTGGGAACTAGCTTTCCTATTAGAGAGCTTTTACCAGAGCCAGCAGGTCCTGTAAATCCTACAGTTTTGACATTGCCAGTCTTGTTAAATATTTCTCGTATAATCGTTTGTGAGTCAGGTTCACAGTTGTCAACTATGGAAATCGCTCTTGCCAGAGAGCGTCTTTCTCCCTCAAGGAGACCTTTGACCACCGCCAACATTGCTATTTATCATTATGGATATCTGGATAATATATTTATCATATTATTAATCATTGATCGCTACCTATTATAATCACAAACTTCTTTTGCTCTTTTTATTTTAAAAAGCCGTTGTTTGTCACTAGTAATTTTGTGAAACTACACTAAAACAAACGTTAGTAAAAATTGTTGACTAAATTATTAAGATCATCATCTATCGTATAATGTCAAGATAAATTTACCACCAAAATATTAAAAATTTCTGTTAATTTCGTTCCTCTATTTTTAAAAAAATTCCCTATAGCAATATGCTGGAGCTGAAAAATTAGTTCTGAACACAACAAAAAAACTATTATTTCTTCATATATTTTGTGGAATGATTTTTACCTGAGAAGATTCAGAAAAAAGTTTTATTCCATTTTTCAGGCATTTTATACCAAATTCTTGTAGAATCTTAACGATATATATGATTTCCTATAGTAAGTACATTTGAAATAAAATGCCATGGAAGGTATTTATCACATGGCGTTTTTTACATATTTGTGAGTAAATTCCATGGTCTCTACTGCCTCAGTCATATCTGCAATTTCTGACGATAAAGCGTTATCGCTATTTAAAGCGGTCGCGCTTTCAGAAAATGATTACAGTAATCTCCTTATATCAAAATTAAAATTATCTCGTAGACAATATTATTCAACCATGATGGGTTTAATGGATGCTGATCTAGTGAAAAGAATCAGTGGTAGATATAGCCTGACTTCGCTTGGCAAGATAATGTTTGATTCATATCTGAAAATGGAAAGTGCAATCAAATATTACTGGAAGCTCAAGGCAATTGATTCGATTCTGAGCTCAGCAATTAGCGAATTACCTATGCAGGAATGTTCGAGAATTATAGACAATATAATAGACAATGATGAAATCAAAGCTATACTTAATTCCGATACTGAAAGACATAGGGAACAGCCGAGACCCAAAGGTCATTTAAATCAGGTATTAACGCACTAGAAGGCAACAGAATAGAACGGAATGGATGTAAATTACAGAAAATCAGAATGTATTTTAAGCTACAACTGCTTTATATCTAAGAAGTATATCTTTTATTTCAGAATCTTTCTCAATTAGACTGTCCATTATCTGTTTACGCTCTTTTACGGAAAATGAATCTTTTTTGTACTCTGATGATTCTATTGAATCAATTGCCTTGAGCTTCCAGTAATTTTCAACAGCTTCTCCGATCAAATTCTGAGCACAATAAACTATTTTGCCAAGACTAGTAAGAGAATAAATCCCATTACTTCTTCTTATCAAACCTGCCTTAATCAGGGCGGAAATTCTCATATAATATTGCTTGCGGGTAAAGGAGGCCTTTTTCCTTAGTGTATCTGTATTCCCGCCTTGAACAGCAATAGCATTAAACAATGCTAGCGTTTTTTCATCAGCTATAGCCTTTAGAGAACCAACGAGAGTAGCCACTTGTTATTCAGACCCTATTTATGAACTTAATTTGCTATTAATTATTTTCTGAGCACTTTAAATCAAATTGATCAGAAGTGGATATTCCTATCTGTTTTTGCTTAAATTTATTACAGGATAGATAGATTGCAGTATTTGAAAAGTAAATAAGATAAATTCATGATTAGTATTATATTTGACTTTATATACGTATAGATTTGAAATCATTTATGTTTTAAATATATACATATATATTTATACATATTCCTATCTAATCTCTTTGGATGGAATAAAGGTTTTAAAGCTGATTTGCCAATCATGGATGGGCAAATGCCATTACAGGAACAACTCGATCAGCAACAGCAACAACAGCAACAGCAAAGAAGACTTAGAGTTCTTGTATCCAAGTTGGGACTAGATGGTCATGATAGAGGGGCTCTTGTAATATGCAGAGCTTTAAGAGATGCAGGTATGGAAGTCATTTACTCTGGTTTATTTTGTACGCCAGAACAGGTTGCAAAAATTGCTATCGACGAAGATGTTGACGCTGTTGCCATGAGTTTACTAAATGGCGCGCACCTAGTATTATTCCCTAAGGTTGCTCGATTATTGAAAGAAAATGGAGTAAATGACATATTACTTGTTGGCGGGGGAATCATTCCAGAAAAGGACAAAGAACAATTAGAAAAAGAAGGAATTACTGGGAACTTTGGTCCGGGAACGCCCTTACCTACTATAATTAATCACATTTCGGAAAATGTAAAAAAGTTGCGCCAAAATAGGTAAATGAGATTTGATTTAACAATGAATAGTAATCCAACGGAAGTAATTTGCGTTTAACTTTCTTGGATTAAAGCCCAGTCGTTTGCTTGCTATACATCAGTCAGGTCGCGAAAAAGAATAGAAAAGTTGCTTTTATATACCATTACTTTCTTCCTCTTCAGTTAGCCATGTTAAGAACAGAAACATGTCTGGGTATAATAGGTGTATTAGCAGTCTTTACGGCAACTATAGTAGCGTTCATAGGAGTTGCAAATATTGGTACGGCTCAGGGCCAAACATCATCGTCATCATCGCCATCGTCATCATCGCCATCGTCATCATTGACACCAGAACAAAAGGATGCAATATGTAATCCTAATAGTCCAACATCGAAGCTTAATCCTGTTAATACAACAGAATCAAAGATATGTGGTATTCCAAAAACTGTGCAACCAAAGATATCCAATGGAACAGACACAGGAGCAGCATCACCATCGGTAGTCCCTACGCCACCACCAGAGGAGGGCTAGATACTAAACTATTCACCTACATTACTACTAATCATATCTATAGTCCTTTTTTGTCGTTATTATTTTCTAACGAAATCGTGTATTCATACAGAGCTAGAACCACCTGGGTCAATATTCAGCGCATAATTTTTCTGCTACTTGTTTATTCACTTTCGCATTTTGAATAGCATGATTTCTAATAATGTTAGTACCATCCATTACATATTCCATACATTCTGATTTATTTTTGAAGCTGATTCTTGAGGATGCAGTAACAGGATTTGAAACCACAGCCGCCGTTGCTAAACAAGATACCAAAACTGCGACTAATGACAATAATTTTATGGTCTGAGTCATCAGGTTATGCATTTGATGTGGCGAACACACAATATAAAACTGTTGTAATATGTCTTCTAGAATATTCTCACTAGCCTGAGATGTTTATTTGTTATTTGTTATTTGTTGTTTATTATTGTTTATCTTGCTATTCGAAATTTCCTTTGTAAATATTAGACTCTTTTAGAATACCAATAACGACTGGGATCTCTAGATCCAGTTGCATAGCAATAAACTCTTCGGCTATACCCGATTCGTATAGATTGACAACAATCCGCTTTTGCTCCTCTTGTGATACTGGTCTATTGTAGTGAAATGTTGCTGGTACTGATTGTTTTCTTAACATAGGAGTAGCCAATCCTTCTGTCTATTCGTGATAATAATAATAACAGTAAGTTAAATAACGTTGATTAACATAGTTAATTGATAATAATAATATAATAATAATATAATAATAATATAGATAATATTTAATTAAATTATAATACTAAAGATAAGAAATAGAAATATTATAATTTCTAATTATTACGTATACCTCAGATGTTAGGTTCGTTAGGCCACATCATTTTACGCATCTCTTTACCAACTTTTTCAACCTGATGGTTCTCTATCTCGTTCATATATCTGCCAAAAGAATTCTTGCCTTCTTTTTTATATATGCTGACCCACTCCTCAGCAAACTGTCCTGATTGGATTTCATTTAGAACTTCTTTCATTTTATTCTTGGAATCTTTACCAATTACATGAGGTCCTCTTGTGAGTCCTCCGTATCTTGCTGTTTCACTAACACGATTATACATTCCGGTGATGCCGTATTTGTGTATGAGATCCGTAATCAGTTTTAATTCATGGAGACATTCATAATACGCTACCTCAGGTTGATAGCCTGCTTCAACTAGGGTTTCAAATGCTGTCATCACAAGTGCATGAGCGCCGCCACACAGATCGACTTGTTCGCCAAACCAGTCTGTTTCTACTTCTTCTTTGAAAGTTGTTTTAATTACACCAGGCCTTGTACTGCCAATACCTTTTGCCATGGCTAAAACCCTATCCCAAGCCTTGTTTGTATAATCCTGGTATACAGCGACTAGTGATGGTGTACCAAAACCGTCCACATATAATTCACGAACTCTCTGTCCTGGTCCTTTCGGCGCCACCATGAAAACATCAGCATTTTTTGGAGGTACAATCCATTTCCAATGAATGGCTGCGCCATGTGAAAAACATAATGCTTTACCTTCAGTTACATAGGGTGCGATCTCTTTATTATAAGTGTCTGTTTGCTCCATATCTGGAATCAAAATATGAATTATATCTGCACTCTCGGCAGCTTTTGATACCTCAATTACTTTATGACCATCTTTTTCTGCTATACTCCATGTCTTGCCATTTTTTCTCAGGCCTACAATAACATTCATTCCAGAATCCTTCATGTTGCATGCTTGCGCGCGACCTTGGATTCCATATCCAATCACAGCTATAGTTTTATCTTTAAGTGGATCTAAACTTACCTCGTTATCGTGCCATTTCTTTGCACCTAGTACTCCGGATGCTGTTGGTGATGGTTCTTGTCGTTCTTGTCCTCCCGTTTTTGTTGTTGTCATGGTTGCTGCAGAAGATGATGATGCTGATGACATAGCCATTATTGAATGTGTGGCGCATATATATGCGCTGTCACTTGTTAATTATCGAATAATAATAATAATAATAATAACGTAGGTTCAGTTTTTAACTTGACAATGTAGATTGTTTCTATAACCACAGAGATAGATAGTATTTAATTAAAAAAATTTTGCTTATTATATTTTGGCTAATTGCTAATACTGTTATTACTAGTACTATTATTATCAGTATTGCTAGCAGGTACAATTCTATAGATGCAGCCATTGAAATAAGACAATATGTACAAAAAACCATCCTCAGGACCAGTTTCGATATCTGTTATACCCCCAAAACCTTTTCCAAAAATTGTAGTAGATGCTTCAGCTTTATCGTCTGCTACAAGGTCGGATAATAAGGCTGCTTCGTTATTGTCGTAATCATTATTGTAGCCAAACCTGAGGCCGGTTCTAGTCTTGTTGAGTTCAAAATAGTATAAGTTGCCATTGTTGATATCTCCCACAAAAATATTATTTGCATATCTATCTCCGAGCTTCGATGTTTTCAAAAATTCTATGTCTGTAACCCCAATTGTGTTCAGCCAGCTAAAAGCTGGGTCTGAGTAGTGAGACCCCGGAAGGTTAACCAGATCCTTTGTAGTTATGTTACTTCTAGAAATAGGACCCATTACCAGTTGCCAACCGCTGTTAAAACCTGGCTGAACCAAATTAATCTCATCATATGTCGATTCCCCGTTTTCTGTATCCCATAGCCTTCCGGTTATCGGATCAAATGTTATTCCAAAACTGTTTCTGATACCATACGCATAATACCGGCTGAGTATATTGTTGGTAGTAGAATTATTATCTGAACTTGAAATAGGATTTTTTTCAGCTGGTAATCCACCATTATTTGGATCTATCCTCAATATCACAGAAGTATCATGCGGACCTCTTCCATGCTTATCGTTTTGAAGTATGCTATCACCTGCATTGACATTTCCTATCACGGCATAAAGGTAATGATCAGGGCCTATTGCTATTTTTCCGCCATTGTGATTTGGTCCTGGAAGTGCTGAAACATCCAATATCAGCTTTGGATTTGAAAGTTGATGATTTTTACTATCCCAATCGTATTTGTAAATTCTGTTCCTTAATGGTTCCCTCCCATTAGCTTCGGTAAAATACAAGAATACTTTCGTTATAGTATTTGTTGTGGTTGCTTTTGTTGTTGATGTTGTTGATGTTGTTGCCTTGCCAGCATTTTTTTTGTCAGCAAAGCCACTCTTGCCACCGTTATTATTACTTGCTTTTAATACTGCAATTCCCAATAAGCCACGCTCACTGGTATTATCCACGGGCACCGTCAATACTGGCTGTTTTTGTAGCACTCCATTTGTGACAAGACGAACGTGACCAGCCTTTTCCAGAACCAGAATGTTGTTGTCATCTACGAAAGCCATGCTCGTAGGATAGAGCAAACCATGATCAACAAAATTGTCCACCTTCAAGCTATTTTTTTCTCTTAATCCTACAAGTGATGGTTTTACCATGTCTTGCTCTTGCTGTTGGGTTGACCGCAAGGATGAGGAGGACGATCGTGATGAAGAAGAAGAAGCATTGTTAAGACTAAAAGACAAAAGATCATGATTATAAATCATAATAATGGCTGTCCCTACAATGCCGACCATTAGAGGCAGAATCAAAGAAAATAACAACTTCTTTTTGTTTATAACACTTGCACCTTTTCTGTTTTATTTTTCAGATAGGAAGGCTGTTAAGCTGACAAATATTAATCTTCTTTGTACAATTTGATAACAAGACGAGCAAATAATTACCAAGCAAGGATCATCAATCGCTGGGGTGGCATCTGAAAGGAGAAGATTGGTTGGGGGATTATTCTACTTCTCTCTCTACCTATTCATTGATTGATTGATTAGTACTCCTTGCTTGGTTGCTATGGATGCCTGCTGCGTTCTTGCTGAATACGTGCGTATGTGTTCTGGCAAAAATCATAAGTATTGCAAATCTATAAGAATTGCTCATTAAAAGTGAGTCCTTCAAGCTGTAAGTTTGTATTATTTCTGTGAATTGTAACTGGCAGCTCCGAAGCAGACTCATAAATCTTCGACCAACTAACCAAACTCAGAAAACCATATCGAGACCATAGGTAAACTGAACTTCTGTAGATGAGTTCAAAAACTCCCTAAATAGCAATTTTCTTTTTGCAAACTAAGCATTCCACAGTTACTGTGTGTATCGCTGTGCTGGTATTGTTGATCTTATCATCATTATTATAACTACTACTACTGATGCCGTCACTATTGTCTACTACTCTAAATTTCTTTGATCCACACTCAGGGCAAATAGGACAGGCTCTAAGACTCTTTGTCAAACTCTCACCCTACGTCCATGGTGCTAATACTATTATCATTACTACTATCACTATTATAGTCAAACATCTTAGATCCTCACCATCATCACCATTGCTGCGGATAGCTATCTGATCCTAGAAGCATTTCAATTCTTCTGATACCACCTATTTCTTCTATTATAGTGCAAACCGCATTTGGAACTAAATCTTTCCAGTTCTGTTGTTGTGGTTGTAGTTGCTGACTATGCTGCTGCATCGTAGCGATTTGTTTACGAATATTGGTTCCATTGTATTCTTCTTTTTTCAAAAATGATGGTTTTCTTATTTGAACTTCCCTTGATGCTAGCCCTATGACAAATTCGTTCCCTGTATATAATACATGAAAATCGGGTACCATAGACTTTAAGTGTCCAAACCATCTTGCATTATTTTCATCGTTTACAATAGGTATAATGTAGCATTTTCGAAGATCAATATCATTAGGCTCTGATGACAAAGCGGCATGTATCATTAATACTCTCTCACCTGCAGTGAAGGGATCCTTGTAAATGTAGTTGAATTGTGCACTGCCTATCGCGATTATCAATTCATCGCATTCCTTGAGGATTTGTTTTGCAAGATGTAAATGCCCGTTATGAAAAGGCTGAAAACGACCTACCATAAGTCCACGTGTAATAGTGGTTGCTTGTTTATTATTTGTCGTCATCATCGTCTCTGCTGCTATTATTTTCACTGTTGTTGCTTTTGTTCTTGCTGTTGTTCATCTTCTTGTTTTCCCAATTTTGCCTTCTGTAGCTGGATATCTTTTGGTTGAATTTTGCGGAATATAGGTTCTATTCTGCCAAGGACATGGCCTGGTTGGATTTTAATTTCTGATGCTGAGGTCCATTGCTGTTTATGAATACTATTGGTACCGGCGCTACTGCTATTACTACTGCCGCCGATATTAGTATCACCCCTGCTGCTACTGCTACTGCTACCGTTACTGATTTTACTACCTATGATATTATTATTATTCTCAAATCCTAATTGAGACCAAACTTTCTCAGACGAGATTGGGATAAAAGGCTCAAGCATAATTGCCAGTGACCTCACAGCATTTACAGCTATAAACAATGTAGTCTTAGCTGTTGCCTGGTTACTCCAAGGTTGCTTTTTTTGAAAATACTGATTAAAGTGAGTTGCAAATTTCAAAATTCTTTTTAACGCTCTATCAAACTCATTTTTCTCGATTAGTCCACCAACCTCATCTGCAATTTTCTCTATCTCTAAGATAGAAGTCCTATCTTCCAAATCGTACTCTGATGATGGCATTGGAACTCTACTATCAAATGTTTTTTGCACAAAGTATAGCGCTCGATTTATGAAATTTCCAATATTTGCGATAAGCTCATTGTTTATCTTTTCAAAAAAGACATCCCAATCGAAATTAACATCTGTCTGCGAATATGGTGCGATTGAAGCAATATAGAATCTCAGATAATCAGGATTGAAATCCGATGCAAAGTCTCTCAAACCAATATACCAATTTCTGCTCTTTGAAATCTTTTGATTCTGAAGCATTAGATGACCTCTAGTAGGAATGTAATCTGGTAGCTTGTATTCTTCATTTATTCCCAATCGCATTGCAGGCAAAAACAAGTAGTGATGATAAACAATATCTTTGCCTATGAAATGGTATATTTCAGAGTTATTCCAGTATTTTTTACCGGCGTCAGCATCATAACTGTATTGTTGTTGTTTTTGTTGTTGTTGTTGTATTATTTGTTTTTGTCTTTCTTTGTCTTGCACTTTTTTGTCTTGTTCCTGGATAAGAGTATTCAATGTAGAAATATAGCATAGATGGTTATCAAACCATCCATAGAATACCTTACCTTTTGCATCAGGCATTGGAATTGGAACTCCCCAGGATAGATCCCTTGTTATGTCCCAGTCCTCCAAACCTTCGTCAATCCAGTTTATAACATAATTTTTTATATCTGATTGAAGATTTGCATTGCCATTCAACCATCCCTTTAGCTGCTTTGAGAAGTTTGAGAGTTTAAAGAAGTAATGTTTACTGCTCTTTTTAATTGGAGGCCTACCGCAAATAGCACATTTCGGATCTAGTATCTGATCAGGAACTTTGCCACATTTCTCACACAGATCAGAATACTGATTCTCTGCTCCACAATTAGGACACTTACCAATAACATACCTATCAGGTAAAAATTTGTCATCGTATTGGCAATAAAACTGAACTACATCTTGTTCATAGATATGACCATTTTCATAAAGCCTTTTGAAAACAAATTGTACAAATTCGACATTTTCTTTAGAACTTGTCTTATAGAAAAAGTCAAAGGATATTCCAAATAATTTAAAATCCTCATAGTCACGTTTGTTCCAGAAACCAACATATTCACCAGGTGTTTTGTTTTCCTTTTCAGCTCTTATCAGGACAGGCGTTCCAAAATCATCAGATGCACACACATGGTAGACTTCTCTTCCAGTCAATCTGCAAAATCGTGTGAAAATATCCGCAGGCAGATAGGTAGATGCAATATGACCAATATGTATTTCGCCGTTAGCATAAGGAAGGGCACTTGTAACCACAGCGCTCTTTTGTCTGATACTGGTGCTACCATTATTGTTATGACTAGTTTTATTATTATTTTTTTTATCAGAGTCATCTTGCTTGTCGTAGCCGGTGCTGATGATAGTAGTATTACTGGTGGTTGTGATCTTCCTGGTTGCATTCGGCATCAAAAACTTGACATTTGCACTAGATTTTAAGTTATCTTTAATCGAGAAAGGAAAAAGAAAGATGAATCAACTTTGGCTGCGTGATACTTAATAAGTAGAAAGGTAGGTGACACCTTATGATATACAGCCAGCCCGATACCCATCATATGATTATACCTAAAAATGAATAAGAGTTATAGTAGTATGTATCGACTAGGAATTATAGAGATAAAGTATATATTTACTTTAGTTGGGGAAAGTGGAATTGATGGATACCGAACTGCATCAAGATCTTATTAATAATTCTCTTACTATTTTCACAGTGCTTAGTCGTATTGACAATCTAAAAGTATTTTCTGTAGCGATTAACGGTCTAAAAATAACCAAGCCTGTTTTAGAAAGTTTGGGAATTTCAAGAGCAAAGTGCCTCAAAGCTTTAGAGCAGTTAGAAGATGCAGGGTTAATAGAAAACGAAAAAAAAGAAAGAGAAGTAGGAAGAGGACAAAAAAAGAATGAACCCTCGTATATTCACACCGCGTATGGGTCAATGGTCTATCGAAGATATATTTTAGAAATGGGCAAATACACAAAATATTCAGATAAAACGGAGTTAGTAGATACCATAAGAAATGCTCAAAAATTTTCAGGAGGAGTTATTGCCATGTTCAATGACCAAATCATAAATAACATCGTTAATAGTGAAGGTGCTAGTCATTCTGTAATATCACAATCTACTTCTTCTGCTAATGCTTCTTCTTCTTCTTCTCCTTTTCCTTCAATTTCCAATTATGAAAATACTAGTGGTGCTAGTCTTGTCAGTACTGCTAGCGCTATTCCAAAAGCTCGCATCGTTCTATCCTATGATAACATAGTACAGTTACTACGAGAGCGCATAGATCTATGCAAGAAAGAAATCTTGATCGCGACAAGAACCTCTCCTGAGATCATCATTAATAGAATATTGCAAAAATCAAAAATGGGTGTCAAGGTAAAAGTGGTAGCAGATACGGAATTAGTCAGACAATATTTTGAATCTCAGAAAGAAATTACTGCGGGTAATGATAATGACGATAATGATAATAATAATATTAACTATGACGATGACAACAGTAACTACGAAGCAACTAATACTAATGATTCAAAGCGCAAAGTAAAAGATAATGAGATTAACAAAAATAATAGTACTGTCGATAACTATAACAGCGATGGTTACCAGCATCAACAAGAGCGCAGAGATATTGTAGCAAATCCATATTACCCAAATACTGAGATACACAGACGCATTTCGGTCCTTCCATTTAGTATGATAATACTGGATGGTAGTGAAGTTGGTATAGAACTAGTCAACTCTAACAATTCAAAGGAGTTCTTTGCAGGGGTCTGGATAAAGGACGAAGAGTTTGCAACTGCAATGAAAAGCTTTTACCAAACTATATGGGACAAGGCTTCAGAGAATATAAGTGTATGATAAATGCAGTAAATACAAAATGCTAAAGCTATAATTCGGTAGTGTTGAGCATGAAAATAGAATGCCCATAAAAAGACGCACGAAATGGAACATTTGAGTTTAGCAGCAAGATAAATTAAACAAGATAACTAGAAGGAATAAGACACAATTGATTTGCTTAAAAGCTGAGGACTCGAGCTTTGCAGTAAGGAAACATAGCCAAGAGAGAACCGTAGTATCAAACTGTACAAACTCAATTCAAAAATGAATAGAATCTTTAGAACATTTTTCCATGGTTATTTTTATTGAGAGAGTTAATATTATTTTTAGAAGCGGTTCTTTGCCAGAGTCAACATCTACCCCAACATCTTCTTCATCATCATCAAATACAAGATCGGAAGGAACAACTGAGCTAGTACATGGAATTGACAATGTTATAAAAACCGAATTACAATTTTTCTCCAATGCAACAAAAAGAATCGATACATGTATGAATTATACGCGACCAGAATTAGCAATCGCGCTTGAGCCTATAAGGAAAGCTTTTCTTGATGCTAAGGCCAGGAATGTTAGGCTTACATATATTACTGAAATCACCAAAGATAATATTTCTTATTGCAAAGAGCTTATGACACTGGTAGATGAGCTAAGACACTTAGAAGGAATAAAAGGGAATTTTATGTTGAGCGAAACAGAGTATATTTCCCCTGTAATTCTGTTTGAAAAAGGCAAAGTAGCATCGCAAATTGTATATAGTAATTTAGAACAGATTGTAGAACAGCAGCAGTATTTTTTTGATACTCTTTGGGGCAAGGCGATACCTGCAAAGGATAGGATTTATGAACTTGAAAATGGAATTGAAGAATCGCCTTTTATCAAAACTTTCAGAGATCCTGTCGAAATACAAACAACTGCTTTTAACCACATACGATCAGCTGTAGAAGAAATACTAACAATATTTTCAACAGCCAATGCATTTTATCGTCAAATAGTTATAGCAGGAGGAAGGAAATTATTCAGAGAAGCGATATCAGAGCGAAATGTGAAGATTAGAATTCTAACTCCTAAAAATAGTCGAATAGATAAGATAGTACAAGAACTATTGGAAGAGCAGCAGCCACAAGAAGAAGAACACGAAGAAAAAGAAGAACAGCGACAAGTAGAACAAATAAAACAACAACAGCAAAGACAAAGACAAAGAAGAATTGAAGTCAGATATATTGAGCCAGCGCGACAAACTAAGACTTCAGTTCTTATAATAGATAAAAAATTCTGCATGTCAGTAGAAGTAAAAGATGATACAAAAGATAATTCCTATGAAGCAATGGGTCTTGCAACATATTCCAACAGCATCCCAACTGTGTTATCTTATGTTTCAATATTTGAAAGCCTGTGGACTCAAACTGAACTAAACGAACAGCTAAAAACACATAATAAAATGCAGAAGGACTTTATTGATGTAGCCGCCCATGAGCTTAGAACTCCTATCCAGCCAATACTTGGATTATCTCAAGTTCTTCGATCCAAAATAAAAAATAGCATGGAGCATCAAGAATTATTGGATGCAATCGTAAGAAATGCTAAACGGTTACAGGATCTTACTGAGAATATACTAGATGTTACAAGGATCGAAAGTAACGCGCTATTCCTGAATAAGATACAATTCAACTTACGTGAGGTAATATTAAATGCTATTGCAGATTGTAAAAGTCAAAGGAGAGAATATGATAACATAAGACTAGAATTAATCTCTAAGGAAGATATCTTTGTAGAAGCAGACAAGACCAGGATAGGTCAGGTTATTTTCAATTTGCTAAATAATGCTATCAAGTTTACGCAAGGAAAAAAAGATGAAGACAGAGTTATTATTATATCCGTCACTTTAAAGGAACACAAGAATGATGATGGTGGAGATGACCATGGTAAAGAGGTCATTGTGAGCATAAAAGACGCAGGTATAGGAATAGCTTCAGAAATAATGCCAATACTCTTTACAAAGTTTGCTGCAAGATCAGACAAAGGAACAGGTTTAGGTTTATTCATATCAAAAAATATTGTAGAATCTCATGGCGGCAGGATATGGGCTGAAAATAATAAAGATGGAAGAGGTGCAACATTTTCATTTAGTTTACCAGTAATAAAAAATAATAAATAAATAAATAAATTCTAATATCATGATAAATAAATAAGTAGGAATCTTCTTGCAAGACCTAGTAAGAATTCTTTAAAAAACAATTTTTTGACTAGTAGAAATTAAAGCTTTGTTCATGTGTGTTTTTGGTCTTTACAGAGGTTCTAGCTATGTCGTACTAAAATACCACTGACAATTATGTCACGTCACGATATTATTTTTCTCTCTCTGTGCAGAGGCAATATTTACTATTGACCATAATTCATATTCTTATATATCACGAATGGTTGATCAAAAATAATGTAGTTATGCGCCGACATAACCGTGCGTAGATATTCATTATCAATCCTAGAAATATTGTATGCGCACGTAGCAGACATATTATCCTCTATGTGTCTACCTAATGATTTCTGAAATTCAACATACTGATTAGGGGAACAATGTCTAAGCCACCATGTTGCATCTTCATTTGCAATTCTAACTGGGGCAGTTTCGTCTGAATTTAAGGAATGTAAGCATTGTATCCAATCATGTAATGACTCGTTTATTGATTTTTGCTTATTAGTGCATAAGAATTCGCCATAAAGAACAGCGTTGGCATTAGTGTTGTTGATGCCGTTGCTAACTGCATTAAAGCAATAATTACTGTTGTTACGAGCGTTATCACAATTATTATAATTATTATTATTATTAGTTGTTGCTTGCGGTCTGGGTGACAAAACACCATTTTGAAAAGTACTGCTATGGTCATTGTTTGTACCAGTGATACTAGTACTATCAAGATATGCTGAAAGTATTTCGTTTTTTAGGTTTTCATTCTTATAGAAAAGGGCAACATGTTCATGTGATGGCATTTCACGAACGAATCGTAATATCTCCTCTTTTCGGATTCGGTCTAGAATACCTGGGACTGAAATATATGGATTTTGAATATCTCGCATTGTAAGGCCTGGGACGACCAATACGGCATATCGTAATATTTTATACCTTACCTTACGAATGATTCCATCGGCTGTTTTGCCGAGTGTTTTATATAATGACTTTTTTAAAAGATCGTAATTTGTTAGTAATTCCTTTTCAGATAATTTATAAACAGAGGATATTTTGTATAATAAGACTTTAGATAATTGCTTGCCTACCAAGTCCTCAATAGATTTCTTTGTAGAATAATACAAAATCGGCTCAGCTCTAGAAGAGACTGGAATGTATCGCTCCTTCTCTAGGAGGAGCGCGCTTCCCATCTGACCCTGACTTCGCATATCAGAAAATACGTTACAAATTAGTTATTAAGTGTTATCTCTTGTTTAATACAGATTTTTGTTATTTTAATCAAAAATTTAAGAATAATTGACAAAACTTATCTATTTATCCATATTCGATACACACTCGTATTATCTCTCATTTCTTAGTCACTTGTAAGTGTCGTCAGTGTTCGGTGAATAGTATAAAGTACTCAATTAGTAGAGGGTGAGTGAATATTCAAAGGCAACATAATGTGTAGATAAAATACTAGATATGCTAAGTTTATTTGGAACATCATACCATTAAGATCATGGCAGACCAACCATTCATGTATGCCATAGTAACTGGTGTCTTTGCGGCATTTGTCGCAGTTTTGTTTACTGCAAGAGCAAAAAGACACCACGGACGTTTCGAATCAACAGAACAAAAGTCATCACCTCTCTGAAATAATGACGCATAGATAGACAGATAGAAAGGTGAGAAAAAGCGTGTGTGTACACACGTAGTCACTAAATAGACTGCACTTAAGAGAGCTAGTTGGTGCTGCTTTGAAACCCGTTTCACAAGATAATTCCTGAATAATCCCTTTAAGATGCAGGGATGTGTGTTGCCGCATCAAATGAGATGACCGTTGTTGTCATCTTTCTTTCTATGACAAGGTGACCTCTCTAAATCAGTTAAAGGACTTTGCTAGAGGACATATGTGTGTTCTTACGTAAAGCCGATAAAATAGTATCTGTTGCCTTTTGTAAAGACTGTGATATTTACTAGTACTAGTACTAGCACTTTACACAGACAGTACGTATACACACTTTACATAGAAAGCTGCTTTGCAAAGACTGTGTAACTTTACTGCGTATATCAGATGCAAGACTCGCTTGTGCTTTCTGCATTGTTGGAATGGCTATCAATCCTGCAATTAATAAAACGATAGAGGAAAAGGCTATCAATGCAACCATTTTTTGTTGATTCATTGCACAGTAATAGAAGAAGGAGGTTGTATATAAGATAGGCTTTGCTTGCTTATTTGACAAACAAGCAGCCTCTATATGATATACTTTAACAACAATAAGATATCCTGTATTAAAGATCAATGATGAACTTATGTCAGATAGCCAAAAACTCAAGATAAATCTTTGATACCTACTGTCCCATTAGCGTATTTTAAACGATATTAATTAACGCTGCGGAGTGAGACTATCTTCCGTGCTACTATTTTTGGAAGTTTGATATTCAAAAATTATTTGCTCATAATAATAAAATGGCTTATCAACACCATCTTTTTGAGGCAGATTATATCTCAATCTACCCGAGATATAATTTGCGAACATTTAGACATTCGTTTATTGTTAACAGTCCTATAGAAAGAGTTTGGCATTTTTATACAGATGTCAGGCACTTAGAAATAATAACACCAAAGGAGATGGATCTTAAGATCATTAAAACTACCAGTGAAAATATCGCTCAAGGACAGGAAATATGGGTAAGTGGTAAAGTATTTGAAGCAATGAAAATAAGAAGAGCAGTTACATGGCATTCAAAGATTGCATTCCTCAAAAAATATGAATACATAGATGAAATGCTAGAAGGCCCATTCAAAAAGTGGAGACATCTACACGAATTTCATGATATTATAGATGGAAAACAAACAGAGATAATAGATGACGTTGAATTTGAGTTGCCATATGGTATATTAGGAAAGTTATTTGAAGGCTATGCATACAAACAGTTACAAAATACATTTGAATATAGGAAAATAGCTACAGTCAAAGCATTAGAATAACAAGGACTATCTACTTATTAGCAACGACTACTATTCTATATATAGTCCCATCAAATGCAAGAACGTACAGGTATCCGTCATATGGATTGAATTTGATATCTGTGATCCCACCAAACCCCTTTCCAAATACTATTTGATCAACACTATCATAACTATTTGCAATACCATCTGCAATTGGACCTGGAGGAAGAACCAAACCTGTTCTTTGTATATTTAGTTTAAAATGATAGATATTGCCGTATTTCGCATCGCCAACAAACATGTCATTTTTGTATAGATTTCCAAGCTTGTTTGAATTAAGGAAGGTAATTCCAGTAGGAACCACTTTTCTAAACCAAGTGAATTGAGGCGGATGATATTTTCCATTTCCAGCAAAATCAACCAAATCTGTTGGATGAACTGGAGCTATATGCTGTTTCTCTGTTGCTTGATCAATACCATATCCACGCAGCCATACTCCATCGATCTTATTGTAACCACTATTAAATCCGGGGTTAACCAGATTAATTTCGTCACCATATGGCAAACCAATTTGCGTATCCCATAGGTTTCCTGTCATAGGATCGAAGGCAAGTCCAAAACTATTCCATATGCCATATGAAAAGTAAAGGCTTAATGGAAATTTATTTCCCAGTATGCTCTGCTTAATGGGTTTACCGTTTTGGTCAACCGTAAGTATTCCACTTGTTCCATCAGGTTCACCTCCATTTTGGATATTCTGTGCTTTAGTAGTGTGTCCTTTAATACCAACATCTCCAATGGTAATATACACATTGTTGTCAGCTCCTATGATTACTTTGCCTCCATTTCCTATGGCTCCTGGGATTGCAGGAAGATCCAACAATACCTTCGGATTTACTAATTTGCTTTTGTTGTCACTTAACTCATATCTGTATAGGTAATTGCCCGTTGGCTGTTTTCCTTCTGTAATATCATCTGATGTATGCGTCTGTGCTTGAGTATAGTATAGGAAAATGTACTCATTGTCAGCTGTAGTGTTATTATGATTAACATTGGGATTCCTGTGGGCTGGAGTAGGAGGAGTAGAAGGATGAGGAGCGATTGCGATGCCTAACATACCTCTATGACCATATGTGGCTACACTTACATTGAGTAAAGGTTGTTGTAGTTGAGTACCATTTACAATTCTTCTTACTGTGCCAGAGTCTTTCTCTGTGACCAACATATCATTTGGTCCCAAAAATGCCATACTGGTCGGATACTTTAAACCTCGGAAAATCACCTGAGCTTTTAGATGAGGATCAGCTATTGTCGGTCCTTTGGGCGAAGGTAGACCAACTTCAGAATATTTTGAAACTAGCGCTTTTGCAAAATGGCTATGATAATGTGGTTGTAATATTAGTAATATGAAATGAGGAATTCTGTTTGCTATAGAAGTACAAGTCAGAACGACTAAGAATGCAACTACAACTATTATGCTTGTTATGCAAAATAACGACGACGATAGAGAAGTGAAACGAGGCATTAGAAATTTCAATTTATATACCATGCTAGTTTCCTTTATGTATTGAGATGAGTTCTCTTTTTGCTTGCTCTCTTGCTCCCTTAAAATCGTATACCATTTTATTGTTGAAATAAATTAAATATATGAGGTATGATGTCAACAGGTGTAAGAGCAAATGCTAAATGGTGCCTTCTGACTACATTCATACATGCATATTTGAGCTTGCTAAAGTAAAATGTTAATCAACAAAGGAATAGATAGAGATATTGATATAGGATTACAGTTGGGCATCATACCTTGCACATGAAGATAGATAGGGAGGAACACAAAAGTATGATTTAGTGTTTAATTAATTAATTATCATAACTAAACAACAGAACACTTATTTTCAAAATAACCTAAAAGGACTTACTTGTCGCAGGGTATCAATATAAGGCCATTTCAAAAAAGTGATTCTAATAAAGTCATAGAATTTATTTCAGATGTCCTTGTTAATGAATTTAAATTTAAGCTCGAGTTTGATACTTTGGATTCTGATATATATGCAATTGACGAAAACTATAACATTTCTAATGGAAGTTGCCTTTGGGTTGCAGAAACCGTGGCTGTTGATCATGATGTAGATGATGATTATTCTAATAAGCACCAGCAGAAAATACAACAAAAAATACTAGGTACTGCTGCTGTAAGAAATTTGAAACAGTTTGAATTGACATGTGAACTCAAGCGTATGTATGTATTGCGCGATTTTAGACGATTAGGTTTAGGTCAAAAGTTGCTTGATACAGCTATAGACTTTGCAAAAGGCATTGGGTATTCAAGGATGGTCTTGGACAGTTCAAAGACGTTATATGCAGCAAGAGCACTATATCAAAAGAATGGTTTTGTTGATATTCCTAGGTACAACGATAACTATAGAGCAGATGTATTTATGGAAAGAATGTTGTTGACATGATAAATTAAATATATAGCAAAAGCTCAGTGAGCGATGATATTTAGTCAGCGATCATCGCAGTTTATTCAGATATCATTACTGTACATTTCAATTGAATCGCCGTTTTTTGTAGGTCTTAGCATCGAATATCATTTCTGCGATTTTTTCTGCCACATCCTTAGGCTGAAGCATATTGCTCTTATTTTTTTGATAATACCTAAAATCATATTCTTGCCACATTTTTGTCGCTACCTCTCCAAGAAATATTGTCAATACTCGGATATTCCCATATTCGCTCACTTCAAGCGCGAGGCTTTCTGCTAAACCTACAAGTCCAAACTTACTTGCACAGTAAGCCGATAAATTACCAAAGCCGGCCTTGCCAGCACCAGAATTTACATTTAATATGACTCCTGATCCTGACCTATTTGAAATCATATATGGAAGAACGGCCTTTGCAAAAAGAAAAGCACCCTTTAAATTGCTGTTTATTGTTTGCTCCCATTCCTCTTCAGTCGTATCTATTAATTTTCTGTTAAATGCCACTCCAGCATTATTTACAAGTATGTCTATAGTATTGCTTCCAAATTCTTCTATTGTTGATTTGATAACTGAATCAACTTGAGAAGATATACTTACATCACACTTTATACCAAATACATTAGAATTGCCTGTCAGCTTGGTGATCTCTCCTACGGTAGAATTAATTTCATTTTGAGTCCTAGAACAAACAACTACGTTGACTGACCTTTCTGCTAATATTATGGCTGTTTCCTTGCCTATACCTCTACCACTACCAGTAATAATTGCTGTCCGTTTGTGTTCTTGTTTCATAGTACTGCTCTATTGGTATACTTCTTCATATTCATAAATTCAGTTTTTTTGTTCTTGGTAACGTAGCATGAGTCAGTACGAACCTCATATACAAGTTGAAATTAATAAGATTAAAAATGAAATCAAGCAATGACAATAATAATATAGTAATAGTAATAATCACCATATTTTTTGCTTAGAAGATTGGGGTACAGATTATAATAACAAAATTAAGGACACTTGTATATTAGCTGAAAAGTTAGGTTTGATGGTTTCTATTATGGTGTTGTTCAAGATCCTTTTGACCACAAAGCATCAGATTTATTCATGGAAGCAGCGGTAACGTCATAGAGCATAGAATACGTAAATTTGTTATAGGTAAACAATTATGTGCAGCTTGCAATTTGTTTCCTAGTAATCATCTTTCTCTTCCCATAAGAAAATACGGCGACTTTATATCTCATGCAGAAGGGATTTAATTCCCTGCTGACAATTACATCAATAAGTGATGTTAAAACGGAAAAGATCTAAAACAGCCTACAGGAGTAAATGGATGACAGTATATGAGGATTTGGTAGTCGATGAAGAACAAGCAGCAGTAGGTACATTTAACCGAATAAACGTAGATGACGCTGCAACTATAGTACCAGTATTTGAAGATGGCTCCTTGCTGATGGTTGAGAATTATCGTTATGCAGTTAGTACAAATCTATTGGAGCTACCAGGAGGATTAGTCAGAAGAAATGGGGGAGAAGGAGAAGAAGAAGGAGAACAACCATTTGATACAGCAAAAAGAGAGCTGCTTGAGGAAACAGGATATGCACCTGATAGTATGGAATTTATCAATTGGTTTTATACTTGGCCAGGTAGGGCGACACAAAGAAACTTTGTATTCATGGCAAAAGGATTGAAAAAAGTAAAGTTCGAGCAAAAACCGGAAGAATTTGAATATACAAAGGTGTGTAAAGTAGATAGAGAACAGGTAATGCAAGAATTAAAGCATGGAAGGATCAAAAGTGCTGTGACGATCTCCGCTCTCCTTTATGGTTATTTTATATGACCATGAATGGCAATGGCAATCTTTTAGCTGTAATATGCAAATTGCAAAAGAAATCCTTGCAATAAATTCACATCTTTATTATTAAATATGTTGCCAACTTAATAATAATAAATGCAGCACATGATATAATAATAATAGAAGATAAAAATATCAAAGTAAGTTAGTTATTCATAACAGACCATGGATCAATCAATCAATCAATCAATCAATCTTTATGAGATAACTATATGAGTGAAGCATCAAAGCGACGTTGGGCACGACCTCTATACATTACTGAAGATATCAGCAAGTAGATCCTCAAACACAAGTCACAATCACGCTACGCTTGGGCAAAATATTGATTTACCCCTGGACGTGTTTATAGGCATGTGCTAAATATGAATGTTATATTTCATTATGATATAAAAATGATAAAAACGGTAACATGATTAACATAGTTAACCTAATTATATTAACAGCTTAATTCCACATATATCCTGATATATTAACACATGTCACTTTCACCTACATCATACCGTGATAGAATCTACATTATTCAGGACATAATACTAAAGTTAGCTGAATATGGTGAACTAAACCAGACTACATTAATCAGCTTTACTGGATTGAATTTAAAGAAGCACAGATGCGTTCTTGATGAACTAGAAGTAAATGGCCTAATACAAAAAAGTGAATCACCATTTGGAAAAAGAGTAGTTATAGTTTATAAACCAACACAAAAGGGAATAGAGTTCTGCAGAAGTATATTGGAGCCGTATGAAAGAATGTTTCCAAGGAAGAAAGAATCTATTGTTAATGTTAATAATACTAGCAATATCAGTAATAGCAACCATGTGGCAGGACCTGTAAGAAAAACCGCTCGCAATCTAGAAGAAATAGAACTACAACAACATATACAATTGCAGCCAGCAGCATCAGAATAGATTACAGCATGCTAATAGAAATTAAAAGAAAAATATAATAAATTAATTGAAATAAAATACAAATACATCAACACATGAAATTGTAGAGAAAGTTAATCTGCAGTAGTTGTATCTTCATTATATTGTGATGCGATAATTCTGTCTCGTTCTTGCTTTTCGCTCATATAATATCCATATCTTTTATTCCATGAACCAATTATTTGATATTGCCTTATACCAACTGCAAGCCATACCAAAGATGTAATAATAATAGCTCCAAGTAACACACCAAGTACAATCCCAAAGTCGTTTTCCATATCAAGAATAGCAATAAATGATGGATGTCGTAGTAAGTATACTGAAAG
>DATFDI010000140.1:0-4491 GCA_035252175.1 Nitrososphaeraceae archaeon
AATAATTATGTTGTGTGGTTGATGTCATCTGCTGCTGGTCTTGCAATAATATTTTCAGTTGTCGCAAGAAGTGTATCGAAAGGGGAAAGTGAAAATACATTTATCAGAATAATTAAATTTATTATTAGAAAAATATGAGAAGGAGGTAATGATTATATATTATGTGAAGATCGATGTCATGTCACAATGCCCCTAACAAAAAGTAATAACGATAAATCTGTTCTGATAGTGGATGCTAAATATGACTTTGTCAATTTAATTAAAAGGTCATTAGAGATAGAAGGAAGGAAAACAACTGCTTTTACTGACCCATTTATGGCATTAGAATATTTTAAGATAAATTGCAAAGATTGCAGCCTTATCATGTCTGATATCAGGATGCCTGGAATGAATGGATATGAACTAATAAGGAAAGCAAAAGAAATTAAAAACAAGTAAGAGTAATTCTTATGACTGCATTTGAGATAGAGAACAGAGAGATTTATAACCTCTTACCTGATGTAAAGCTAGATGCATTTCTTCAAAAACCATTTTCCATAAAGATCTAAACAATGTAATACAGAAAATTGACCACAAGCTAATTAATTTGAATAATAGCGAGGATATCTCTACTTCAATAATCATTCACTGAAAAGAACACTTATAACCTCAGAATTATTGTCTCCAATCACATTTACTGTTTCAGACCATGATACGCTATTTACATATTCCATCGTTTTGATATCCTCCATTAAATAATACAATTCTGCAGTCTCTTCGTAAATAACGTGAGCTAAAACGCTATGTGTTGAATCAATTCTAGTATGGCAATATGTAACATTATTTCTGTGCTTCTTAAGAATACTTTGAGCTATGTCATCAGATTTACCTTTATCAACATTGATAATTAAATCTCCAACTCTAGCTCCAAACGACTTGTAATCAATTGTGTAAGTTTTCTTTAGTATCACTTCTTCAAGCTTAGCTCTTCTCCTTTGAAGTGTAGAGAGCGGAAGTTGAACTTTTTTAGCAAGAGAAGAGCTGCTAATATTTGGTTTCGTTAGAAGCTCTGATATTATTTTTAGATTTGTGCTGTTAAGCAATTTTGATGATTGCTTACGGTAAGAACTAAGATTAGGATTACGAATTTTTGCAGTTGATGTTTGAATACGATTGCTCTTGTTACGGATCATTGGTATGAATATAAGATCGATCCATGATCGATATAAACAATATCTGATATACCAATTCGCGATATAAGACACGAAAGTAAGATTTGACTAGTTATATTGGATTGCTGCTTGATGTTTCAATTGAAAATGATCATGCTATCCTATCTATAACGATTGAAAATAGAAGAGTATAAGATAGTATGCGATAATGACTTGACTAGAATATAAGGATATTATTCAATCTAGTAGTATTGATGGGGCTTAGACTGATAGCCTATTGCTCTAATGAAAGGAAGAAACAAGACTCTTATCATAAATGTATAATTCTGTTTATATTTTCTAGTAGGTCTTTATTTTCAATCGGTAATTTGATAAACCTGTCTTCTTGTCCATACGAGGATCCGTTGAATCGAACTTTGTTAGGAACTTCTCCAGCTATAAGAAAGCATATCTTTACCCTATCATCTATCTTTCTTATTTCTTTGGCTAATTCAAATCCATTCGTCTTTGGCATAACAACACCTATCAGAAGCAGGTCATAATGCCACTTTTTATAATCCTTCAATGCCAAAACATGGTCATTGTAAGAATCAACCTCGAAACAGTTGCTCTCATCTGCCTCTCTTATCCCTTCTTTCTCTAGAACTAGTTTTAGTGTAAAATTAACATCATCTTCATAATTTATTATTAGGATTCTTTTTGTTGTAGTGCATTTATAGTGCTCTACAAGCAGTTGCTCTTGTTTTTGCGATAATATTATGCCACGCATGATTCTATGCTCAATACAGAATACAAACAGGTTTATTGATATGTTATGCTCAGTTATTCTTTTTATTTTTCAAACTCGCTGCTTATTCGATATATTAGAGTATAAATTATATATTTAAGAAATTGCGGGGAAGTATATGTGTTCGATAATAAACAAGGTCTATCCCAAAGTAATTATATATCGGAGATGAAATTATCGTATGAATGGATGTAAACACTGGGGCTGCAATAAATCCAATAATACTTGTGTAGGATGTGGCATCATCATATGTTCGTCCTGTCTAAAGGAACCTGAAACTTGCAGTTGCAAAAATAAAGAAATATGCTGCATCTAAAATTTTGCATCTGTATAATTCCGAATCATTGTAACCAAGAACCTGTGGCCCATAAAGTCAGCTAGATTAGCTGCCGCTTACATTTTGTAACCGCAAAGTAAGATTTTTGTAGTCTTTTCTTCTATAATATAATTGTATGGAAAAGGTATATACAAATAGCGAACTGCATCACGGCGTAGCACTATAACTCGTCATAGACTTAAATTAATTTTATTTGAAAAGGTTTTGCCACCATCATTAGATACTCTAAACATTAGCTCTCCGTTTTTGTTTGCTGTATTTTTATCAATACCCTATACTACGTAGATGTTATTTCCACCACCAGATACTATATAGGTGCTTTCTGCTCTACTTCCAGAGCCAGGATCATTAAAAGCATTAGATACTATGATTTGAAAAGACGATGATAATGTGGCTGATGCGGCAGCCAAAATTCCATATGCTACTATAATTCCTAAAATTCTATTATTCATAATATCCCCGGATTTGAATAACCTGATTGGTCGTATATAAGGAATCTACAGAGGGTAACTAATACACGATTGATTATTTGGCAGATAATGTTATCTCTTGTCCAAATGTTTTGCCGTTATCATTACTTGTCCTCATTACTGGTTCATTACTTGTAGTATTTCTTTCCCACCATGTTACATAGACGCCTCACGAAGTAAGAACATTTGAGAAAGGAAAGGTTGAGATTGTAAACCTTGGCGACGTTATTATAGGTAGAGGAACATTAGATCCAGGATGGAGTTGGTCAAAATGTGTAAAACCCCTTGTAAGTACAAATAGCTGCCAAGCTCCGCATACATCTTATATAATCTCAGGTAGAATGGATGATGGTACAGAATTTGAAGGTGGGTCAGGTGATAATGTAATACCACCAGGACATGATGCTTGGGTAGTTGGAAATGAACCATGCGTTTTCAATTGACTTTACAAGCATGAAGGATTTCGCTAAGAAAACATAAGTAGATAATTATCCACTCATATCTTTTTTCAATAGCCTTGACTGTTGTAGCTACATGCTTTTACCTTGAGAGTAAGCTAATGACCTAGCAGTTGATAGGTATTTAAGGTGAGTGAAAATAATCCAAAAGCATAGTTCTGAATGTAGTTTTTGCAACCAATCTGTACAGGTAGCCAGAAATTTTACCCCCCTTACTGTTAGACTTGCCATAAGGGGGAATTAGTTAGAGTTGAAAGCTGCCATAATAGTGGAGGGTATGGATCAGGCTATTGTAGACTTACGAAACCATCTATTTACACTAAATTTCTGGCACTATTAATAGTGGTAAATGAGAATACAACATTACAGAAAACCATCACGTAATATCTTTGTCGTCCTGAACGTCATCTATTATTGATAAATAAAAAATATGATGATGCTATTACTTCCATTCCCACATCTTTCCAGTAGTATTGCCTGATTCATCTACCTCATATTCAAACACTGTGACTACTCTATTAAGGAAAGACAATTTCCCAGTTGAATTTGCTCAAAAATAATGCTCCACGATAACTTACTCTTCCTCCCCACATCAAATGTCCTATACTGCATTGAAGATGAAAGATTCTTCTCAAAAAAGAAATTATTGATTATGCTTTGATAAAAGCTGTACCTGCAGCTTCATAGAATCTGGTCTTGTTTTTAGAAATGCTTTCCTCATCACATTGACTTGAGACCTTCAACATATTTTTTTCTCGTTTCTTAGTGTATGACGATTTTAGAGGCAAAATGTTTACGAAAAAAATGCTATAAGAGTTACAATTTTCTGCTTTATAGCATATTGACCATATGATCTTGAATGGTTCTAGGCCTCTTATGGACAATAATAGTAGTAATTGTTGCGATAATTATCATCATTGTGCTGCTAAAGCTAGTCTTTGCGATTATAGCAATTGGCCCATACGCAGCGTATGATGCGCATCAAGATGTTATGAATGCCTACAATCTATTGCGGCCTCTGACCAATACCTGATGGTCGTCGTAGTATTCACTATTTTTTGTTTTTTAGTTTTCCATACAATTTTATTGGCGTTATGTTGACCACTCGTTCTCTTTAAAATAATCTGTTATCGCTAATAGTATAGCTGCTGGTTTTCTTGATTTGATGGCACAAAGTGTTTGTCTAGTTCATATAATCTTTGCATAGAATCATCACTTTTTTGAAGACTAGAGAAAGAAGAATCGTTTCTAATTTTTTGCAACAGCATAATCACTTGTTCAATTGTAA
>DATFDI010000141.1:0-2538 GCA_035252175.1 Nitrososphaeraceae archaeon
ATACAAGCGAACAATCCAGAAAGTGACAGAGTCAACCCAACCAAGATGAATTTTAGTAAACTGTTATTGTTATCGTTCAAATGTATATATGCGATGGTCTATACGCGTTATACATATAAATTGTAACTATTCACTTAAGCGTGAGCTCACAAGACAGAATATTGGTCCATCTTGTTGACCTAACACATTCAGTACTTTGCCATTTTTGCAATTCCTGGACTTCCGTCTTTTGTTGTCAAGGAAAAGGAAGAAGGAAAGGTGTGTTATTCTTTTGTGAACATTTTGAGGTAAATGAGGAATCAGCTCTACATTGAGTGCCCTTATCGTTACTTATAGCATTAGCATACTGAAAGGATATCGCAGCAGTGAATATTCCAATAATTGATACTATAGTAAGTAGTACTATTATTGAGACAACAATAAGATGGATATGCCTTCTCCAACAGTCTTATTGTTAGTTGAGATATATTTGAATTTGATAGTATTACCGTAGTAATTTCTATAGGAACTTCTTTCTATATGGAATTGTATCTTAATATCAAGAGAAAAGAAGTTTCCTATACTCATCAACGAAGATTATGACACATATGGCTACTGCTTTCTTTCAAATTCTTGCATTCTATCTGTTAAAGCCATAACTTGGTCTGATAGCTGTGCTATAGTATATTGAACAAATCTAAAATAGACAGAATGTAAGTATACAGATGACATATACATTATGACTTCCGAAATTAACAATAAATTAGCTTAATTCTTAAGAGAAGGCCAAAACTGGGAAAAGAAAGCTACTAACATACAAGGAGTATCTCTATTGAAACTACCTGCATCCAAACAAAGTCCATCGTCTATAGCTATTGAAATAAACCGTACAAATACTACTACCGCTGGGTCAACTTTCACAAGAAAAAAGGGAATAATAATTAGGTCAGGTTCAGAGCTGGAACAATTTAACCAATTGCTTTCTAATCCAAAAGTTGTTGAATTGGCAAAGAAAATAGAAGCAGTCAATCCAAAGAATAACGAAGATGCTGCTAACAGAAGTAGCGCTACAGAGGTTTTTGACATTTACCAAAATACGGGTCTATGAGAAAGCAAAAGGAAATTTTACGAGTTACAAAGTAATAGGTTAGTAAAATACTAGCCTACACCTGCAGGAGCATGACTTCTCTGACTATGTTCCATACTAACATGCGAATTTAATGTCTCCACACTATCAAAAATTTTGTTACATATGCTACAGCGATATTCTTTAGCAGTAGAACGTTTGCGATTTGAAGCTGCAGCCATTATTACTATCTTAATCTATAGACACCATGTATTAATCATTAACTGATAAAACAATTGCTCTTTGTTTTTATCTATGAAACAAACAAGCCATGAGTATTATCTAGGATGTGCCGTTCTGCGGTGTTGTTCTAACTCTGTTTCAGTTTTAAATTTATCTCCGCAGGTAGTGCATTTGAATTTCTTTCTGCTAAAGAAGTCAAACTTCATAACGCATGGTTTTAATTGTTTATTATATTATATATCAGTTGTAGGCAGATGTTATACTTGGAAATTTATTAATATCTTGAAATGCAATACCATATATGGTAACATCATCTCATATGCAAATAACAAAATTATATGTAAATGACGATGATATACAAGACCCAGAACCATTGACATTGTATGCTGTCTCTCCACAGTGGGCTAAACGATTAGAAGAAAGCAAACTATTTCCTCTGCTATCTCTTAGACGGCTACAATTGTATCTTGAACTTAAAGATGCTTCAAAATGTGTAGTTGGAGAAGCACATGGGTTTTCTTCATCGTATGAATATAGCTGTAAACCGTGTTCCAAAATTGGTTGGAAGTTTATGTTTTATTTCATGATTCATTCATACTCAAAGTTAGAAAGAACAGAGAAGGAGTTTGTGAAACATTGGGGCGAAAAGCATCATTATGCCTTTTGATGATAAAAAGAATATTGACTGGGATGAAGTAATAAAGAAAGAGGCAAGAGGTATTGAAGATGATGCTGACTTTGGAGAGGTTCAAGTGATATTAGGAGATACAGTCATTACTGAGAAAGGTATAACAGATAAAAAAAGATTTTACTTGCCAAAAAGCCTTGCAGACAAATTTGATGGGCATACCCTATGGTTTAACATAACAGAGGATGAAGCATATAGCAAATATAGGGATATAGAAGAAATCCTGTAAATCAGAGCGCCGCTAAGATACATCTCAGACTTTCATAATGACTAATGTAAACCGTTAGAAGATTGTAGAACATACTCTAATGACGATACATTAAACTGGCCTAATTTCAACAAAGAAGGCTATTGCTAATGTAAATCTCGCTTATGAAGAAATGAAGTATTTGTATGATAATTAATAAGACCATGCTTTGTGAAAATGCTATGTTACCTGCGCATATTGCTATAATTGTAGATGACGATAAAGATGTGAATTTAATTCTTAGCGCCACACTTAAATTAAAAAAATTTGACGTACATAAGACCTACAGTGCAGAGGAATGCTTGAATAAGTTAA
>DATFDI010000142.1:0-10248 GCA_035252175.1 Nitrososphaeraceae archaeon
AGATTTTGGAATGTAGAATTTTTCTTTATTTATAGTTCCTCTTTCAGTAACTATGAATGGCTCAAATAGCCCTTGAACCCTTCCAAGATCTGCATTATCTACACTTCTTGCTTCCTGGCCTACGATATTATTCCAGTTTATGGCTATGTTGCTATCAGTGTCAGTCTCGCCTTCCATACTAGATAATATTCTATATCACATTTAACAATACTTGGCGGAGCTATAGTTTTAAGCAGTCTTATGCTATTTGCTGACTATTGTTTGATTAGCAAAAGTGGCAGTTATATTTGACATATTGGTCGTAGATGGTGTAGATGCTTTTTCTGTTTGTCCTTATTACCATTGTGCGACTCAACTGACGTTTGATATGGGGCAATATTTTGGGATGCTTTTCATTGCAGACAGGTGATTTGATAATAATTACTGTCAATTCTACTGCCGCACGGGTAAGAACATACATAAGTGAGAATTGAGTCTTGGTGATGCAGGTATATAGATAGAGCAAAAAATAAAAAAGTGATTAGATTAGAAATTTTTCTGTTGCGGCATTATTTTGTGGTTAGTTTTTCTGGTAGTGCTAACCGCCACCGCCACCGCCGGAGCTGCCAGTAGTTGGTGGGCTAGTAGTCGCTAGGCCGGCACCTGTGGTACCAGGTTTCATGTTACTACCACCGCTAGTTTGATTGCTGCCGCTAGTTTGATTGCTGCCGCTAGTCTTGTTAGCACTGCTACTCTGGTTGCCTTGAGCTGCTGCTTGTTGTATATAGCTAATAGCAAACATAGATGCAACGAGCATTGATGAAATGACTGCTGCATATAGCGCTATTGTGTATTTGTTATACATCAATATGCCGATGGAAATTATACTTTTTATATGTTATATTTTATATATCTGAAATATATTACATTTTATGAATAGGATATAATTGTTGATTGTTACCTCAGTTTTATTGGGTGTATTATAATAATTCGTTGTTTTCATCAATTTCCCATTCTTGTTCACTATCGATATGCCCCAAATCGGAGACAACACCTCTAAAATTATATGCAAGAGCATATTCTAGGAAGCTGCGGGTACAGCTTTTATTAACACGTAATCAATAATTTCTTTTTGAGACAAGTCTTTCATCTTCAATGCTGAAATGTATATGATTCGCTCGACAAATTCAACTAGCAGAGATATCGTATGAGGTAATGTATTTGCTCTAAGTCTTTGTCTAATCACTTGCCTATTTTGAATGTAATAATTAGCACATGGCTCATACACATGATGTCCAATGTGGTCAATATCCTGTATTTCAAAACCTTCTGTTGCCATTGCTGATTTTATATTATCTAGACTATAGTGTTCAGATGCCCAGGTAAAATAGAGGATTCCAAGTTTTGCAAGTTGTGGTATAATAGATTCATTAGACAACATTGGACCTAGAATCGGAATAGCAACTACAAGCGATCCTTTAGGTGTTAGAACTCTTCTGCATTCCCTCAGAAACGCGGCCGGCGGTTTAAAATGCTGCGCAGATTCTAAAGCAACTATTGTATCAACGCAGCTGTTTGCAAATGGCAATCTAGTGGCAGCTGCATTTACCAATGATAAAGATTTGGTTCGTTCTACATTTTTGTTTATCACATAAAATAGATCAGTTTTAGCTATTGTTGTTGTGGTAGTTGGTATCTCCAAAGCTGTGGCTAACTGGTTAAAATTAACATCAATACAAACAATATCCAAATTATTATACATAGACTTCCAAAGTATAGCTGGAGCACAAAACCCGCTTCCAATGTCTATTACTTTTTTTGCAGATTTTAAACTGGCAAATTCTACAACCAATTTGCAGAGTTCTATCTGCGCTTGAATAGGGCTAGTAGTACTTTGTGTCCAATATCCAAAATTGAGCATATGATTAGTGGGATCGGCTAATGCAAGTTGCACAAATGGTGTTAACGAGTTATAAAGATCTACTACATCCTTTCCATTCCTTCTGCTTATCCATAAAAAAGATTTTAATGAGTTGAAAAGTAAAGCCAAAGACTTTGCTATCCAACATTCGTACTTTCTAAGTGAATCTGATAGTCTCCTTTTTGCATATGTTCTGTTAAGACATGATGTTGCATATCACCTAAGCTTTCAAATTTTGCATTACATAGTTTACAAGTAATGCTATCTTGCTCTAATAACGCATCATCTTTGGACAACATTTCTCTGCTTCTACATGGATAATATCGTGTATATATCTTGGTAAAACATTTAGTCTTCCCAACAAGCAATTTGAGTAAAATCTGGATTGACCATTAATATAAAGTCATTAATATTAAGATCTTATTGTACACTATCGATTTTGTAATGTGTAAAGCCCGTAAAGTTTGCCTGTACGTCTATCAGTGTACTTCCAGTCCTCAATACTGTGTTTAATTTCTGTAAATTTGCCTCTAATCTCTGGATGCAATATGTCATAAACATCTTTCCCTATTGTTATTTTATCTGGGTTAGTCAATGCAGTTATCTTTGCAGTTATACTCATACAATATCCAAGAATATCAATAAAAGAGCTTTTATCATGTCCGTATTGTACTATTACGTTCTCACCTTCATCTATACCTATTTTAACACACAAATCTGGATAATCATATTGATTCAATATAGAATTGATACCTTTTTTTATAACAGTTATCATCGAATCAGCACATTGGACTGCTTTATCACAGGCTAGTAATTTGTTATAGCCAGAAGGGAAAAAAGCAATTATAGCATCACCTACATATTTTAATACAAAACCGCCATAACTGCGCACAATAGAGGTCATCTCATATGTAAATGCCCTGATTATAGTGACCATTCTATCAACTGGCAAGGTCATACTCATATTAGTTGAACCAACTAAATCGGCATAGAGAATCACAAGTGATATTTTTGAATTAACATGATTGAACAGAAAAGCTTGACTATCATTTAATGACGAATCATATAAATATCTGCCCTCTAATGCTTTCCGCATTCTATCTTGTGTTCGAGTTACAAGCGTTTGTGCATCTACTATTTCTAGTGGAGAAATTGCTGACGATGATGTTTGTATATTATTCTTAGAATAAGTATTATCCCATTTCTTACTACCCATTATCATATTTGTAATTGATTCAGTAGTAATATCGTGCTTCTTGCCATCGTTGTGCTCTTTTACTTTTCTAGAAACTAATCTAGACCTTCTAGTTGTTTTGTTATTTTGATATTTCTTCTCTCTTTTGTTCTCCTCTCCAACTCCTTCGTGGTGATAGTAAGCCTCTGGATAGAGTTCATCATCATTTATCTTTTCAATCGGCTCGCCTGTAGGTAAGAGTGCATTTCTATCTACTTTATACTTGTTAGCAAGTTCTGAAAAATCCATATTCAAAATAACATTCCTACCTACTTCTTTTATCTTGGATTTTGGAACATCAAATCTGTAGTTATAGTCACCAAATATTACGACCTTGTCATCTGTTTCTTTCATTACATGTCCTACATGGTCCTCGTTCAGTACTCGCACTCCCTTGTTAAATAATCCTTTTGGATATTTTCTTTCATAAGTAGCTAAATCCAGATTTTCACCTTGAGTCCAAGCCTGTATTGGTGTACTTGTAGGCAATGGCTCTCGACGATTTACTTTATACCTTTTTGTGATCTCATAAAGATTAAGGCCAATTAGCACATTTCTCCCAGTTGTCTGAATTTCTGATTTGGGTATATCATATCTATTTGTTCCTTCTCCAAATACGACTACTTTGTCTGCTGTTTCTCTTACTACATGTCCAATATATGCAGAGTCTAATGCCATTACTCCTCTGTTAAAGTACTTGCCACTTGTCATTTAAGCAATATATAATAATACATTATAAATAATAAGAAACTTGCTAATAACACGACTTTTATGCTTAATTCATAGTCGTGTACCTAAATATTTAGCGAGAATTTTGATAGTCATTTATTGAAGAAATTTCTGCATTCCTAAGTACAAATTCATATACGTACCTGTTCTTATGCCTGAAATTCCAGTTCTAAGGAAGAGAAATTTTTTAGAGAAAGATATGCACAGGAGCTGCAAAGGAAAAAATGGCAACTAGGCGTCTTATCAAATAAGTTGCAGACCAAAGAGATTTGTTGCATAAAGTGAATATGAGTATGGTAAGGGCTTAAGACCAACTTGTGTTTATCCGCTAATCTTTGGCTTTCACGACTAATATCTATCATCTTTATGCTTTTGGACATATCTGACAAAAAACCATGCAAACTGGGAGCAATTTTTTTCAGTTCGATATGGGTAGTTGGAGATGAACCATGCGTTTCAATTGACTTTACAGGCATGAAGGATTTCGCTAAGAAAACATAAGTGGATAATTATCCACTCCTATCTTTTTTCAATTCACTGAAATTGTTTGTTATCCTTGCGCTACTTTAATATGCCAATTTGTTTATACAAGCATGGTTTTATTGATTTATCATTGATTTTGCATGCTGTAAAATGCCACGCTGCTTCAAGTGCCAAGAAGACGGCTGCAAATCCAACACCCACATATGCTATATTTTCTAACATACTTTGTATACTTTATTGATAGATATAATGTTGTCTGCACTTATAGTAAATATCTGACAGAAAATAATGAATTTAACTTAACAGGTGATAACAAATGGCACAGAAATAAACTCAAACTATTACAATCATAAAAAGTATATCTTATGTGCGGGGGAGACGATAATTTCGACACAACATTAGGACTGTGGTTATAGAAATTTACATATGGAATTGAGATAATAGCCTGAAAGCAAGCATAGATCGATATCACCTGAGAGGAAGAGAAATGAATAGACGACGATAAACGATTTCGGGGGCAACATTGCTAAGTCCTTGGTTTACCTGTTGCTGTCTAATAAGATAACACAAGATAGAGTAAATTGGATGAAAATTGATGTTGAGGGCGCAGAATAAAAAATTGTATTCATGTTATTCCCCCCAGAAGGCCCTATATAAGATTGCAAACATTTCATGTTGCTTAGTGTACAGTCAAACATTGACAGCTACTTCCATTCCCATACTTTAGTTGATGTATTTCCTTGTTCGTCTACTTCAAACTCAAATACTCCTACTAAATTATTAAAGAATGCTAGTTTGCCGTTTGAAGATGTCTTAAAGAATATTGAGCCTACGAACCTTATCTTTCCTTGACCAGTGAATCTTCCTATTCCTGGTCCAGTCCATGTTGCCATCTCAGAGCCATCTTTTGTAGTTATTACGCCTTGACCTTCACCATACATTACTCCATCAGGCCTAGGAGAAGACCAGTATGTGCCTATCTCTGTAGTTTCAACACCTCTGTACTTTCCGATTATAGACATGGAAGTTTCAATCTTTGGGACTCCATTTACTACTTCTAAGACCCTTTGACCTGTTATCTTACCTTTTTCCTCACCTATTTGATCTCCTAACATACTCTTGTCGAATAATATGATAGTGAGTCTTAATCTTTAAGCAGTTCTCTGAATCAGAGAACAAAAAATGAATTACTACTTTGCTGCTGCTGCTGATAGCATTATTTCTTGTCCAAATGTCTTACCATTATCATTGCTTACCCTCAGTACTGGTTCGTTACTCGTGGCATTACGTTCCCACCAAGTGACATAAACATTGTTACCGTCTGCTGCTATCTGTACGTCCTGTGAATCAGATTTGGGAGTATTGCTCAAATTCATTTTATTACTGAATGTCTTACCGCCGTCAGTTGAAGCTTTGAACATTACCTCATCATTACCTGTCTTGTTACTCCACCAACTAACATATACATTATCGCCTGAAGTAGCTATTGGTGCTTTAGACCTCGCATCGGCCCCATTACTGATGAAAATACTATAAGACTGTTGGATCGGCAACAATATCATTAGTGATGCTACAACAATAATAGCTGCTATCAGAGTTCTATTTGCATAATAATACTGCATATTGTATCCCCGAATTTCAAAGAAAAAACAAGAAAGATTTAAAGATTGTAGAAGAAAAATGTACCCTGTTTATGGTTGTAAGTTTTTTCTATAAAATTTTAGGCATGTTAAATGAGGATACGATATTAAATAGAATTATGTAGCAAGCGATACCCCTCTTATTTCTCCACCCCCAAAAAAAACCATTCTAGCCTAGGAAGTCTGCTTGGTCATTATATCCTCTACTATAACCGTTGCAGTAAAGGTCACTATCTGTACATTCATGCTGGTGTAAATCGTTTGCAATCTTGTAATCTCTAGTAGCTTGAACTGCTCCATCATGATATCCAGTACAGTATTCTTTTGCATTATGTCCTATACATGGGAATGCTTGAGCAGTCTGATAGTATTGTTGAAGTATGGTAATAGCAACAAATATGATAACAGCCGTTGCCAATATAATCGACATGTTGTTTTTCATAGCTGCTTAATCGCCATCTATCTGGAAGTAAACAATTGCACTTTTTTGGTTTAAGATGGTTTCTTTAGTAGATATTTTTCAAGTAAATTTAATATATGAATATTTGACATACTGCTAACATAATTGTACATTTCAAAGAATTCTCCAAGACGTCTGGCATCCTTTCACTTAAGGCCACGCTAATCAAGCATCAATACACAATGATTGCTGGAATATCGAGTTAAAAGAAAAAGATGCTGAAATACAAGAGCTCAGACAGACTATTACCACACTTGAAAGTAAGCTAAATGAACTATTCATTCAAACAAAGAAACAGTAGCTTTAACGTATTTGCTTGACAAAAGTTGGGGACTTGGGGACACCTCAATATACAAAGAGATAGGTTTGAACAATGTTATTTTTTATGCGACTTTGCTACACATCCTGCTCTGTAACCTAATTTTTTACAGCTTTTATAGAGATATGTAACGCGAACAAAAGAAATATGGTACTTTCAAATCAAAAAGAAAATAAGTGCAATAACTACGAACAAAATCACAAATGAACAGGCCATTTCATTCAGCTTATGTATCAGCCTTATGCAGAGTTATGATTACACTTTTTGTGCTAGAACTTGTTATTATCATCAATAATGGCTATAATTACTACGAAGCATTTGCAGTTAGGAACACATCACCTTTAACTACAACAGAACCAACACTATCTTCCGTTTCTAAAGGTGATGATACATTCTCTGCAGTAGGAACAATAAATTCTTTGATTATAACAGTACCGGAAACAGGGTTTAACGTATCTAATGCATTCAAGGTTATCGTTTCAGGAGATTGGACATTAAACGTTCATAATGGTAATGTAACTTATTTTTCTGCAAACCTTCTGGCATCTCCGATGGATGCCATACAACCTCATACACATCAAATAACAAATTTCAAACCTGAAAATGATCGTATACAACTAACACCAGATACTAGCCTATCTCTAAATGGAACTGTTGATGTCAAAGTAAATGGCCTGACAATGTGGAAGAATGTGCATTCTTCCATCTTGATTTCTAAGTCAAACATAATGAGTATAAGTTTAGATGACAAGGAAACTAATGGTCATTTTGGAAAACAACCAATTTTTGGCTTGGTGACACGTTTGATGGTTTACTAGGATTCGTGGAACAAAAATTCTTTTGTCTTCTCAAATAAATAGAGAAGCCTATTGACGAGTATCAATACTTCAATAATCATCGATAGGCTTTATATCCACTCTTTCTGTTTTACGATGTGAATATGGAACCAAGAAACCTGGTGTTAGGAACAATATCAGTTCTAGGAGTTCTTGCAACTGCAATCGTCGCTGTGACTTGTATAACGCAAGCAGTATACGCATTCTCATGTCGTGATTTTGTAGACGCACCTATTGCTGCGTCAGGAGATAATGTATATGTTACATGGCCAACTAACAAGACTGGAAATTGGGAAGTAATGTTCAGAGCATCAAATGATAGTGGGAAAACATTTGCTGATAAAATAAATCTAAGTCAGAGTCCTAATGTTAATTCATTTCATCCGAATATAGCAGCATCTGGAAATAACGTCCATGTATCGATGCATGATGCAAGGAGCGGCAGTTTAGATACGTTTGTGAGAACCTCTGCGGATAGTGGAAAGACATTTGGACCCTTGATTAGTATAAAAGGTACTGGAACCATGCCACAAAAATCAGACGTACTAACAGATCCCAAGTTCATAAAAGACGCAATAGAAAATACTCAGATAGCAGCATCTGGAAATAACGTATATGTAGTCTCATGGGACAAAAAAACTGGAAATTGGGAAGTATTTCTATCAGCAAGCAACGATAATGGAAAGACATTTGGAGATACAATTAACCTTAGCAACACGCCAGATCAAAAATCAGATAAAGCATGGCTTACTGCAGAAGGAAATAATGCATATGTAAGCTGGTGGGAGACTCATAAAGATGGAAAAACAGAACCAGTTATAAGAGTAAGCAATGATGCTGGACACTCATTCGGACCCACGTTAAAGCTTTCCACAAATGGCACTATTGGTGGTAAATGAAAATACGACGTTAAATGAAAAGACCTTAGCGAGTAATATCTCATTTTCTTTTTAATAATACTTACATAGCCACCACCCTGTCCGTCCCTTCATAGTGTTTCAACGTATTATATTCACAATTCCTGGTTGTTTCAACTGATATCTCCACATGAGAATTGTTGAATTTGCTGACATGCTCCAAGGATCGATAAATGAGAAAATAAAAGAATGTAAAGATAGTATACACGGGTTACATAATCCCATTTACAACCAGAGTTTAGAAGTTGAAATAGAGGCTTTACAATGGGTTAAAGGACAAGTACAGCATCTAGTTAGAAAAGACACAAAAATACGGATTTGACTAGTTGTGCTGGATGGCTTCTTGATGTTTCCATAGACAATGACCATGCTATCCTATCAATAAAGACAGAGGAAGGTCAGATCCTTAAGCTGAGAGACTCGTATCATCCAGGATTCTATGTACTGCCAAGAAATGAGTCTCTTTTTCAGAGTCTATCTAGAGAAGAAGAGATCTCAGTCAGACTGGAAGATAAGACCAGTATAAAAAAGCTCCTTATATTCGATATTAATATATCAAGTGAATATTATGTAATTCTTTGTTAAGCTATTGGATTTCTTTTAAAAATGCGTTAACATCAGCTGTTTGAAGTTCATTTATCTTCTTGTACAAACCATTTATATATTATAGATGGTCAATTGATATATCAATACGTAATACCAGAGGACAAAAGTATGATAAAAACAACAAGTTCAATGTATCTATATGTCAGCATAACATTAGTATTTATTTTACTAATGGCTTTGGTTATTGGAAATATTAGTGCATCGTATCAAGAATCTAAAACTTTAAACTCTGGCAAATTCATGCATATGGCTGACGATAACAATACATTTAGTGATTTGAGCAGAAATATGTCTATGCAGACAGGCACTTAAAGGCTTTAGTGCTATATTGCACCCATCGTCATTCTATAGATTTGAAGATAATCTTTTGCATCAGAGATGCTTTCAATTTAGAAATTCTTTGTTTTATATCTAGCTCTTTTCTGTTCTGCCATCTAGCATAAACTCCTTGTTTAATATTATTGGTTTGTTTTTTTGAATAACAATTGTTGCAAAGAAAATAAAGACATCTTCTATCTCGGATTGCTAAAGAATACCAATGACCATTACTAGGTTTGTCATCGTTATCATAGCATACATCTGATCCACAATAAGAACAAACTCTGCAAGTCATAATGATTATTTTCGGATTGCATTTCATAGAAGGATTCTAAATAGTCTTTTGTGGAATGTTCTACTTCTATTGCGTCTTTTTACAGTAAATTGTATCTTATACATTGGATTGCCAGTGGTCTTGTTTTCTTAACACTGTCATCCCTTTTATCTTGTGCATGTATATTCATCAACATCTAGTATGCATAGAATAGTACCTAGTTCTGTATATTCATGATCTAGTATTTACTGTTGCTATCTTGAAAATGATAAAGCTTCAATAGTTCTTTGCTCTTGACTTTAACTATGCTACTCAGAATGTCTTCACCTTTGTATTCGTAGCATAACACCAATATCATTATATTGCTCATTTTAATAGTCCCAAGGATGAGAATATATGAAAGCTAAGTTGGAAAAGGGAAAGCTTGCTCTGCTTTGTGCTTTTGGAATATTGATTTTTACTCTTTGGAGTAATGTTGGTGCTTATGCACAAAATAGTACTGCTGCAGCAGGAAATAGTACAACAGCAGCAA
>DATFDI010000143.1:0-20474 GCA_035252175.1 Nitrososphaeraceae archaeon
CTAATATTCCAGCATTTCCCCAATTCTCTTTTGAGACTTCGTAAATTAAAATTCTGACCTTTTCCTCATCAGTTTTCATAATTCTTGCTGTCTCTCTTGTCAGCACTTTAACTAGTTCTCTTTTCTGTTCAACCGACCTTCCTTGGCTTATTGTAACTTGTATTACTGGCATAGTAATTGCTGAGTTATCTGATATATTATTAATTTCGCCCTCAATCTTAGGTTGGGAGAACCTGTTACGAACGTTTTGAACCATGGTATAAAAAACACAATATTATGCGCATCATGTTCTAAATCTGTATCAGACCTGAAGCATACGAAAGTCTTCAAAGCATTATCAATAGGACATAAACGTGGACTTGAAATTATGACTGAGGTGTGTTTCTGTTGCACTTATACGTAATTGCAAAAGTGTTCTAAGATTTCTTGGAGGTTTATGTTTTATTTTATGATTCATTTATATTCAAAATTAGAAGAGACAAAGAATGAGTTTGTAACACATTGGAGTGAAAAGCATCATTATGTCTGCTGCTGACAGGAAGGGGAATAAATGATGCAAATTTGAAGAAGTTCAATTGACAATGGGATAATCATTACAGAAAATGTGTCACAGCTAAAAAGAGATCGAATAACTCATAGAAAAGGTGGATATTCTAAAGGAGCATCTTAATGAGTTATAATATTTCAAAAGTTACAATAGTGCAGTTTTGCATGAATCTCATGACCCAATTAATAGTCTTGTATCCATCTTCATTTTTCGTGTAATAGTGATTCTATCATTCCTTCTTGGATGCTGTTGTAGTCCATCGTATTGTTCCGTTGACTATCCATTTAGCGCTACCTATATCTTTACCATCAGGACCTTTTGCACGTGGTACGTCAATTTCCAGATTATCAAATGTAATATTGGTAGACATATTTGTACCTGAAAGTTTGTTTACAATTTCGCCCATTATTTGAGCCCAATGGCTTGGAACATTGTCACTCTTTTTGGTATTATTATTACCTTGGCTCATGTCTTTAGGTTATTATGCGTAGAATATATTATCATTTCTTTTGAGCTTGTGCCCAACGTTGCTTTGCTGCATCGCTCATTTTCCTTTTTGTTTCTTCTGTATGTTCTCTTTTGCCTGTAATGTAGCTCAATGTTTTGCCTTTATTCCATGGAACATCTCTAAACCTTCACCTTTAGTAGGGTTACGGGAAGATAGAATTATTGTCCTATTGGTTGATTTAGAGAAGGCTGCACATCAAGAACTGATAAGACATGATTAGAGTGAGATTGTTTCCTTTCAAATTCCTGCATTCTTGCTGTCAAAGCTATGACTTGGTCTGATAGCTGTGTTATAACATCATCTTTCATCTTATCACGATTTACTAAATTTTGAACTATCCTGAGTTCAACAAGCGCAGTTCATCATTTGTTGTGAGTGTATTACCAAATGACTCAGTAACTGAATTACATGTTTTTGCAAGTAATTCTGTGTATCTTTTTACATCGTAATTACTATTCTTATCATCATCAAACAGTTCAATGGGGATAGCCCTATTATTTCTTGATGTGCTAGTTTTTCTATTATGAAAATAGTAATCAGTTATAATATATTTTAAAGTCTCTCCAGCTTTGAGAGACTTACCTTCATTTTTCAAAAGACGTAGTGCATCGCTTTCTATGGTATTTCTATTTTGGTACTCGCATGTATCCTTTGATAGTCTTTTCGTTAATATCAGTTCTTCAATAGGCACAGTTTGTTCCTTCAGAACTACAATATACTTTTGAAAAATATCATTCACCTTAGCCGACATAAGTGCTTTGATCTCATTAATACTATTTCCATCAGTAGCCATAATTTTCAATATTTCATTTTGACATCTGCTAAAAAGTATGGGTATGTCATGTCTTCTTGCTTCTATTCCTCTTATTTTCAAGCTACCATCTGAAAATGCTCCAAAGTATCGATTAGGAACAGGTAGAATATCATTTGCTTTCGAGTGGATAAAGACAATCCACTTGTATATTCCTTCAAAAGATAGTTTAAAACCTGTCTCTCTTTCTATTGATTCTTTTAATTTCAAATACTTCTTTATATCTACAGTTTTATCTAGAGCATGTTCGTCTTCTTCTTCCTTCCTCTTCTTTTGTATCCATATGGAATCTACAATACCATGTAAGACTCTATATCCACTACCACACCTTTCAGCTATCTTTGCTGCCTGCAATAGTATTTGTCTGTCAAAAGCACATACTGCTATGTGAGCATCAATTCTACCAAATTTTGCATTATTAAATCCTAGATATCCAAACGATGTAACTAAAATCCATTTTAATGAATTTTGTCTAGAATCATAAATTGTCTTTAACTTTGGAAGTACGTCCTCAGATTTTAACAGCTGTTTGTACATTCTACGTTTTTCTAACACTATCTTTAATGACATTGGCACAATTCCTATCCTTTTTTGACATATGTTGTAGTTTAGTTCAGGTACTGTTAGTTTAGAATACCAACAACAATTACAATTTATCGTTTCAGCAGATATATTCTTCTTTAGCATTATATTTGGATATAAAGAGACAAAGTCAAATTCTGCTGCCTGTTCATGCACTCCTATTTTGGGTTCAAAAATAAATCCACCCCTGTCTGCTAGAAGTAGATCTCCTAATGTCTTGAAATGTTCTGCTATAAGAGGTTTCCAAGGTATGAGAATTCCTTTCTGAGTAACATAGTAAAACTGCAAACTGCTCAAGCACTTTCCTATTGAAGCTCTTGCTGCTGTATGAAGTGGCATTCTACAAAGTCTAGCTATTTCATACAAGCCTTGCAATCCTGATTCATTATATACAAATGTGTTGGATTTGTCTATGTGTATTCTGCCAAGTAAGCTTATTGCAGTAGGTCTGAAGTATACTCTTCCATATGAAAAATATGACGTACCTTCTCTGGTGGGCATTTTTAATGGTACAGATTCCCTGCTCAGAGATAATTCCTCTTTAGCACCATTTTGCTCAGCTCTATAAATTAGATAAGGAAAAGTAAATGAGTCTCCATCTTCAGTAAATACAAAGTCTGGGTCAATATTTGCTACCTCAGCTTTGAGTTGTTTGATTATATCATATTCTGAGGAATCATTGCACTCAATACTAATAGTTTCGTCATTGTTGTCTTCTCTATGCTGCTTAATTGTTATTGAATGAATCTCATCTGTGTATCTTTCTATTTTTCCTTCTTTCCTTAGATTTACGGTCAAATGAATAGTCTTAAAATTAGGTATTTTGTAATTGGTAGACCAAATACTATCTTTGTTATGCCATCTTAGGTTTGAAGAATTGTTACAAATTTCAGAAAAGGCAAGTGGAAAAGTATCATGTTCATAAAAATATGATTGTGCTGGTAGTACATCTACATTATATATTCTGTACATTCCAAATCTGCCACTCTCTAATGTATCAATTCTTCTTGCCAAAGTCAATGCTTTTGTAGAATTGACTAACGTTAACTTTAGAACATCTGATTTTGTTTCATCTGTAATCTTTTCATATCTAGATGTAAATTCACAATCTCTAATTAAAGAAGAAATACTATTTTCATTCCAAACACTATTATCATCCACAATTAACTTTAGGGATGAATTGTCATCTGATGCTACATAGATTGAATGACCCCATCCATTATCTTCTAATCTAATAGTATTGCCATTTTCTTGCTTTATCCAGAAAATCATTTTATTTCCTAGTGGATATGCATCAATAAGCCAGCCAGATATCATAACCAATATCTAATACACTTATCTTGCGACAGCCTAGAACATCGTACCTGCTTATCCAATATATTTCTGCAGACCACTGGGGAACATGAGAACAAAAAATGTGAGGCTGTTAAAAGTATTGAATATCGATGGAGGGAGGGAGTATGTATATATTTATTTATACAGATATATCAAATTTCTCATATCCTAATAGATAATTGGAATCATCAAAGGTATTACTGAGATAGAAGGATTCAGCCAAATGTCAGAAGCCATATTATAGGAGTCTAGCATTATGATTGTAATTACATATGCAAGGCATTGTTAATGAAACGGAAGAACGAATGGAGTGTTATCACTAATTCCTCCTATACGATTTTTAATTATAGAGTCAACTTTATTTCTAATAGATATTGCCAAGTCTGGTGATTGATCGCTTTTATGATTAGCAGAACGGGATGGTTCAGATGAAGGCTGCTGCTACTGCTCTTAGCATTTGAACTGCTATCAGCATTACTAGCATGTGGAGAAGTATTATCTGATTTAGCACTACTGCTACTGCTCTTCTTATTCTTCTCTGTAGAATCCTTATTCATAGTACTAGTGCCACTGTTTTTACTATCACTTGTAGATGAGTCTGTGTTATGGCTGTTCTTGCCTACGTTAGTAAAATCAGTCCTAACTAGTTTAGCACTACTGCCACTACCATTCTTCTTTTCAATAGAAGCACTATCACTAACACGTATAGTATTGCTTGATGATTTAGGATCAGAACCACTACTGCTACTGCCACTGCCGCTTTTATGATCTGAACCACTAGAATCAGAAGTTGAGTGACGCTTACTACTGTCGTCACCAGTATCACCATGATATCCCAAGTACATCAGTTTTCCAGAAGCAGGTACAGGAGAAATTGCAGCAATGTATAATTTTGTGAAGTGCTATTGACTCCGATAATATTAATTCCTGCTATGAGTGGATGTTGCTGTTGCTGTTGCTGCTGTTGTTGTTGGCTCATAGCTCTTACTTGTGGCGCAATAGTTGTTTGTGTCAACGGTGATGAAGATGATAATAACAATGACTAGCTATAACTAAGAATAATGCAAAACTTAACAGTTTATCATTATATCAAATGTAAAGATGCAAATTATTATTTATCTGAGTTAATTGTAAACAAGTAATTTCTTATATTATTGTTATCTATATATAATTACTAGAAAAACTCATAGATAGATAAGAGGCTGGTCTTATCCTATACGATAATAGTAATTGTAGCTGTCTTAATAGTTAGTTGATACCTCTAAAATAGAGTTACTAGTACTTTGTATGGCTCAATAATATATAATCATATATTTATTCAATTGTTCTTCTTATTCTGGCGACAAGATCTACGATACCTACCATACGTAGGATATTCTTGAACCATTTATTAATTAAATTAGTATCAGTTTTTAGATTATGGCACTCCAAGAACATTTACACTATTCCTTAGGTTGAAATGCATCGCTAAGCCATGGATATCGCTGCAATTAATTCTGGCATTTATCTTGTTGTTTCCTTGTTTTACTGAAGCATACTTGGAAGTAAGAAAAGCATTCCATTTTGAATAATCATTAGATCCACCATTGCCTGCTGCAACAGCATTCTGATTCGGCTTTATACCATTTAGATTAACGAGAACACTACAAGTAGAAGTTGAATTATCTATAGATGTTCCTGATACTTTTAGGTCCTTTCCTACCGATATCTGCTGTCCCTTGTATGGTGATGTGATTTCAACTGCATCTGGTAGCTTTTCTTTAGCCGGCGTGATTGCACTTGATGCTGCAGACGTCGCAGTTGGTCTAGTTGATGGCGATTGTAGAGACGATAGCGATGATGTTGATGGAGTCTGTATGCTTGTTCTTACCTGTATTTTATAAGTACTGTTCCACCAGCCATACCCTCTACTTGCATCTAAATTGATATATGGATATTTTGTAGTATCGTAAGGGAATGGTTTAATTTGAAACGTTGCTTCTGGATTGGTATTAAGATATATTGTTCGCAAATTTGCTAAGGATTGCTTCAGGGGATCTTTAGATATTGTACGTGCAAATCGGCTATCAGATATCATCATGACCTTCGCGTTTTTTTCATTTTTCATGAAACCATGCTGAGCATCTACCATCCTAAAATCAAAATTCTCATTAAGCACATACTTTGGTATCCAGAAGAAACCCCAAACAGGATGAGGTCCAAGCAAAAGTACATTGTTATTGGTGTTATTGGTGTTATTGCCAGAAAGTTTTTGAGCTACAAAAGCAGATACCTCAAAAAAAGATGAATTGATATTTGTAGTTATCAGCATTATAGTACTTACCAATCCAAAAATTGCTATCGCCGAAATTGTAGCGAAGGGTAATATGTGACCAATAGTACTGCTTTTTTTCCTAATTCTGTTAGATATATCTACTATTAGTACTGCAGCAGCAATAGAAAAGAACGGAAATAATGGAACAAGGTGAAATGGCAATGCCCAGTGTACCTCGTAAAGAAAAAGCAAGAAAGGAAGAGCCCAAAGCAAAAGGAAGTATTCTCTTCTTGCTGCAGAAAAGATTAAACCAGCTAACCCTATGGTAATAAAAACTGGATCAAAAGTGAAGTCATCATATAATGCGGCTTCTAATGGAGATTGACCTAATCTGGTTCCCTGGTAGACAACTCTGCTGAGCCAGAAATCAAATGAATATCCCACTGCTATGCTATAAATCGGCCAAATTAAAGGTATTAAAATTACTGGGACTAACCATAGTCCCAACATCTTCATCTTTGTGACATTGATGTGAAAAATTGAAGCTAGTCTGAATTTTGAAGTATTGTTATCTTTCACAACGTTAGTATAAACAAGGAATCCAACGGCTGGAATCATTGTAAAAACAGGAACTTTTGTAAATACAGCTAGACCCAAAAATATGCCAGAAACTAAAACTAAGGTAACTTGCTTACGAGTGTTGACTCTCTTTTTATCTGCTGCAGGTACGGCAGCGTTTTGAATCTTATTTATATCTTTTAGATAAACTGCCGCTAAAATAGATAATAATATGATAGGCAACTGGATAGATTCAAGAAATATTCTTCTAGTCATCCAGCTCAATGGCATTACTGCAAATAAAATGGATGCAATAAGTGCAACCGTTCTACTATTGTATCTACGCTCGGCTATTTTATAAATAAGAAAGGTATCAGCTACGGCAAGCAAACCCATAAGGACTCTTGGAATTAGCCAAAGCATTTCAGTTACATGTACTGCAGTATTAGCAGTAGTACTTTCATTGACAATCGTAGAAGGACTAATTGAGTTAGGATAACCAACTAATCTCAATGCTCCAGCCAAAAATATTTGCCCGAAATATGGATGATCGATTGGATTAGGAAACACATCTTTTGACTCTTGAGGACCCAGTCCATTTAATACCTCCATAGCCCTTCTCATATAATGCCCTTCATCGTGGTCTATAGATGGAAATCCAATAGGATTAAACAGATGAGTAAACGCTGATAATACAAGAGGGATTACTATTATGAAGATCCCCTTAGAACGAATAGAGTTCTTATCTATGATTCTCAGGTTCAGTTATTAACAGATTCCTATTGTATTTATAAATATACGTCCATTTCATATTTATAAATATACGTCCATTTCATATTTATAATATTATTATTCATCAATTTTAGTTTGTCTTATGGAAATATGCTATATTCTAATGTTCCTTGAACAATATCTCAAATCAATTCCATAGAGTCAATTTCAAGATACATCAGACCTTACGTATTCGATGTTATCTGAATCAAATAGAAGTACTAACTACTGAAAATCCCTCATAATACAAAAATGGCAAATAAATATCCGCGTAGAAGAATGACTATTGGACTAGTCAGGACGAGATTCATTAGTGCCCACTAACCTGCATTTAAAGGAACTATTCTGTAAACAGTTCCATCAAACGTAAGAGCGTATAGATATCCATCATAAGGTCCGACTTCTAAATCTGTTATTGCACCAAACCCTTTTGCAAATATTATTCCGCCTTCTTGCGTCTCAGACGGCGTGTTTGCTATTTTGTCTGCAAGCAGGCCATTTAAAACCAATGCAGTTCTATTTTGATTCAGCTTAAAATGATAAATGTTACCACCATGGTAATCTGCTACGAACATATCATTTTGATATTGTTTTCCTAATTTGTCAGAATTGAGAAACTTGATTGCAGTCGGACCGGTAGTGTTAAGCCACACAAATTCTGGAGACCTGTATTTTCCTTTTCCACCGAAATCTACAAGACCTGTAGGATTCAGGGTAAATTTGCCACTATAGTAATTTCCATTACCTGTAGTTTGCCAGAAACCCTGAATTCTTGTCCATCCGCTATTAAACCCTGGTTGAACGAGATTAATTTCATCTCCATATGTGGGACCATTCTCTGTATCCCATAAATTTCCAGTTACTGGATCAAAATCCATTCCAAAACTATTGCGTATGCCGTATGCATAGTAGAGGCCAAGTGGAATTGTATTACCTAAAGGAGGATTATTTGTTAGCTGACCATCTTGTGTAATTCTTAGTATGCCACCACTTCCATCGGCTGGTGAGCGCTGTGAATTTTCAGCCTGCGTCCTACGCTTTCCGACATCCCCAATAGTGACATAAACATTGTTATCAGGTCCAATTATTATTTTTCCACCATTATGGGGTGGTCCTGGAAGAGCTGGTAAATCTAAAAGTAGTTTAGGATTTACTAGTTTACCAGTATTATTATCGAATTCATATCTATAAAGACGATTACCTATCGGATCATGTCCTGGTACACAATAATTTAGGTTAGGACAAATATCACTACCTTCTACTTTAGTTTCTGTATATGATACAAAGACGTGTGTCGGAGATATTTTATTACTATTACTATTATTAGCACTGTTAGGCTTTGCTACAGCAATTCCAAACATCCCTCTTTCGCTTTGACTTGCTACACTAACATCTAGTATGGGTTGTGGTTGTATTTTGCCATCTATAATCCGCTGTACTGTACCATTGAGTTTCTCATTTACCAAAATATCATTTGGTCCTAAAAACGCCATGCTAGTAGGGAACCTTAGACCTCGCGCTATTACCTCTGCTCTTAAATTATTATCATTTACAATTATTCCTCTCGGAGATGTTGCCATTTTAGAAACCGGTATATTGGATGGTCTAGCGCTGGCTGGCAGAAAATCGTAATTGAAATTCATTGGCAATAATAGTAAAACAGCTACAAATACCAAAAATAAAACGACGACGATGTTTGAGTAGTATAACAGCAACTACTGAAGTAGCAAATTAGGCATATTAATAAATATCTATGAATTTCATCTTGGGTTTTGAATAGCATACAAATGGCATTAAAGCAGCAAAAACTATTAGAAGCCGTTAATAGTAATGCAGAGACTTAGCCGACTAATGGAAGATCTATTAAGTCACTAATAGTTCTGCCTTTAGTCTTTAACCAAATATTCCATGATGACTGGTTTTTGGATAAAACAACCTAAATTCATGTTGGGATATACTTCTTTTAGAGCATCTATATCTATCTCAACATCAGATATAAAACACATTCTGATATTTGGATCTAGTTCTAACACCCTTTGACTTAATACTAGTCCGTTCATGCCTAGCATATATACATCCGTTATAATCAAATCATGGAAAGTTTAGCTTAAAGCACGCTGAGTGAATATGTAGAAGCATTTCAAGATAAAGACAAGCGAACAAAGCTTCCTAATGCAGACAAGGTATCTGAAATATTGAAAGGCTAAAGCATGGATGGAATTACACTATTGAAATAATAGTTGCTTATGCTGCTTCTATAAATATTGGATTAATAGTCTAGAGTGCCTATTTGAAATCATATGTGGTTTATGATAGTTGGTTTGTATGTCTTCATTTAACTTTGGGTTCTTACAAATATTACGTATAGCTTCTGTCTAATTATTCATTTGCAATACGTATAATAAAAATGCAGCAGTCAAAATATAATAAGCACAACAAATGTACTTTGATCTTTCATCTCGATCTTGTATCTCTAGGTGTGTGTGCATTTGATATATGACGTTTCACCTCTTGAAGTGTTCCGAAGCGGCGGCTACAATAGCTGCATGGGAATCTTAGTCGTTTTGCTTTCTCTGGTGACATGTTAGTTTTCCTTATTTAGAAGCTTCTTCTATATTTGTATATATAATACATATACTCAATTGGTAAGGTATCACGCTTTTTACAACATCATCTTTTTTGTTCTAATTGTTACCCACTGCTGGGCAGAAGCATAGGAAGGAGTAGATTACAAACACCGACAAAATAATGAAGATTAATATAACATATGGTTGGTTGGCTTTTGAATATATCCACTTATAATAAGATGGTTTTCTATGTGCATTGACTGTGACTTGCAATGTTAATTAAGCTAATTGTTCAGCAATTGGCTGCTGTCATTACCTTTTTTGGTTAACTTCTTTCTTCTGTTTTTGTACCAATCTAATCCATATATTATGTATATCTGATATAAAAAAGATGGTTGGCATTATTAGGCAAGTCTATGTATGCTCAACTGTCTAGAGGCTATAGAATATGCAATGTAATTGATTATTTACATTTGGCTGGTTAGCCTTAAATTACTATCTAAGGTTTGAATATACAATAATAGGAGGGAAGTGTTATGTTTATGCAAAGTCACCACAATTCAAATTGTTATCTTCCTATTGCTTCTAGATGAGCTTGTAACCATCAATGCTACACCAACCATAATTATGCCAGTAGCAATCAATATTTTTAGAGAAATTGGTTCCTCAAACAATGCCCAACCTAAGAACACTGCGATTATCGGAACTATATATGCAAATGAGTTTGCAATAGATTCCGATTCTACACGAAGAAGCCAAAAGAACTCAACATAGCCAAGTGCTGTACATAAAAATATCAAGTAAAAGTAAGCTACAAGCAAATTTATTGAGATATGCGAGAACTGAATACTTTTGAACTCACCTAACGCAAAGCTAGATGCAACTAGAATTATTCCACCAATAAGCATCAACATACCTGCTGATGCTAGTATGCTAATTGACAAATGAGTTCTGGAAGAGTAAAGAGAACCAAGAGCCCAGAAGATGGAACTCAGAGTCAAAGATATCAATCCAATAATATTGATAGTGCTATTATTTGAACTACCTCCAGAGAAAGGATTTAGCAGAGTAAGTAAGCCTAAAAATCCAGCTGTAAGTCCTAGTATCATTCTTTTTGTGAGATGTTGCTTAAATCCCAATGCAGCTATAATTGCTATCCATAATGGAATAGTAGAGTTTAGCAATGCTGTCAATCCAGAAGACAAATACTGAGTGCCCCAAACTAACAATCCCTGCCCTCCTACAATTATCAAGGAAGCTGTTATGAGAGCATCTTTCCACTGATGCTTGCTTATCTGTTCATTCTCAATATTACGCTGCCCTCTTTTTCTCTCCTCATTTATTATATATACCAAGAGAAGTGCTCCTCCTGCAATTGCAAATCTGATACCAAATGCAAGTATTGGAGGGATAACCTGAATAACCAGTTTTATAGCAAGAAAGCTTGAACCCCATAGAATTGATAATGTGAGAAGCACCAGTAGTATGTTTAATCTTTTTTGCATCTGCAGTAGACTGATTGATAGGTTAGTAAAGTTGATTAAATCTGTTTGCAGACTGGATGAATGAATCCATAGCGGAATGGTGGTGTTGATAGCATATCTAGCAAGTAATTAAGAAGTCGTGATTTGAATTCTTTATTTATATTTGGTTATTTTATCTATTAAAAATCAAAGACGCCATAATGAGCTCCTTCATACATGCTACTTACAAAATAATTGCATAGATGCCAAAGAATATTAGTAACAACGTGTATAATGCTTCTAAAATGATGGATCTCTCCGATCAATTATAGCATTTACATCTGCACCAGTTCCTATTAGTGTTACTTTCTTTCCTGTTTCTTGTTCTATGTTTTCTATAAACTTTCTGGGTTCTGTTTGTAACTTTGCAAATTCTCTTATACCAGCACTTTCAGGAAATATTACATCAAGTTTAGTAATTGCTAGCTGAGTTGCGCTATTCAATGAAACCGCTTTTTTTGCAAAATCCATGTTAAAAGGCGAGGCTCTTCTCTGCCTTCCAGTTACACTTCCAAATTCAGCCCAACCACGCCTACGCGCCTCTTCGATACTAATTTCGTTATACAGTGGACCTCCACCTACTCTTGTTACATATGCCTTGAAAACAACAATAACATCATCAACTTTTTTTGGGCCTATGCCAACATCAGAACATATAGCAGATGAACATACATCCTTTGATGTCACATATGGATAGTCTCCATGAAATAATGATAAAAATGTTCCCTGTGTACCTTCAACAATTACATTTTCCTTATTATCTAAAGCATAATTGACAGAATTGCTGACGTCTTCTACATATAACAAGAGTTCTTGAACCTCTCTGGCAATTTTTAAAACGCGTAGTGCTCTATCTGCATTGGCAGGACCAGTTCCTGTTCCAGTTGTACCTATCTTACCTTTAAGATGATCTTCTGAATTATCCTTTTCAATATGCATCTTTTCTATAATACCACAATGTGAATCTACAAAAGTTCTATCGTGAGCATTAAACATTTTAATTTCATTTAACAGGATTGCTGTATCAATTAGAACCCCAGCTCCTATCAATAATCTTGTTGATGGATTTACAACCGCACTAGATAACATTCGCAGCTTGTAAGTTTTATTTTCAAAAGTGAATGTATGACCAGCATTAGGACCCACTCCACCTCTAACCGCAATTGAAGGATTATCCTTCCTGGCTAGATATGCAATGATTTTTCCTTTTCCCTCGTCTCCAAAGAATCCTCCAATTGCTACAGTGCATGGCATATATAAGCTACTTCAACGCTGGCACTGTTATTAAAGCATAATATTGTTTTTAGAACGATCTTTAATATACTTAAATACCGGTAATTGACTTTGGACGTTTCGATGGAATCAGATTCAAGGTTGGCAGGAAACATTATTCAGATTCTGGCAAATCAGCCAGAATTTCTACGAAAATCAATGATTCGAGGTAGGCTCATTGACTTCTATTCAATGGTAGATGCAGATAAACATGTAACGATATCTTCATCTTTACAAGCATTACCCTCGATAGAAAATGCTAAATTGCAACAACTGGTCAGGACGTGGCTAGAAATCTTACTAGAATTTCAAGGATCACAAATAACTGATATATTTAGAATTTACTGCGAGGAGCTCTTAAATAATCGTCTGGCTATCGCGAATGTAGATATTGAATCTCTCATAGACATCTTTTTATCACTTCAAGACTGGGAAAAGGAAAAATTAAGTGATTGTTTACAGGAAGTGATTTTCTCTTTTCCTAAGAAAACAGAAGTATTAAACATCATTCCTCAACCTCTATTAGAGTTATTAAAAATTAAATGAATTTATCTGTCATCTGATTTCCTATCAGGATTCTTTTGCAATTCTCCTTCTGATTTCTCCAACCCGAAGAACATTCTTTCATATTTGCGAAGCGCTTTTCTATGTTCTGGCAAAGACATATCTAACCTCATTTCGTTCATGACCATCACTGCATAAGTTGTCCATTCTTTCCAACAATCAGGGCAAGATGGATATTTTAAAGCCGCAGGATCGTCGATTGTGTTTTCTTCGAATGTTTTTCCACACTTTATACAAGTTTTAACCATTACGCTTTGTGTATTGATATGTTGCTATTTTATTGTTTATTGTTTTTGCTAGTATTATTAGTATATCGCCCACTCGTTTCTTCAACTGCGAGTACAATAAGCCCTTTTTTGGAACTAATATTATAATGACAATACCTATTAGATGTATTGAATTGATCTGTATAGTAGATATTCCATTTTTAGGATAGAACTATTATTGGCACCAGATATTTTTCATCAACACATGATATGTTCTACTTTTTAGCTTTTGGGTATTTGTAGTTCTCTTTTTGTATACGAGATGCATATAACTTGCCATTGATCACTATTATTCTTAATTTATTCTAATTTCATTTTATTATATGAATGGAATTTCTTTACATGATCTCGTATTTGCTCCATTCCTGTAAATGCAACACCACATCTTTTACATTCATAGAGAAGGTCTTTTCCATGGGTAACTTGTTTATGTTGCATAAGCTCTTCAATTCTTCTGAATTTTCTATTACAGGTTTCACATACGTGTTTCTTTAGTACATCCATTTTTTAGCTCCTAATTTTATTTTTTTTATCCCAGCACTCTCTGCATAACTGTCCTTTGATCTCCCACTTTGGCTTTGGATTATATCGTATGAAACCCATTTTCTTATTACAAATTGCACAATAGTTAAGCATTTTATCATAATCTGCTTCTTTGCTATCATAACATTTTTTACACAACAGGTTTCCAGATTCAATGTTCCACTGCCATCGTGGTTTGTTCTTGTCGATTTCACGTGTAATCTCTTTTTTGCAAATTGCGCATTCAAGCGGGGCCTCTTCAAGTCTCCTTTTTTCTTCTTGTTTTTTTAAAATAAACTCTTTAGTTTTCTCTATGTGGCAATCGGCACATAATATCCCTTGGATGTTCCACTCGGGTTGGGGTTTGTATTTATGTTTTACCTTTGCATTACAGTTAGTACAATACAAAACCTCTTTCTTTCCAAATAGACGCAATGTGTTGATATGAAATAATAGCACACAAAGGCATTAAATATGTTTATACAAATTGACAAAATGGATCAGATCACAATTACAGCAAGTGAAGTAGATTAGGAAGGTAGTGTATATACATATGTCCCTTTCTTCTTCTTAGGTCAAAAAATGAGGATATATCATCAGACGTCTACTAAACATGAGATTAGAGTCATTTAGACAGTCTATGGTCAAATTTATATTTGTAGATATTAGAGTCATACAAAGCATTACTAACCCTATGTAGCTAAGCTTTAACTAACTATCGAGATGTCTACATTGGTTATCGGAATATGATCATAGAATGAGTCGATCAATATAATAGCGTTGTGAATTTTGAAAAATTCTTTAATCGTCATCTTTTTGTGTGGACCGCAGATCGGTATTTCTTGTTATTAGCTGAAAATTTGACTCTGGTGATATTGTCCCTTCCAAATCTTTCCCGTACACTATAGATATACATATATCCATAGTGGATTTCCTAGAATAACTGGTTGGACAATGTTCATTAATTTGATGCGGGATACTCTACCGCATAATTACAATGTAGATTGATAATACATTAGAAATCTTCATAGGAATCCCGGATCACGAGAGTTTTATTTGATAATGTGATGTAAAACAGTAGTTGGTAATGCCATGCATTAGTGAAGCTTTATTGCAGGCCATGAATCCGCTGATTAATCATGGATTTGCCGGTATCATTAGACAAGTCATAAAATTCGAAAGGGATTTATCTTATCTTATAGAAACGAGCAAGAAAAAACTCAAGTGGCTTGAGCTTATATCAGCTTTCATAATGGTAATCAGTTAACTACACATGAACTTTTCAGTTTGTATGTTGAGTGTTTAATGCTTTTGCAATATGTTAATTGCGAGATATAATTCTATAAGTCAATTAAGTGCGCATCTAGATATTAAGAGATCATAGTAAACTGTCAAATATAATATAATTTACGACACCAATCCATAATATTTTAATAAAAGATTCAACGATAGTTGATAGGTATCTTATATTATGAAAAGAATTGAGGCTATAGTACCGCAGGCTAGATTAGAAAGAGTTTTTGGCGCATTAAAGGAATTGAATCTGGGCGGTTTAACGTATTTTGATTCGAAAGGAAGAGGACAGGTTCCAAGACCGAGTATGCACTCTGGTAGAGGAACTTCAAATTATACTCCGGAATTTAATGTGAATGCTACAGTCACGTTAGTAGTCAATGATTCACTAGCAGATAGAGTAATAGATAAAATTTTAGAAGGTACTAGCAGTGGCTTGGCAGGGGAAGGCAAGATCTTTGTATCAGATATAGAAGATGCGATAGATATTGGATCTAGCAAGAGAGGAGACTCTGCAATTTAACCATTAAAGTACAGGATCACCGTAACATATTCACATCCAATAATTTAACAAATAGGAGACAGCATTAAGAGGGGTATTACTATATACTGGTAATAGTCACAAAGAAATCACGTGATTTACTTACGTCACAGCAGGTGCATATTGTCATATACATAGCAAAAAGACTGTCAATAAATGTTATTGTTAAAAATATTCAAAATAAAGTGCTATAGGCTCACCATTAGCCAATTGCTATCATCATCATTTTTATTATCAGTAAATTAAAGATATAAAATGATGTTCGAGTCTAAAATCATGATTGGAGCTTCTATTATCATTACGTACAGAATGAGTTTCGCAATTCCATTTACGAGCAGCTAGTACGATATTTTATAATATATTATAGACAGTTACAACAAGCGGCAAACTTGGTGTTGTTAGCGATTTGGTAGTAATATTCAAAGACCAGATAGATAAAGAAGGAAATGGTACTACTGTAGGCTGGGAATGGAAATGAGCTATATATTTTACAGCTGATAAACCTTACAATAAAACGAGATTTATGTTAAAATTTCCTGTCTGGACGGTATAACAATTTATCAAAAATAATATAGAGCGATCCCTGGATGGTATGGTAGGCTAATGCTATAGTAAGACGTATGATCTTCCTACGGTTAACGACCTTCTCTCAATGACTATGGCATAGCCTTAAAAAATAATCCATTGTTTTCAATACTGTAAGTATACTACTCAAAAAGTATATGACTAGACACCAGTAGCAAATCGCTTAACATATGCTACATGCCTTAGTACAATCAAACGTGCAGGAAGAGATTTGGCAAGACTTTGGGGGAATATGACAAGTTCAAGAAATATAAAATTAGAACTGCATTAATCAGATAGACAGTAAGGCTCTTGTGTGTATGCATGGTCATGTAACGATCCCAAAGTGACTTTATATAGTTTAGTTCATTTCGTTAGAGGGCATGTGATTAGAACTTAGCATAACGATTATTGTTGTTGCTCTGGCAACGACTGGCCTAATATTTAGCTCTGCAGCTTTTTCAACCCTAGTGCTCTTCTTTTGAAGTAACACCATTTGATGAGGTGTTCAGAGATCACGATGGACATAAAATATATAATTCAGAATTAGTCAACGTAAGATAGTGGAAAAATTAGCGATCATAACAATAGTCTTTGTCACGTTGATACTTCTAGGAATTACAGTATCATCAGTTACTCGTTCAGCATATGCTCAGACAAATGCAACATTAACAAACCAATCGGTAAAAGCAACATCACCATCTAAGCAAGCGTCACAATCTATAAAGGGTGCCATAACTAGCACAGGACAGTTCTTACAGAATGCCACACAGAAAATAGCTGGATCGAAATCTGTTCAAACTATTGTAAATGAAAGTTCAGATGTTCTGGGTAATGCCACAGTAGCAATAAAGAGATACTTTAGTTCTAAATAGATGATCGGTATGTATAATTTGATTATCGTCTAAATCATTAACCCTTATTATATTTTTGAAAATTGGGGACAGCAATTCTATTCAAAAAGTAGATGTATCCATGATAATATCCTACTTGTTTACTGCAGCAGTAGCCATACCCATCTTGTCTCTAGCTTTAGCTACGGTTGGTTTCCCTTTTACTTTAAGACTAGCCTTAAGAGCATCAAGTATGTCTGTTGTTTCTTTAGGTTCTTCCTCTTGTTCATTAATGATAACTTTTTGACTTTTACTTTAGCTTGTATTAGTTTTTCTAGCTCCTTGGCATAACCGTCTGAATACCGGCCTAAGTCGAACCTTTCAGTGGTAAGATTTTCTACTAACGTCTCTCCTAAAGACAATTCCTTTGAGTCGACTTGCTGCAAATTGCTCAGATCTCCAATTTCATCCATTGGTCTTATTTCATCCAAATATTTCAGTTGGTGCATCACAAGCCCTCTTTGATATGCTCTTAATGCAATCACATGCTCTTCGTTATTGATGTCGTTTTCTTCTTTGAAGTTCAATTAAATTCATCAACCTGAAGCCATATTCAAGATTGTGTTTTACATGGTTGATACCATGTGAAGAATCAAGTGTGAATTTATTATCAAGGATATTCTCAATATAGGTTTGTACTTTTCTTATTGATCTAACAGCATGCCCAAGCTCATCAGATCTAATCTCTCTACCTATTTCTCTTTGAATATTATTCTTTAATTCCTGTTGTGGGCCTTCCTTAGTTATTAGTTTGCCATAGTACTGTAACTTACTGTAATTGCGGCAAAGTTCACTTATTTTCTTTAAATCTGAATATGGCAATCTTTCTACTGCTTTTTGTAGCGCTATTCTATCTCTATTTGTTATTTGTGCAAGACGCGCGATAAGTTCATCATTTGATAGTGGAAGTTTCTCTTTATGTATGGCTGCAGCTGTTGTAGACGTACGAGTAGTCCGTGTTTTCTCTAGATGTTGTTCTTCCCCCCTCTTGGCCACCGCTGCTTCCTGCTTTTTTAATTGAAAGTATTTCTCAATGACAATTGGATTTACTCTAGAATTATGATTAATAATAGTGGATATGACATCTACTATAATCCTTGGGTAATTTGACTTTAAACTCTCACTAAAGTAATCATAGTTCTCTATAATATCTCTGTATATTTTGAAGACTATTGTATCTGAACTTGTATTGGTATGTTCTATACCCTTTGCAGCTAATGTCAGAAAATCGGATAATTGTGATTTAGAGAAAGTATAATCTTCTGAAACTCTTGCTATAGCTTTCATAGCATTAATCCATTCATTGCTTTCTATCGGAGCATTTTCTACCAGATTAATTGCATTTCTATAAACTTCGGAATCTACTTTTATCTTTAATACGGTAAGACAATAGATTAAGGTATTCATAAGATAAATGCGATATTCAGACATTTATCTTTCAAAGATAATTTTTTAGTATTATGTTTCTAATCATATTTCATAGAATCTCTATCTTAATGGCGAAATCGACATCCTGTAGCATAATTCGCAGCGTGATGGCACTTACAGTTATGACCATGTTCTGAAAACTTGTGATTACATATGCGGTAGTTACAGATTGGCTCTATTTGATGACCATAGACATCCATGACCATTTGCCCCGCTGAGTGTTGTTCTATAGTTATTTACTCGAATCTCCGCATTCACTCTATGGCCTTTTATGTACAATTGTTGTAGAAATATTGATGATTATAAAGCAGCATAGCGATACTTCTTTTTTAGTAGACAGAAGCTCAGCCATTGCTGTCCTCCTCAAGTGGCAGGAGACTTTGATATAATATACTACGTGCTACGATATAAAAGTATACTATCAATAGTATATACTATCTATATAGTGCATTTTCATCTAAGTTCTTCATGTTGCCAAGGGCGACAAAGAATAAGTTCGGGTAGATTATACTTTAGCTTCCTTCGGTCAATGGTCTCGTTAGAACTTGCTCTCTTCTTAGTTTGTGTTCATTGAATATATCCGCAGATGATTGCTTTTCCTTTATATCTATACCAATCTCATTCTTTATTACATCTATTCCTCATCTTGTACCGATAAGTATTCTGCGCATTTTGATAGTCTATGAATTTCGTAATTTTTAGATAAAGAAAAAGTTCTCACTTTCATTAAATTGATTTAGAACTTCCTGCGGATATTTTGGAAGCTCTTCCGTAGTAGAAGATTCTGGATTTGCTTATGTATCATATATCGACTCAATTGATAAGCATTTAGCAGAATATTGGTATACTTCTTGCCAGAAGTGTTATAGATAACTATGTTAAATGTGTAATAGCTATCATTTATTTTCGTATTTCTTAAAACACATTATATCTTCACTTCTCACAATGCTTTCAAACAGAACAACAATAGCAGCAGCTCTCCTTACCATTGCCATAGCTTCATCACTCATAGCTGTGAATGGAGTTACAGGTCATGCATTTGCAAAGAAAGGAAAAGGTGGGGATAGCACAGCAAATACAATGACAAACTCAGGTGATAGCGGCAGTAACGATAATCCTGCAGCTACCAGCTCTTCGGATTCGCAAACTCCAAACACACATGACTCAAGTGGGACCACGGACAACAACAATACACCTACTTCAGATACCAGCGGCGGCAGTATATCTCAGAAAGACCTAAAGACATTTTCTAGTTGCGTATCTCATGATGCACTAGATGGTCGTCTTAACCTAGCTGAAGTAAACGACTGCTATGGTCAAGTATTTGACCAGGGATTCGGACACGCATTAGACCAATCTAGCTCTATACATGACAATACTCTGCAAAGCCCAGGATAAGGAGATAGTATAAAACTCCAAATTTTTTTCTCTGAAAGAAGATATTGTGACTTGTAGATAAATATCACGGCATGGGTATTTACTGGTGTACAAGTAAAAAATTTTGTAAGCGTTATTGGTTATAGAATCTAGTGAAATTCTATAAATAATTTGAATCATAACTTGTCCACCAAATTTAGAATCACAGCTATTATAAGATACAAATGAAATTAGATACGGTAGGAAATAGGGTCGTTGTGTGGTTCGTATAACCTTATTATCCTATTCTATCTTTCTT
>DATFDI010000144.1:0-20883 GCA_035252175.1 Nitrososphaeraceae archaeon
GCCATATTGTCTTTAGATCACATGGGAAGGATAAAGCAGCCGTGTTGTATAGGAAGTGCTGATATTGGTAATAGTAGCAAAAATGCAGCAAAACCAATTTGTGAGGAATGTGGTCTTGGTTGCTATTCAGTACTCGTTGCACAGGGTATTACTGGCAACTCATAAAATAACATATAGATAAAAAAGCAGATTTCATGCTATGGTTTGTTTATACTATTGAGCAATTTCAAAATATATATTCGTGATGCGTCTACAACTCCAAAACGATTACTTAAAAAGTTCGTCATATTTACCAGACGATAAATCATGGTAAATTTCTTTTGCAGGTTTATCATCTATTTTTATCCCAGAACTCTGGCAAGATCCTATTATCTCTTTTACAATACCCTTTATGTCTTTAGCATATGAATTTTCAACTTTCATTTTAGCGATTTTAGCTGCACTATCCATGCTTATATTTCCTGCATAATTTACGCCAGCATTACCTGAACCTTTTGTAATATTCGCTTCTTTGGCAACCAATGCTGCTGTTGGAGGAAGCCCCACTTCAACGGTAAATTTCTTGGTCTCAGAGTCTACTTCAACTTTTACAGGAACCTTCATCCCTGGGAAATCTTTCGTCTTTTCATTAATTGCATTCACAACTTGCAAGACGTTCACTCCTATAGGACCTAAAGCCGGTCCAAGTGGGGGACCTGCATTAGCTTCACCCCCGCTAACCAGGGCCGAGATCGACTTCTTATCACCCATAATCCAAAACCGAATGTATCATGGTGATAAAATCTACCCGTATATAAAGGTCTTCGTATTAATTTAAACTGCAATAATTGTCAACGTCACCTTGGTCAACATAATGGTTTGGCAGTAAATTTATCTCGCAATACCTACAAGCACAATCCAATCTTATACAGGCTTTTGTTGTTGAGCTAATCTCTATGAGGTTAGTTTTTGTAGACGCACTAGTGTGCTATCTTTTTTAAATAATTTGCATCCACTGTTACAGGAATCTGGTATGGAGAATCGAGTAGTACTACTGTAGCCTCTTGTTTTTCATAATCAACCCTTGTAATTTTTGCTTTCATAGCCTTGAAGGGACCTGCGATAACTTCTACTGTGTCATCGACATTCAGTTCAGAAACAACTGGCTTTTTTATAAGATAACCTTCAATATCTTTGAATGGCAGCTCTCCACGAATTTGTCCCCTTGCATGCCGGATACCTGACAATGCTTCGTAAGCAACGTTTGAATCTGGAGCTTCTACAATTATATATCCTTTGAAGTTATCTAACGCAAGAATTGAACGAATTCCTAGGCTTTTCGCGTTGATTTTATTTTGCAAAATATTTGCAACTATATGTTCTTGTCCTCCAGTCGTTCGAATAGCAAAAAATTTAGAATCTGAGTCTGGTTTAGTCTCTTCTGGTTCTGTTTGTTCTGCTTGTTTTGCTTGTTCTTCTTCTGAGACATCGTGCTTTGCTTCTTGACTTGCAACATCAACACCTGGGACAGGTTCAGTTGAGCTACCATCAGTACTGGTAGTAGGATATCCACTCAAATCTTCAAAATTATCATTAACTTCCACAATATCATCTTCATTTTCTTCAACAGTATCACTCATAATATAAATTCAATAAGCAATAGATTGATGTATTTTATAAATTTACTTAGTATTTATAACTAGAAAAATTGAGTAGATATGGCCTAACGTTGTTAGTTCTATCTATTATCTTTTTATGGCGTATTAGTTATCCATATAACAACAAAGTGGCAGTGACAAAGGTAGCAACGTTGTTAGTTATTAATCATAACTAATTTCATAATATATCAGACGATTTGAATATGACCGCATTATTATCAAGTTAGGAATTCTAATAACTTCAATATACACTCTATTACAGAGAGGAATATACTTGAATACAGTAAACCAACAATGTTATACTCTAGTCGCCTCAGAAAAGGATTTAGCAAGTATAACCATGGTAGAATATCTAAAAAATAACAAAGGATTTTTCACGATCGATAACGACAATGAATCCGTTATACTTCAATCAAAAGAGTATAAGAACGTAAAGCTGATTGTATGCAATAAAAGCTTGCTTCTTTTAGAGGATCTAGATAAAATATCCATTTGGAAATCGAGTGATATCCAGTCTTATATTTTTCTTTCAAAGCATGCATCCAAAAGTGGGATTCCAACTCTAACTTGCCATTTTGCTGGAAATTATGCTGACAATCCATATGGAGGAAATTCAAGAGAGATAGCTTTATCATATCCACATTTACAAAAGCAATATCTCAGTCATATCACCGATGTAAAATCTGCTATCCCAGACTATGATATCGTAATTGAATCCACCCATCATGGACCCACGTCGTTAAAAAGACCAGTACTTTTTGTTGAAATTGGTTCAACAGAAAAGCAGTGGAAAGATACAAATGCGGCCTCTATTGTATGCGATTGTATATTAAATGTCATTGAAGATGATTCAAAACTCTGCAGAAAGGTTGGCGTTGGATTGGGCGGAACACACTATCCGATAAAATTCAACAAATTATTGCTGAATTCAGAATTCTGTCTTGCAGCTGTAGCTACTAAATATGACCTAAGATCAATAGACGAGGATATGCTACGGCAAATGATTCTCAAGAGCATCGAAAAAGTTACTCATGTAATAGTTGACTGGAAAGGGCTTGGAAAGGAAAAGGATAGAATTATGCGCTTGGTAGCAGACACTGGACTCGACGTAGTGAAGGTTTAATTAAAAATTCAGAATATGCGAATCGACGTTTCGATAAGAAAATCTGAACTAATTATCAACAATAATATTTGCTATATATAAGATAAATCTTCTATGACATGTATTATTGCAAGGCGATACCTTTATTATCAGATGAATCTCGTGAATTTTTTGAAAATACTAAAATTGTAGAAAGGCTATTGCAAGAATGACTACCAGCAAGCCGCCAAAAAAGATTAATGTGGTTACTGTTTTTTTAGAGCATGATAAAAAAATCCTTCTTCTTAAACGTAGCCAAAAAGCAAGAACAATGAAGGGCTTATGGGCTGGAATAAGTGGATACATGGAAAATAACGATAGTTTAGCACAAGCCTTGAAGGAAATCAATGAGGAGACAGGGCTAAGCAACGAAAAATTAAGGCTCATTAGTTTGGGCCAACCTGTAGAGGTAACTGAATCTAATAATCCAGGTATTAGATGGATAGTACATCCATATCTTTTCCATTCAAGTACACATTTCATTAAGATCGATTGGGAACATGATGAAGCAAGATGGATAAATCCTAATGAGATTCAAAGTTATGATACTGTTCCGAAATTAAAAGAAGTATTGGAAAGTGTATACAATGAATAAAAATTAGGCTACAGTTGTTCCATGTAACTAATACAGGAGTAACTGAAATACTCCACTAACCAGTGGCTATGCGCAAGCGTCGGTATTTGTTTTATTAGTAATAGAAGCTTGTTAAATTTGATTTTGTAAATGGATATATATACATATATACACACTGCGGTTCTATTATGATTTCCCATGACAATAATTTCATAAGGAACTGCCGCATTGTACAGGAGTGAGTGAGCAGCCACATGGTAAACAATTTTGACAGATCTTCGCAGATTAAAGACCAGGAAGTATATGAACTACTCTTGGCAATTCCTCCAGGCAAGGTGTCAACATACGGCGATATTGCAAATGCTCTTGGCCATCCCCATGCAGCACGCTTAATTGGCAATATTTTAAAGAGAAATCCTAATCCAATTCATGTCCCATGTCACAGAATTATTAAATCAAATGGAATGTTGGGTGGTTATATGTATGGAACATTAATGAAAAAACGGTTACTTGAAGAAGAGGGAATAAAATTTCAAGCTGATGACTATATGAGGGATTTTGATAAGTGTAGAATGGATCTAAAAAAGTTGGAATACTAGCGTGACTTGGATTGTTTGACTAGATCTCTCAAATGAGCCAGTGACCTTACCTGACCACCATTAACTCTTTTGTAAAGTGACCAATATGTCTGCCGATTGAGGTCATTTCTCTCTTTTAATACTTTTAGATGATATCTCATTGATCTAACTCTAGCTACGTAAATTGCTTTCTTGCCTGTTCTTGCAGTTTTTTTACCTTTTTTTGAGCCTGGACCTGTTCCACGCTTTCTATGAAGTTCTAGTTTTGCTTCAGCACGTGCTCTTGATGTCCCCTTTGGTTTAACTGTCCAAATTGCTCCATTTTTTATTAATGCACGCATATTATCACGTGTGATAGAATCAGAGACCTCATCGAGCTTATCGGGCTCAAATCTAACCCTATTTGCGCCAACCCCTAAAATTCTTGCAACTAGTTCTCTTTTTTTTCGTATATTTACAACCATTAGTCATTTTCCCCATTGACTTCTTTATCTTTTTTTGGAGATGCTTTACCTGGATTTAGTATTTTAATCTGCATACTTGTAGCCTTTGAGATTATTTCTTTTCTTTTTCTTGCTCCTACCGTGTGGGCTATCCTAGCAGCGTCCTTCTTTGGATCTAGCTTATTGAGATCATTCACATTAAAAATGATATTATCTGTATAACCCGAAGGGTGAAGGCCTCTTGCATGTTTTGGACCTCTGTAGCCAACCTTTACTATTTGTGGTACGCCAGAAACCTGTCTTCTCATCTTATTATCTTTACCTTTAGGTTTTCTCCAATTCTCCGCTAGACGATCATATCTCCAGCTTTCTTGTCTTACAAATCTTGGTCTTTTGTCAGCAACTTTCTTTCTGGCTTCAACTAATTCCTTATTGATCACCATGTAATATAAAATAAACAAACAGCACTCTTAAAATAAATACGTTTCTGGGTTTTTCCTAAGATATAGTCCAGGATTTCAGATAGTCCTACAATATCAAAACACATATAGCAGAAAGGTTAATAATTTCAAGTCTGATTTAGTGATATGAAGAAATACGAATTACCAGCATTGCCGTATGCGTACGATGCACTAGAACCACATATTGACGCTAGAACTATGGAGATACACTATACAAAGCATCATCAAACCTATACAGACAAGCTCAATGCTGCACTTGAAAAATGCTCTCCTGATATTCAAGAAAAGGACATTACAGCGATATTATCAAATCTGGACCAAGTTCCATCGGATCAAAAAAGTGCAATCAACTTTAACGGCGGGGGCTTTGATAATCATAGAATATTCTGGAATAACATGAAACATAATGGTGGTGGAGAACCGGGTGGATCCATTGCGGATGCAATAAAGACGTCATTTGGAGGTTTTTCTGAGTTTAAAGAAAAATTTTCTTCTGCTACCGCATTGATCCAAGGTAGTGGATGGGGATGGCTAGTCTTTAATCCATCCAGTAAAAAAGTAGAATACAAGGCAATGCCAAATCAAACAAGTCCAAGAACAGAGGGTTTGATCCCGCTCTTAGGGTGCGACGTATGGGAACATGCATATTATCTCAAATACCAGAACAAAAGACCTGATTATATTTCTGCTTGGTGGAATGTTATAAACTGGGACGACATAACAAAACGGTACGATGAAGTCAATAAATAAGATGCTATCTATGAGATTTGGAATATTTATTGCCTACAGATCGACATAATGGTCTGTATGGCTAGTTTCATTGCGGTATGTCCAGATCGTAAACGCGGATTTTCAAATTATGAAAATATAACGATCATATTTCCGAGAGCGGTAAAGATAAACCTTCACTAAGGATGAAAATAATGATTCTTCAGTCGGATTAGGATTAGGTACCCTATGTACATATATGTAGTACAAGTATGTTCATGTGATTACATCACCTCATCAATGCAGAAGATAAGTGTGTAGGTATTTTGAAGTAACAATTTATAACAAGATCGTGTTATTTCTGCATTATTACTAAATCCATAAACCTAGTATTGAGAAGTTAACCAGGTTAACAATAACCTAAAAAAAGATTTATACAATTACAAAACAAAATTTTAAGGATAAGCAAGTTATTCGAAGCTCGATTGACCACCATATTGGCACATTATATCCAGTATATTACTGATCGACGTAATGTATAGTAAGAAGCAAATTTTTTGAATGCTCCTGTTTGCAAAGAGGCTATTATCGGCCAGCTTCGTGTTTGGCCTTTCCCCTTTGCCAAAATAGTGGCCATCGGTGAACGAAGCCAAAACCCGGGTCACCATTTCACAGGAGCCTTTAATTGTACGAAGATCTGTCTAAAAAGTCTAACTTACATGATACATGATGGATTGTTGTTTTAATACTTGGTGGACAGATATTAATAGATACCTTCATCTGAGAAGAGTATCATGATGCCCGAACTAATTAGGACATTGCAGAAATTAATCCCTCATTATTATACTATTCCATTTGTTCTTGTAAGTATAGTCTTTATTCTATCACACATATTACAGTGTTCTGGACAAGAGTCATGAAGACAGGTTATCTTGATAGAGTTGCAACCAAAACACCAGAGCTCTTCACGAGTAGAGGATGAAAATGAGGATGACATAAATGGTAAGCGTGTTGTAAGCTACATCATTTAATAACAAACACTCTTCAAAAGTGCTTAAATCAGCATAATCTAGAGAAGTCGACATAATATATTCTGCGCTAATTATGATTAAGTAGCGCTAGAACCTACACTTCCTTTAGGAATTTGACCCGCAGTTAATTCCACAATTGAACCGCCAATATAAGTGGCATCAGCTCCATTCATTCTCATACTGTCCTGAGCTGGTGCTGGACCTATTAGCTCTCCATTCAAACCGATTGGTCCTGTTATAGAACCTCCGTTACAATGTCCTGGCAATGTATCGTCTAAACTTGCATATTTTATCCAGGGCCCTTTTCCTCCACCAGTAAAGTCATACCAAAATTCTACATGGATGCCATTTGGAATTCTCCATTGTGCGGTCTTTATACCAATTGGTTTTCCTTGCGGCATTGGTGGAACGTTCGCATGTTGGTAGCCACTACACGAGTGATATTGTGGATGAGGTCCTTCTGTCCGCACCGATTTAAATCCACCATTATATGGAACAGATGCTTCATACAGTCCTGAAGCTTGATCATCATCACCGTGTGAGCCTATCTTTGGACTCCACCATGGTTTGTCAGTACATACCGGGCTGTCGTCGTTATTTAGAGTAAAGATCCAAGTTGATTCCCTATCTACCAGCGTATGCTCATTGGCAATGTTAAATCTAATCCCATCTGATGTACAATTTTCTCCTGACGTATTCATTACAGTAAAGATTCTTCCTCCTGGCTTTGAGTTATAGATTTGTGTAAATCCTGACTGATTTGAAAAAGGCTGTGGTGGGACATTCCTATTAATTAAAAATACTGATGCAATGATAATTGCCAATATAGAAAAAAATAATATGACATAAAAAGTCTTGTTCATCTACTGAAGTCCAGTCTCTGCTTCCTAAGACACAGTAGAACCCAATGGGTCCCTATACTGTGGGCGCATCATCGTATCACTGCTATGATCAATGAATCCTCTCCTGACGCCATGTACTCTAAATGACTGTCCTGTTTTATCTTGACCAAACACATCATGATTGTCAAAATCAAAACCAAATGTCCAGGATGGTGGTGTCTGCTTATAGAGAACCGTTCCATTTCTGCCATCCACTATAACAGCAGTGGTTATGTCGTTGCTGTTATTTTTCACATGCACGTCATATACTAAGTAGCCGTTTAGTATACAAATAAATGCTAACGTAGCTGAAGTGTCCGGACCTACCGCTTGTTGAGCTATTGTTCCAGCATTACTCAAACTGGCTTTTACCTTTGAATATATAGTTTCACTTACCGTAAAACTAAGAGGTTTGATCCTGCGATATTAGATATAGGAGAAGCATTTGGATTTACTGTTGAAAGTATAATAGCGTATGCTGCATTAGTAGCGGTTATTTGTGCTAACACTTTAGAGCTGACTGCTTCTCTCATAAGTAGGACTGTAGCGATAACTGTTGCTCCATATGCCAGCATGTCCTTGCTCTGTATTTTCATGGTTGTCATGTGGTATTATGGCTTTAACCGGTATTCGAGATCATATAAACTTAATGCCATTTATGTCGCTATATTGGCATATTTATGTCTCTAACAGATAAAGAGATACTGCAGTTGTAGCTTTATCGAAGCTTTGCTTAGATCGTTTTTAAATGTTTGATATAGTTATGAACCATGCTCTTTCTCTGTCTAGCTTTAGAATAATTAGAATCAGGATAAGTGCAGCGATATCCAGAATAATGAAAGATGCGTTTTTTTATGGATGGTGATTATATCCTTTAGCCGCAACTGACATGACTCGTGGCCTTTTATGTTCACTGCTATAACATGACGTCTTCAGTGCATAAGCAATCCAACTTTGATCATTTTTTATTTTTAGATGCTCGACTATTAGTTAGTATTCTAAATAGGATAGTTTTATAGTATAAACCTTATAATTATTAGTTATTTAATGGTATATGTTTATTTTATATCATGATCATTCGCTACTGCTTTCTAAATTTATCATATTAATAGATCCGTAATTTTCTCTGGTTGTCCTGTTGACTGCCATATTATAATTATATATCTTCTTTGAATATTCTTCTAACACAGGCTTCATATCATCCAGATGCCTGCTTGTATAAAAGCCAGGACAATCGCCAGTTAATTGAAATGCTGCATGTACTACTGATCGGCCTTTATCAGATTCCAACCATGATGCAAATGGATATAACCAACAAACACCGGGTTTTTGAGGATGTAGTGTACAAGAACCATTCTCATTTAAGAATCTGCATGGAATTGGAGTACCGTCTTCTTCTTCTGTCTCATTATGCTTTCTCTTTAAAGAAAGCATAGTAAGGGTTGTTATCATATTTCCAAAAACTTCATGTTCCTGCCAATTGGATAGTCGTGTTTCATTTGCTATAAAGTCGGAATTTGAATGATAGCCCATCTTTGTAGCAATATCTTTTATATCATCCTTTGTCAATGGTAACCTTCCTTGTCGTTCACAACAATTATGACAATCAGGCCAAAGGCATTTCCATAATACATATAAATCATCTCTGGCGAGAGTAGGTATATGAAACATGACCCCATTTACCTGCACTACTGTATCAGTAACATCTTTTCGTTTGCCAACATGTAGATCAAATACATGAGGATCTATTTTCCATCTTTTTGAAAGCATATTAAGCGAGTCCTCAACTCGATCCATGAATCTCAATAGTTTTAACATCACAAATATAAAAAACCCGATGTTTAAATGTGCCTCGGAGCCCAATATTGATGGTTCTTTAGCAGTATGACAACGTCATCAGTAGAAGATACGAAGCAGAGTAAGTTCAAACGCAAGGGAAAACATGCGTCTTCTACCGAAAACCGCAGAATGGTATGGGAAAAGGTTGTTTGGCCTTTAATATTGGAACTTAACAGATCATATTTTACTTTAAAGGAATATCATTCAAAACGAGATACATTCTGTAGCCTTTATGGTGTACGACCATCCAAAGTTGCTGGTGGTTTTGTGTCGCTCTTGATCAAGGGAATTGTTGTGAGGGAGAAGAATATCTATTCTATACACTATAAACTTATTCCTTATATGCGAAAGAAAGTAAACTTAGAATATGGTCTTGTAATTAGAGAAGTAAACACAAAGCGATAATTGGTATCCATCCCCAATAATACTAAAAATGTGATACTATCAGATTAGAAATGATACTGCAAAAATATTGTCAAAACTGCCTTTCATCCCGATATAGCACGGTTGCAAGTACCAGCTTGGATTGCTTTTAAATATTTGCCTAGAAATATTAAGAAAATCAAGAATTATCGATAAAGTCAAATATCTGTATCATTATGAATTGCATGTAGCTCGTGAGAAGCCCGGTCGAACCTGTATTCTGAATTAATTCGGGTGCCGAATCTAGTGGCCAATCTCCAAGGGGGCTAGGGATTTCAGGCTCTGGATCTCTAATGAGAAAAGATACCTGGAGACAGCAGTTCGAATCTGCTCCGGGCTACCATGTTATACTTTCATATTTTCGGCCCTGCATCTACAATTTCTTTTGGTACCTCCCCAAATTTTTGGAAGTTCTTGACAAACAATGCAGCGAGCCTCTTAGATGATATAGAATACGACTGTTTGTCTGACCATGTATTAGCTGGATCGAGTATCTCAGATGGGACTCCAGCACAGGAAGTTGGTATATCGAAGTTGAAAACATCGTCATGCTTGAATTGCACCTTCTCTAAATCTGAATTCAATGCAGCCTTTACCATTGCTCTAGTATATTTAAGATTCATTCTCCTGCCTACGCCATATGGTCCACCAGACCACCCAGTATTAATCAGATATACATTAACACGATGTTCTGTGATCTTATTTCCAAGCATTTTTGCATATTCCTTGGCATGAAGAGGCATAAACGGAGCACCAAAACATTGCGAAAATGTCTCCTTAGGTTCTGTAATTCCTCTTTCTGTTCCTGCCAATTTACTCGTATAACCAGACATGAAGTGGTACATTGCACCTTCTTTCGTCAGTTTCGCAATTGGCGGCATAACTCCAAAGGCATCAGCAGTAAGGAAGATAATTATTTTCGGGTGAGTGGCAACACTTGGAATTACTGCGCCAGGAATAAAGTCGATAGGATATACAACCCGAGTATTTTCTGTGAGACTTCCATCGTCAAAGTTAGGTTGTCGTGTATCGTTATTGATAATAACATTTTCCATAACTGCTCCAAATCTTATAGCTTTCCAGATTTCCGGTTCATTGTCTTTTTTTAGGTTTATACACTTTGCATAACAACCACCTTCAAAATTGAAAATGCCTTTGTCAGACCATCCATGTTCATCATCCCCAACAAGGCGTCTTTCAGGATCAGCTGAGAGAGTTGTCTTTCCTGTCCCAGATAATCCAAAGAAAAGAGCAGAATTTCCATCCATACCCACGTTAGCAGAGCAGTGCATGGGAAAAATGCCTTTAGTAGGTAAAATATAGTTCATCACGCTAAACATAGCTTTTTTAATCTCACCTGCATACGATGTGGAGCCTATTAGAACCATTCTTTTCTCAAAGCTTATTATAATAAATGTATCTGTTCTAGTTCCTTCTATTTCAGCTATCGCACCAAAATCATTTACAGATAGGAGTGTAAATTCGGGCTTATGGTATTTGAGATCATCCATCGTTGGACGAATAAAAATTTGGGTTGCAAAAAGATTATGCCATGCATTATCTGTGATCACTCTTATAGGCAACCTAAATTCGTGATCTGCTCCAACATATCCATCGAATACAAAAAACTCTCTACCATCAATGTACTTTTTCATTCTGCTGAAAAGCATTTCAAACTTTTCCTGTGAGATTGGGCGATTTACTTTACCCCAGTCTACAGTATCGTGAGCGACGCTATCATCAACAATATATCTATCCTCTGGTGACCTTCCTGTGAATTTGCCAGTTTTTACGGATAGTGCACCGGTCGAAGATAATTTCCCTTCTTTTCTATGAACGGCAACTTCTATTAATGACGGCACGGATAGGTTCAGGTGTATCTTACTGAGCCGAATGTCCATCTCTTCAAGCTGCATCATACACTTTGTGGTCATACTCTTAGGGCTGTCACTCATTAGCTGATTTAACCATTGACTTGCATATTTAATTGATTTCCTGTCAGAAATTAAAGTAAAAATCTTCTCACATTCTCATAGTATACATATCAAACAGTTTACTAATATGCAATGTTTTGATCCTAGTTAACATGAATTTGAAGTTATACTTCCAACTATTATGATATGTGTTTATCTCATGTAGTAAGAATATAGTTTTTGAGTCATAATCATAAATTCAATGTAACAATCTTACTAAATCGTACGGTTAAATTATTTAATTACTTGCATAACTCTGGATCTCACATTATGCAAACAGTGAAGCCTTTTCATGATATCGTCTTTTGAATGAAGTGACTAGTAAATAATAATTAAAATTCCTGAAATCTACAGTCAACTCCAAGCAAGGACATTGTTGAACAAATATAATCGTTGATGATATCTAATCGATGACAATGATTAATAAATCGTATAATACTAGCATCCAGTGTAAATTTTTTGTTTAATAGTCTAGGCTTTTTTAACCTTCACTTAATTCTAATTATAACCCATATTTTTATAGTCACTGATTGAGTCGTATTGAGGTCATCTGTTTGGAGTTTCGAAAAACTACAATATTACTTGTCATCGGGGGACTTGTTAGTGCTATTTCGGCTAGTATCGAGGTTAATGCATATCCTCATGTACCACCTATACAATACCAATTTACTGAGAAACCAGTTTCAGAAAGAAATGATTCGACTACTCCTTTTTCATTACCTTCTATCAGGCTAGATAATCCTGGTAATGCCACAACAATAAAAAGCGGGCTAGTTGCTATTGCTGGTCCCGATCAAATAGTGAAAGAAGGCGCTACAGTTATTTTAAATGGTAGCAGAAGCAGAGATTCCAATGGAGTGATCTTAGCTTACTCATGGAAACAAGTTCCTACCAATAATTTTATTACGTTAAGTGGCGCTAGTACTCCGATTTGGTCTTTTACTGCACCCACAGTATCTGCTGACACTACACTAAAATTCGAGTTAACAGTCACAGATAGCAACGGCTTAAATGATAGTAGCACCGTAAGTGTCCTAGTCAAGAACATTTCAGAGCAGAACCCTTCTACAGCTAATTCTTCAACCAGCAACGGTATTCCAAGCAATAATCCTCCAATTGCAGGTATTGTTCCTCAGCAGAACCCTTCTACAGCTAATTCTTCAACTAGTGATTGATTGGGAGATAGCAACACACCTGCAAGTACTTTTCCGACAGCTGACGCTGACGAGATAGAATAAGCAGATGCCTTTGCTGCTTTAGATGGACCAAGTTCTGTAATATCTTATTCATGGCAACTGACAGGCAGCAAATCAGTTGTTAACCGATTCCATCATAGTTAGGTCAGCGTTTATGGCTCGATGTTAAGAAGAATCCAATTCCCCTATCTATATATCATATATACATAAGGTCATGAATTTGTTGAGATATTGTCATTTTGTTTTTTGGATCATTTCCGAAAGATCAATGTTAAAAAAAGTTTTTAGTATTCCTATGTACGATTCTACAGGAGGTGGAATTTCATCTTCGCAAGCCACCCCCATGTTCCATGCATTGATCCAAATTATCATACTCTGAAGCATATTTACAAACCTAAGATACTGTTTTGGAACGACTTCCAATTCATGAAGATACTTTTCAACCAATAACCATGAAGCGGTGAAATCGATACATGGATTTCCATAGATTGCTTTAATTTGATCTTTTAAATTCTTGGCATATTTAAATGGCTTTTCACAGACGAAAAATGGAAATTCGTTCTTTGTGGGCAACATTAGACCGGGCGGAGACCATATTGTTATTATCCTTGCACCATCTTCTAATTCATTCTCAATCCTGTTAATTATTAAATCAATAATATCTGGATCAGTGAGCCAAAGTAACAAAACAGTAGCATCAGAAATATCGATTGTTCTAACATCGCCGCTGATTATCTCAATTCTATCGTTTATCCTTGAAATTCTTTTGCGTGATTTTGCAGAGATTGGCTTTCCTATATCAATTCTGACAGCTCTTTTTACTTTGAACTCTTTTAGGGCGATTGTAATAGAACTGCTATTTCCATATCCAATATAATAGAAAATATCTTTTTTATTCACCTTAGCAATTTTAAGCATTTTTTTAACTACGCTATCGGACATCGGAACATCCTCGCCTTTTATAACAGACTGAGGTAATGACGATAAGAAATCTTGAATTTTCAAACGCACTTTGTTTGCTCTTAGAATTATAAATATCAATATATGATGATATTGGAATTATGGTTCCTAGTAGTATTAGGATAGTGACTATAACCATTTTAGACCACATAACGTAATATCAGCAGCAGATTTTTCAATATTAGCTGGTTACATTATCTGACGTACATTATCTACATTCCAATTCCTTTGTATCTACCCTTTACAATTAAATTAATTGTGTATCGGTTTCAACATATTAAACCCGAAAGCATATTATTGCTACTTGCAAGAAAGATGTCTACAAGATCATAAGTTCCAATGTAAGTTAGTCATTATCATGTATATAAATACATTGAAGGTATTCTATTGCTATTTGCTCTAAATATAGGTAAATATGACATGCATAGGCAACATCGAGTAGTAGCAATAACGATCACACTATTAATAGGTAAGTTATAAAAGCAGCAAAATAAACCAATCATTGGTGATCCTAGTTAGCTATAGGACAACAGCAAACTATTCTTAACTTGTACAATTCAGGGATTTTACCAGAGATAATAGCTCTTCAAATGGATATGAGTGAAGAGCAGGTACTTGCAATTATAGCAAAGGTGAAAAAAGAACAAGAAGAAGGAATGGAAGGCACAAACCGAAATGAGATCGCCTCAACGCTACCAGCAGAAATGAATATGGAATATGATAAAGAACGTCAGCTTGATGTTCCTCTAATAAGTAAACTGCAATTAGATAAAGCTGTAAATGTTGATTATGCCATAAAACATGCGCAGTTAAGCATGTGGAGTGCTTTAAAGGTAAAGTCTGACTTTGACATTTCCTTGGAAGAAACTCAAAATGTTTTGAAGAAGTATGCAGAATCGAAAGCTACTTTTGTGATCATACATGTTGATCTTGTAGACTCTACTAAACTATCCATGACTCTTCCTATAGACAGACTTACGACGATTATCCAAGCCTTTGCTCAAGAACTATCGTTAGTAATATCGTCATATGGTGGTTACGTATTAAAATACATAGGAGATGCAATTTTGGCATTTTTTATTGTAGATTCTCAAAATGATTTGTATCTCCGTTGTATCAATGCAGTTGATTGCGGATGTACTATGATCAAGGTGGTACGTCAGGGCATCAATCCTATTCTGAACCAAAGTGACTATCCTGAATTGAGGATAAGAATTGGGATTGACGTTGGGAAGAATGCAGTAGTCAAATTTGGATGGAATACGCATGCACTAGATGGAAAAGTCATTACCAAAGCGCCGTATTTTGATATTTTAGGCTATACGATCAGCATCGCAACTAAAATGACTGCATTCGCTAAGCCGGATCAAATTGTAATAGGCCAATTAGTGTATAATGTCTTGGATGATGAGCAAAAATCTACTTTTAGGCTTTTAGCTATAAACCGAAATATTTGGGATTATTTTAGCAATATTACAGGCGGTATTTACAACCTTTACGGTACTTTGAATGAATTAGAAGACCATCAATAAATGCCGGCTATTTATCGTGGTTTGATCAATACAGAACGATTCTATTGTTATCAATAGTCTTATTTTTCCCTAGCCCTTTTCGAGGCTCAAAAGAACCAAGTAACTGCCTATATAATAAACTCTACTAGATTATTGCTATCAAACAACCAAGGAGTTGGCAGCTATCACATTAGGGTAATGGAGGTGTAACAACCTTCTTTATCCTAGTATGTTACTGCATGATTTTAAATTGGTGTTCCATTTTCATGCTTGACTATAATAGGATACTCAGCCTTATCATCGTTTCTATAGGGTTAATTTCACTTCATTATTATCTTTATTAGCGCTTATTACATAGGTGGTATAAATGTACAGTATATGCCATCCCTGATTAAATATGTTAAGCATTATTCCTATGTATTAATTTGACTTGCATTCCATATTTCGGACGTAATGTCACAAGCGGCTGAAGTACAATGGGATGTTTGGGCATGACTCTCATTTTCCACCGTCGAGCAATAGTAGCGATGACCACTATCCCTTCCATCCATGCAAATGTTTCACCTATGCAAGACCTCACGCCACCTCCGAATGGAAAATAGCTAAATCTTGGTCGTTTAGTCCTTTCTTGCGGGTTCCATCTTTCTGGGTCGAATCGCTCGGGTTCAGGAAAATAGCGAGGGTCATGATGCATTAAATATTGGCTCATGAGGATTGAAGAGCCAACAGGTATATCATAGTTGCCAATCTTGCAATCCTCTATGGCCTGACGCCCTATTGCCCACGATGGTGGATAAAGACGCATTGATTCAGCAAAAACTCTGTGCGTATATTCTAATTTAGAAATGTCTTTAGCAGTAGGAGCCGCATTATCATCATGAAGTACAGAATCAAGCTCCTCATGCAGCATTTTTTCTTCATTAGGATTTTGTGAGAGGAGGTAAAATGTCCATGTGAGCGCATTTGCTACGGTTTCATGACCTGCAAGGAAGATTGTCATCACATTATCTCGTAGTCGATGTCTATTGGTACTAGTGATATTATTTTGGAACTTCCCCTTGTTTAGTTTAGTAACATCTTCATTATTTTTACTTGTTAAAAAGTAGCTATTAGTTTGACCTTGCAGTAATAGATTTATTAGATCTTTGCGAGCCTGAGAGCCATCTTGTTGTCGATCATAGTGATTATTACCGCTATCATTGTTTACATGACTGCCAATTATGCGATAAATTATTTCATCCAAGTGTTTTTTAGATTGATAAAATTGTAAATTGCTTGGTAATGGTACTTTTTCTATAATTTCAGCAAAAGGCAACCTAGCACGATTGAAATGTTCAATGATAGTAGTAACACATTGATCAATTACTTTAATCTCTGACTCTTCAATATTAACACTAAAGAAAATCTTGCTAACTATAGCTAATGCCAAATGCATGAATTCCTTGTGAATATCAATTATAACTTGATCATACCATTGACTAGAAACACCTAAAGTATAGTCTGCCACAATATTTGCATAGTTAGGAATTTCATCCTGATGAAAGATAGGCTGTATTAATTGGCGCTGCCTGCGATGGTTCTCACCTTCACTGGTCAATAGGCCTTCTCCTAATATGCGCTTTGCCAATTGTAAACCTCGGCTTTTTATAAAATTGTTCTCATAATTTACTAATACATCCTTTATATAATCTGGATTGTTGATGAGATATATATGGTGTTTTCCAAATTTGAGGTGAGAAATATCACCGTATTCTTTTGAAAGATTATGCAAAACAGTAAGAGGATCTCGAAGAAAGTCAAAAAATAGCTTTACGGATAGTATTGAAGAAGGTCCAGGAGGATAATCAATAGGCGAATGTGCTTTTGTCAAGTGCTATATACTTTCATTATCAGTGTATTATTATATGAAGGATTAACTATCAGCAGCTGTCATTACATCTTTTCTGGGTAGGTTATGATTTTATCACGAGTAAGATAAGCAAATGACGTTAACTGGTGGGAAGCTGGCAGTTTTTTACAATTCAAAATATCAAATACGTTAATGCCTTCTACCATGATGAGATAATCTGCTATCATTCTTCTATGACAACGCCACGGTACTGCTTCTGCACACATAATGGCTAAATTGGAATACTTTTTCATAAGCGACAGTAATTCGTTTATACCTTCTTTAAAGGATGTAGTTGCCATATAATCAGCATATGCTCTAAAGCTCTTATTTTTCCATCCAGCATTATTATGATCGTTATTACGACTATTTTCTTTGATATCTAGCTTGTTTCGTCTTCCACCCAGCTTCTCGATGTGCATATATGAAACATTTTCCTTCTCTAGCTCTGTTATCATGTGTGCTTTGTTAAATTGCGGACATGTTCTTGACGCAGGATAACGACGTACATCAACCAACAGGTTTACACGATTATCTTTTAAAATACAAGTGAAATCACTCCACTTACGGTTTGAGTGTCCTATAGTAAACACATTAGCTATCTATAATTCGCCATATTAATGAAATACTAATTCAAACCACTTTCGGTTAGATATACAAAAATACAATAAAGACGCAGACTCTCTATACATTAACAATAGCTGAGATTTTACATTTCCTAAGCTTTGCTTTAGGGAGGTGTTCCGTTTTCCATCTTTAACAGTATGATTGAAGATATTTCCCAAATTATTGAGAGCAGAAAAAGTCATTAGTTATATATATCTAATTAACACAATGGATAAAACGATATATCTGTCCGCTGCCTTAGTGGTGGTATTATTGGCAATGTCAGTTACACTATCTACCATTGCACAACAACCACAACAACAAATTAAGATGCTTACTTTGTATAGCTGCAAAATTACTGACTAGAAATTTGTGTGTTCTGCTTGTTATGATAAGGTCTGTTGACCGAATGCTAATACAAAGATCCTCAAATCAATAAGAGATAATCTTCTTTGCCTCCTATATTTGATCTATCGACGATGAAAAGATCCTACTAAACTGTAATAATTATTTCGTTATAAGATATGATGGATTGTCGACAACCTAGCATGTGGCTCGTTAGTAGGATGGCAACTCTTACCATGCGAAGTGCTAATAACTATGAAACCTTTTAAACTGCCATCTGTCCATTCTATAAACAGTAACACGAAACATAATGATACTATTTGAAGATAGAATAGATGCAGCAGAACAACTTGCAAAAAGAATAGAAGAATTATTAGATAATGATGTGATAAAAACGAGACGAGAATTAGAACAACGAAAACTACAAAAGTCAAATGATTATGATGTCGTCATTCTAGCCATACCGCGAGGCGGAGTTGTTATTGGCGATGTATTGTCATCAGTACTTGGGGCTAAGCTAGACATCCTAGTCTCAAAAAAAATGGGCGCGCCTTCCAATCCTGAACTTGCAATAGGGGCAGTTATGCCTGATGGAAGCTGTTTTTTGAATGAAGATATTGTAGGAATGTTGAAAGTTCCTCCGTCGTATATCAATGAGCAAGTAAATATCCAGAAAAAAGAAATAGAACGCAGATTACAAATTTTTAGAGGAGAAAGGGAAGAAAATAGCAGCTATTATAATGACTACAACAGAATTGAGGGAAAAATAGTCATAATAGTTGATGATGGTATCGCAACTGGAGCAACTATGCTATCAGCTGCACGATGGTTAAAGACAAAGCAAAATTGTTGCAAGATGTTAATTGTAGCAGTACCCGTAGCTCCGTCATCTTCGCCATCGGTACAATCTTCTTCAAATGAAGATGTTGTAAGTAAATTAAATAGAATAGCAGATAAAGTCTTAATTCTTTATAGACCAGAGACTTTTTATTCTGTTGGACAATTCTATAAGCAATTTGAGCAAGTTAGCGATGCAGAGGTCAGAGAGATAATGAGAAGACATGAACATGGCCCATTGTAATCTTATATTACGCATTTAGATTACATAACAATATTGCTGAACAATAATGAAATCAAGGCCCTGCTCATTTAGGACAGTAATCCCCCATAGCATTTCACTCGCTATGATGCTAGTAAACTTGTGAGAGACATCCAAACTCGAAATTATCCTACGTACCTGAAATCCTTCTCTCCATGTTGTACCTCTAATTCAGTAGATGTGTCAAGTTTAGAAGCATCTTAAAGGGGGCTTAACAGCAAGACTCTTCCGCAGATTTAAACTGAAAATAAGTGGTATATTGGAGAGGAATTCATGTAATGAAACTGCTCACAAGTACAATACAAACTGACCATAAAAGGTCAAGAGCTTATGGGGTACGTGACTGGTTTGCCACAATGGATGTGAAAATGGAATAGAATGAAAGAAATTTGACTATCTGTAAAAGGAAGTATTTCTGATTAAAGACAGACAAAATATATAACGGTCTTATGTAATTTTTCTTTAATGACAATGAATTGTCCTCTATGCGGTACACTCATGGTGTGGCTAAATGGCTCCATTAGTCATGATCCCCCTGTAAAATACTATCTATGCCGAAATGACAACATTTATGTCACGAAGCAGCCAGACAATTCATACGAAATTACTAAGGTAAAATCTGAAGAAAGGAATACTCGTCTCACGGGATTAATAAGACGATAAAAGCTCTTTTATACATAAATGTCGCCATCCTCTTAATTATGCGCTATAGAAATCAGTTTTCTAGACAGCAAAAACTTTAACAGTAATCATTCTACATTTTAAAGTGGTCAAAAAATGAGAGCCAGTAACAAGTACATTCTGGCAGTCGATGATGACCATGATATTGTTAGACTGATTGAACAGGCCTTGAGTAAACATGGATTCAAGGTATCTTCTTTTACTGATGCACTAATGGCATTAGACTACTTTCAAACAAATTACAACAACTGCAGCCTTGTACTATCTGATATTAGAATGCCTGGTATGAACGGCTATGAATTTATAAAGCAAATAAAGAACATCGATTCACAAGTAAAAGTTGTGCTTATGAGTGCTTTTGAAATCCAACAAAATGAATTTCATAATATGTTGCCAGATATCAAGGTAGATGCCTTTCTTCAAAAGCCATTTCACATACAGCAGCTAAATGATATAATAGAGAAAATTAGCTGTCATAGATCAATTTGTTTAATATGATGATAGTATTCGAGGTAAAACTGTAATAGTTATTATATTGATTGTGCATGGTGTTATGGGATGGTCTCATGTTGGTACAAAACTTAAGAAACTGTCAGGTTAATGATGCATTCCATAATATGATCCAAGCAGAATATGGTGCTCATTATATGATTATATATCCTGATTTGGTAACATTAAGAGAGCTTTATTCAAACTATATACACAAGCAAATGAAAGAGAATAATGAAATTGTTCTTATAAATCCATTTTATGAAACTATCGATTCAGTTAGACAGGTAATTTCTAGAAAATACAATGATGATGATATTAATGAGGTATTCGAGCATGAAAAGGAAAAATCGCTTATCATTGGTGATGCTTTAGAGAGATATTTTGGTGAACAGAATATAGATGACAAGTCTTTTAAA
>DATFDI010000145.1:0-10026 GCA_035252175.1 Nitrososphaeraceae archaeon
CTAATATTCCAGCATTTCCCCAATTCTCTTTTGAGACTTCGTAAATTAAAATTCTGACCTTTTCCTCATCAGTTTTCATAATTCTTGCTGTCTCTCTTGTCAGCACTTTAACTAGTTCTCTTTTCTGTTCAACCGACCTTCAATGGCTTATTGTAACTTGTATTACTGGCATGTTAATTGAATTAATGCCAGTTATAATATTAAGTTCTTCTACACATTTAGTTTTTTTAGAACTCATTAGGAATAAATAAACAGATTCCGTTCTTACTTTTTGCTTACAGCTTATACAGCGTAGAATATTTTTTGGGAGTTTCAAACCACATTGTGAGCAATAATAATAATAATTAAAAAAGTTACAATCAACTCTGCCTGGAATTGATTTGATTGACCGCACGATTTGTTGTGCTGCTGTAGGAACGTCATTGTTAATAGCGATATGTTCTATAGATAATGTTGTTGATGGTCTTGTCGTTATTTCTTTTCCTTTTGATTTTGGTTTTGAAAGATTTGTAGTAGCGTTCATTTACTTCTGGACTAGACAAGGTTATTAGGATTGTTAATGGTAGTAGTTGCTTTCTTCTTAATTTTTTGGATAGCAGCCTCGAAGTGTTTCATTGAAATTTTGAATTCTTTCTTTTTGCCTTCGCTTTTGTATTTTATATCTTGGTTATTGCTACCGACTTTGTTGTTATGTACGATGTATTCTTTAATTGCTGAAATTCCTGCTGTATTTATTATCGCCGCTATATCAGCTCCTGTGTAACCTTCAGTTAATTCTACTAGCCTATCTATGTTTACAGTATGATCAAGTGGCTTCCGTTTGGTATGTATCATGAGAATTTCCTTTCTTGCCTCTCTATCTGGCAGCGGTACTTCAAGAATACGATCAAATCTACCAGGCCTTAGCAACGCTTCGTCTATGATGTCTGGTCTGTTTGTTGCACCTACCACGACTACTCCTTTAAGATCTTCCAATCCATCCATTTCAGTTAACATTTGACTTATGACCCGCTCTGTAACATTTGCATCACCTTCAGACCTTCCTCTTCTTGGAGCGACTGCATCTAACTCGTCAAAGAAAATAATACAAGGTGCTGCTTGCCTGGCTTTTCTGAATATTTCCCTGACACCCTTTTCTGACTCTCCAACCCATTTACTTAGTAGCTCTGGTCCTTTTACACTAATGAAATTGGCCTCAGAGTTAGTTGCAACTGCTTTTGCTATCATTGTCTTTCCTGTTCCTGGAGGTCCATAAAGCAACAGACCTTTTGGTGGCTTCACATCGGCTTGATTAAATAAATCTGCATGTTTTAGCGGCCATTCTACTGCTTCTGCTAATTCTTCTTTAACTTCAGGTAATCCACCGATATCATCCCAGTTAACATTAGGCCTTTGTATCTGTACTTCTCTCAATGCAGATGGTTGAACATCCTTCAAACCATTCTGGAAATCTTCGTCCGTAATCTTGATCTTGTTTAAAACTTCAACTGGAATCTTGGATTGTTCCATATTTATTTCGGGAAGTATTCTTCTAAGGGATCGCATGGCTGCCTCTTTACTTAAAGCTTCTAGATCAGCACCAACAAAGCCATGAGTAACTTTGGCAATTGATTCTAAATTCACATCGTCAGTTAATGGCATCCCTCTAGTATGTATCTGTAATATGTCGAATCGTCCCTCCTCGTCAGGTATCCCTATTTCAATTTCCCTATCAAATCTACCAGGACGTCTTAATGCTGGATCAATTGCATTTGGTCTGTTAGTAGCACCTATTACTACAAGCTTGCCTCTTGCTTCAATTCCATCCATTAAAGATAGCAGTTGAGAAACCACCCTTTTTTCGACATCTCCTGATACTTCCTCTCTCTTTGGAGCGATAGAGTCAATTTCGTCTATGAATATTATTGAAGGAGAGTTCTCTTGAGCTTGCCTAAATGTGTCTCTTAACCGCTCTTCACTTTCTCCATAGAATTTGCTCATTATTTCTGGACCGCCTATAGAATAAAAGTTGGCATTCGTTTCATTAGCTACTGCCTTTGCCAGCAGTGTTTTACCTGTTCCGGGTGGGCCATAAAGTAACACACCCTTTGGTGCTTCAATGCCTATTCTCTCAAAAATCTCTGGGTGTCTTAATGGGAGTTCAATCATTTCTCGAACTTTCTGTACTTCGTTCTTTAAACCACCAATGTCTTCATATGTTATCCTAGGAACGCCAGCTCCTCCTCTGACAGCTGCTTTTGGAACCGATCCAATAATAAATTCGGTACGATTGCTATCGATTACACAAGCTGTATCAGATGATGGTATAGGCGATAAACTGGTAATCACAAAGCCAATTTTTCTTCCCATGATATTTAGGGGAATCATATCGCCCTTAGCAATAACACGCCCTTCAAGTAATTCTGGAAGATGCTCTTCAAGACCTACAATGTTAAGCTCTTCAGTTGGAGATAGTATCACTTGCTCTGCCTTTTCCACATCTCTAACCTTTTGAATTGTTACTCTGTCATCAATACCTGCCCCAATATTATTGCGAGTATAGCCATCAATTCTAATTATGCCAGCACCATGATCAGTTGATTGACTAGACCATAACAAAGCAAAAGTCTTTTTCTTTCCAAAGATTTCAATTACATCGCCTGTAGATAGGTGTAACCCTTCCATAACCTTTGGATCGAGCAAAGCTATTCCTCTGCCTACAAACTTAGGATTAGTCTCTGCAACTCTTAACGTTAAATTATTATTATTATTTTTATTATTATTAGCTGTCATATTTCATTACCACCTCTTCCTTTTCTAATTCAAAAATAAATTATTTGATGGGCATTTCCATCATTTGATTTTCTCTCCTACTCTACCTTGATCTCTTTAGCCTTTTCATTTGGAGCTTGTTTTAGTTTTATGTTAAGCTCCAATATGCCATTTGTATATGTAGCCTTTGCAGAACTATCGTCTAACTCTACATCAACTGGTATGTCTGTATGGTATTTTTTGTCCCCTTTCTCTGCATGGACTGTGACATACTTGCCAGACACATTAACTTTGATATCTTCCTTGTTAACGCCTGGCATCTCTGCGGTAACCCTTAATGCGTTTTGCTTCTGGTCAATGGTGGTATCTACTAATGGAGCTCTTACACCAGTTTGTTCTACCAAGCCTTTAGCAGATGGTCTTACATTGCCAAATTCTCTTACATGAGGTTTGCCGTCAGGACCTATTGTGACTTGATATCCATAGTAATAAGGCGCGCTGCTACCTAAATCAGAGGGATTTATTTCCCGTACCGTTCTGAACATCCTATTTAACATATCTTCTGCTTCTGCAAACTCTTTGTCTATTGTTTGTAGAAGTCTACTTGGTCTTATTCCCCAATTTTCAAATGGATATATATCTTCCCACATTCTTTATTATCACCTAACATTATGTAATGTATATTACAATATATAAATTTTACGTATATTACACAAGATTTATTACCCTTATAACATAATTATAACATGTATGTATAACCGTCGCGCACTAGAGTATCATCTGTCAGTTCCCCAAGCCGTAAAGACAATTCTCGCTTCAAACAATCTATATTTTCAAGCACTTTCGTCAGGAATTGCTAACTATACTGCATTAGCACAAAAAATCAAAATAGAAGTAGAAAAAATTACGGGTATTGAAGTACAAATAGGAACTATAGTGGTTGCAATCAAACGCTTTGCAGATACATTAATCAAAGAACAAGAAAAAGAGGACAAACAGTATATAAACGATCGAATGAGTGGAGCTAGGCTGTCATTAACAGGGAGCATAATTGATGTTGATTTTGAAGATACAGCATATGATGAGATTTCTAATATCCTTGATGAGTACTTCGAAAAGGAAAGCGGTAGCTATAATATTTTTCAAACAAATAAACAGTTGAGGCTGTTTGCAGAAGACATTGAAGAAATTAGACATATTGTATCTACTGCATCTAAAAGGTTTGATGGTAAGATAAAGGAAGGACTTTCAAAGATCACTATCACTCTTCCATCGTCGGCTGTTTCTGCTTCTGCTCTTGATTTATCTCATGAAGAACGAGAGCGGCTTCGTCAAAAACCAGACTATAATATCCTATCTTTGGTGTCAGATGTTCTATATAACAATCAAATTTCTCTGTATAACGCTTTCTTTGATTCTAACGAAATTGTGCTTATATTAAATAATAAAGACGCTGCTAAAGCTTACGAATTGTTGAGAGCAAATATATCAACATGATAAGATGTAAACTACTAAAGGAGAAGGAAACAAAGACATTTAAGAAATCTAGGTGAATATTCCATTGCAACTCGAAACGAAGGTTGGATGTGGAGGCTTTTAACAAACGCTATTTGTTGGGAGACATCTCCATACTTAAAAACTTGAATTGTACCCCGAAACGAAGCAGCGAATCGATTGAGTGAGCTACATACTTTATAAACGTGGCTTGATTGAGGTGGTAATTGTGGATAGATATAATTGATAACACACTGGTTCTTCGAGCCTTGGACTCATATTTCTCTATGATTAGAATATTCGTCTAAGGCTTTTGTGTTACATTAGCTTTGTCTTTCCATTAAACCGTTAACATATCCTGTCTCAAGCATCAATAATGCATATAAAACATTCGCTACATGAGTATATACTATTGATTCCACTACAGGGTCATTTGCTCTATTTGTGCTAGTAGTGTATATTATCTCAGTGCTATTGCTATTCAGTACTTTTAATTTGAAAATCTCATTGATTTGTATTTGAGTCATAAGTTGTTGTATTAAATTGCAATTCACTATTTGCTTTATTAGTGGATGTTACCTTTCTTGTGACCCCTGTAAAGAATTCAGGAAATAATTGTTCTAACCGTGTGTCTTTAAGACCCCGATAAATGACATTAGCTGGAACACGTAAAGAAAGACGTTTGCTTATTGATGACATACTAAACTATATACTACACTTTCACAACAGTACTAGAACTAATATGTACAATGTGTTAGTTTGGCAAATATCATTAGTTACTATCTATTAGCATATGCTTTCTAATTATTTATTCTTGGAAAGTAAAGACAGCTATTTTATCTGCTTTATATTACCTCTTGCTATAATCCCAAGTTGAGTAATAGCTTGGGGATATTTCTAAAATAACTGAATCTCCATTCTTGACACTGCTCATAAGAGCTTTAGCCATCGGGTGTTCAAGGCTTCCAAGGTACCTGAGCATTATCTTTTCAGCTATATGGGTATTATGATTAATGTCTTCATGAATTTTGACTCTTCCCTTGCCTCTAACACCTTTATAAGGTATATTAGGTTCATCGACACAATAATAGACGCTATTATTTTTATGCAAGTTTCCTGTTTTTTTTGACTGCTTTGATGTTTCAATATAAAATCTATTATTAGTGTTATCGAAATAATACCATGTGGGATGTATATTTGACTCTCCTTTCTCATCAACCGTGCCAATATGAATATTCAATTTGCTGTTTGTCAAAAAATTGACGACCTCATCTTCAGTTAATGGTGCACCAAATCCAGGGCTAGCATTCAAAATTTTCAATATACTATAAAGAAACTGTGAGCTAAGATATATTTGTGTGCTACAGGTTGAATAATAGAGCTTAGCCATTTAAGGAAGCAGCGGGTTACTGCTCTGTTCCATCAACCCTTATTATCATAAGATGAAACACGAGGCCTACAGTAAGGAATTGAGTCCCTTAATGGATAAACAAGAAATGTCACATTATGCTATACAAGCTGTTCTTGTGCTGCTACAGGGGAAGACTTTGAACCAAAAATAGGTAGAATGGAATAATCAACAGGTAAATATGAAAGGATTAGAGTTCCTGTAAAGAACCTATCATTGCTTCTCGATATAATAACGAAAAGTATAATCCATTATTATAAAAACGTCTGCCACATCCTGGTGTTGACACAAAAAATGGAAAATAGGCAGCAAAGATATAAGAGATGTCTTGAAGATTGCCACGCTATTTAATCCATCAGATACAGAGAAGACATAAACAGACTGATGTCTATACATCAGATATATCACAAACAGGCAGAGTATAATTGACCTCTTTCAGACAGCCAATTATTTTATAATTATTAAATACTTCACTACATTGGGTTCGTGCAGAGTATATAGAATGCGTTATCCATGGTACTAAGGTGGTTAGAAATCATGCAGTTCAAACTGTCAGGAATAGTAGCCAACGTAGCAAATAAACTGTGTGTTGATTTGATTAGATATATATATATTTATTTTGTTTTCTGAAATGACTCAATCATCTTCTCTGCGACGGGCAAAAAATTTGAGTAATTTGCTGCACCTGCAGTATAATCAACAAAGTATCCTCTACCATTTAAAATAGTTGCAATTTCTATAGACTTTCTCATTCCATAAGTAGGGTGGGTGTACGTCCATACTATAGTATATGCTGAATTGTTCGCAAGTCGTCTGGTGTTAGTGTCAGATTGTATAAGGCTAAAGCCAGGAAAACCTGTCGAATTTTTATGAACAAGAGACCTATTCAGATATTGATTTATGCTTACTTTTTGTAAATTCTGAAACTCCTTACCTAGGTCATCAGTCCCAATTCGAAAGAACGGAAGACCATTGTTTACATCTGGCAAGTAGAAAGAAGCGATTTGAATTCCTGCTTGACCTGCTGCGCCAGTAGCATAATCATTAGCTTCGATTACCCAAAACTTAGGGTATTGTAACTTTATACCATATTTGGCATTATTGTAGGTTGAGAAGAAACCATTATTACTATCACTATTATTATAAGTAGCATTAGACGTACTTATTGTTGTCTGTGGATTTAGTGATGATAAGACATCTATGATCTTTCTCCCCAATTCTTGTTCAGCTAAATTGAGGTATTTCTGTCCTTTTTCATAATCACCGCTATTTAATGCCTGAATACTATTTTTTACAAGTAGCAAAATTGTCAATGGCTCAACCATTGAAGTGCTTGCACCATTATTATTACTATTATTTCCTGTTATTGTCAACGATGAGGATAGCTCATGTTCAGCTCCTTGTAGATATGTGACTGCATTGTTGATATTATTGCTCTGGAATTCTTGGATAGCCTTATCGACTAGCATTTTTGCTACAGTTGGTAATTTAGTTGAAATAGTGGTAGCACTTGCTGATGTAGTACCAAGAGGTTGAATGTAGGACTGAAATACTAAAAGGGAACATAGGATTGTAATCATAATATTTGATAAAATTTTGGATTGAACTACTATCGCTTCCACTATTGGCATTAATAGAATATCTTATAATATAAAGACACTTATGAACACGTATACTGCTATTACCTATTTCGTTTTCTATACTATCTGTTATAGTATGTGATACAACAACGCAGAATTTCATAACTCAATTTGGTTATACAATAAGAACCGACGATGCATTTTACATTCATGCAGGAGTTGATGATGCAATTATTTAATACTTTGTTGTCTATGTCTATATGTCAGTGCTACTCTCTATTCTGTAGAGTTTAGGCGAAGGCTATTGCTATAGTGAGCGATATGATACTCCCCCTACGTGACGACCTCCTGTCAAATTATGGCATGACCTTTAGTTTGTCTGCGATTGTGCAACTAAATAATATCACAGGAAACTCAGACTTGTTTTGGCTTCGACCTTCTTTTGTTATCAAATTAGCTTAGCTGTTCTTTTTGCTTTGGCCAAGGTACAATGCCCCCGGCAGCTTTTAATGTCAGCTAAGTCAAAGTCATTACTAGCTCTGTTGATGCCACGGACATATGTATGGACTATGCTTCATTTCTATATGAACATCTACAGGTGACCATAACATTTATGCAGCAATATGTAATAATGCTATAATTGAACATATTCTAAAGACCACGAAACGTTCATCAGAGCAACTCAACAGAGGAGCACTTGACGAAGCAAGTATCTCCACCAGTAGACTATCGTAATAGATAGATAATCCTTTATTTCAGATATTTCATTGTTCAGCTGCAAAAGATTGCCTGCATTTGTGGAAAACACTCACAATATTGTTATTTATCTTAATTAATTATAAACTAAGGAGTTTCTTATGATATTGTTACCTATTAGAATTACTAGAAAAATGAATTAATGTTAAGCAAACTAAATGCACATTAACTAATAGCTGCATACAAATTACATAGGACGTTGACCGCTACTAGTCGCCGAAAGAAAAAGGGTAAGGAAGCGGAAGAAGAAGCTGGTAAAGAAGATAGTCTAAATTATAATAATAATAATAATAATAATAATAATAATAATAATAAAGTACATCATAGACCATCGCTAACATCACGATTACTACCAAAGACAGTATTCAAATCATTAGGTCCAGGAATAATAACTGGAGCAGCAGATGATGACCCTTCGGGCATAGCGACATTCTCTCAAGCCGGTGCACAGTTTGGATTTGGAATGCTATGGATGGCCTTATTTCAATATCCTATGATGACAATTATTCAAGAGATGTGTGCGAGAATAGGTCTTGTCACAGGAAAGGGTTTGGCAGGAGTTCTCAAGAAGAAATATTCAAAAAGAATTATTCTTCCACTTGCAGGTCTCCTGCTTATCGCCAATACGATAAACATAGGAGCAGATATCGCTGCTATGGGCGCGTCTGTTAGGCTTTTAATACCACAGATACCTATTCTAATTAGCACGCTTTGCTTTGCATTATTTATTATTGGTTCTGAAATTATTATACCCTACAAGCAATACGCAAAGGTTCTAAAATATACTACTCTGTCTCTTTTTTCTTATATCATTACTGCAATAATAGTGGGAGGAAATTGGAACCAAATAGCAGTATCCAGTATACTTCCACATATAGAATTCAAACCTGAATTTGCAATGATATTTGTTGCAATAATTGGAACTTCAATATCTCCGTATCTATTTTTCTGGCAGACGTCAGAAGAAGCTGAAGAGGATGTATCGAAACACAAGATAAAAGAAATTGGAAAAGGCACTCCTGCCGTGTCACAAAAGGAAATAAAATTAATGAGGATAGACATTGCAGCAGGAATCGCATTTGCAGAGCTAATTGTGTGGGCTATAATGATAACTACAGCTGGAAGCCTACATTCAAATGGAATAACTGATATAAAGACTGCAGAGCAAGCGGCAAAGGCATTAGAACCATTGGTCAAGTCGTTTCCCTTTGCAGGTGAAATATCAAAAGCAATTTTTGCTTTCGGAATAATTGGAACTGGCTTATTAGCCGTACCAGTTTTGGCTGGATCGTCAGGGTATGCATTAGCTGACACATTTGGATGGGAACAGGGCCTACACAAAAAGTTCAAGCAAGCTAAGGTATTTTATTTGGTTATAGGAGCATCGACATTAATAGGATTATTGATGAACCTTATACACATCGACCCATTTAAAGCATTATTGTATGCAGCTATAATAAATGGTATTACTGCTGTACCGATACTCTTTGCGGTTATGAAGATGTCAAATGACAAAAAACTCCTCAGAGGGCATACAAATGGCAAGATATCAAATATTATAGGTTGGCTGACATTTGCTATAATGGCAATCTCTGTTGTCACAACGATTGTTACTTGGATAAATGGATATGGATAGAGATAGCAGCAACGATGATGGTTGTTTTGCTAAATAGGTTCACTGCCACATTCCACACAATAATATCTTAAAATGTGATTTACCATAAGAAGTCTCAGTCATAAATAGTAGCTAATAAACTACCATAACACACTAAAATGTCAAATTTTCTTCTTAAAGCTACAGCATACTTGGCATGATATCAGTAGATACATATCATGTATCTACTGGTGGACAAGTAAAAAATATTGTAAGCGTTATTGGTTATAGAATCTGGTGATATTCTATAAATAATTTGAATCATAACTTGTCCACCAAATTTAGAATCACAGCTATTATAAGATACAAATGAAATTAGATACGGTAGGAAATAGGGTCGTTGTGTGGTTCGTATAACCTTATTATCCTATTCTATCTTTCTT
>DATFDI010000146.1:0-84113 GCA_035252175.1 Nitrososphaeraceae archaeon
GCCATATTGTCTTTAGATCACATGGGAAGGATAAAGCAGCCGTGTTGTATAGGAAGTGCTGATATTGGTAATAGTAGCAAAAATGCAGCAAAACCAATTTGTGAGGAATGTGGTCTTGGTTGCTATTCAGTACTCGTTGCAAATGGCATCAAAGGAAACTAATAGGTATATACAATAGAGGAGCTATTTTATTTGAAAAAGGTATTCACATCATTTGATTTTAAACATACGATTAATGGATAGCAACAAATTCGCATAAATTAAAATACATAGCAACTGCTTTTAGAAATTGTAATAACTTGTTGCCAGACTTATATTCTAGTGGCAGCTCCAGCACACACCACACAATACGCATACAAACTGCGTTCTTTTCTTACAATTCTCGCACTCCTGGTACTTTGCTGTCAATGTATCTCGAAGATACTCATGCATGCTAATATCAATACACGATAGTCATCTATTAACTTATTATACTATTTTTCAAGAATTTAAATAAATATTAAATATTAAATATTATGGCAGAAAAATTATCAGCGATTACATGTAATGTAGATAAAATCAAAGACATTGCAAAAGTAGTAAAAGAAAATTCCAATTGATCTGAGAAGATTGTATGTCAAATGTATACAACAATGATTACGCATGTACTATGCTGCCCCCAACTTCTGTGACCTACAAAGATAGCCTTCGACGTTGAACCATATATTATAGATAGATGCGATATGGACGGTGTGCTAGAGGCAGGAGAAGACCAGTATGAAATGATTCCATTCTTTAGTATAGCCTCTAGAGACTTCGACAAAGACTTGGATATATTGAAAAAAATTTTACATCAATTCGAGCAAAGGACACATTCAGAAAATGCGTTCAAATTCAGCGAAAGGGCAACATTAGCAGCAGGATGGTGGTTTTATGATGTATTCTTTAAACGTAATTTTATACAAAGGGTGTTTCAATTATTATTGCCTTATAATATTCAGCATAAGAACAAAAAGGTGACATCCACTGCACTCAAATACATCTAACACCTGATACAGAGGAAGACATAACCAGACTAAGATCAATACATCATCTGGTGCCTGCCACCTTTTTAGTGAAATCTTGAAAAATAAGAGATAGAAGAGTATTTAAGATCTTTTAATGTTTGACCTTATTTTCTGCTGCAGTTCTGGAGTCATTATATCTTCTGCTTTATAATGATGGTCCTGTACTGCATGTTGTTCTGCATTTTTCATAATTTCTTCTTCTGTTTCGCCTTTGCATACATAATCACAATCCATTCCTACATCTCTACACGATACCGTTAACATTGTTTTTGTTAACCTATAGTAGACTAAAAGGTTTCTTCGTCATCTGTGGAATACTGTATATAGCGTGCTTGTACAATTCCATTCCATCCCATTTTCCATTTGACACAGGTTTGAATGGCATTTGACATGAATTTGACGCTGACTTTATAGCTTTGTTATAGTATAATTATACATGTATAATGCCTGCCCCAATCGATAAAACTGTCAAAAAAAGAGTAGTTCAGCAGTGGCTTAGCGGGGAAGCTCGCGATAAAATTGCTTCAGATCTTCAGATCGGAAGTGGTACCGTAAGCAATATCATTAGCGACTTTAAGATAGGCCTTGAGAATTCAGAGTTTGATTCAATTAGACAATTATCTCTAGAGACAAGGAAGCAAGGATTGAATTGGTCAGAGTTAGCTTCGCACTGTAGATTATACAACTTTATTAAATCGGGGGTAAGCGAAGAAAGAGTAGAGTCCTTTATAGATCATATCAATTCTTGCAACTTGCCGTAGATTGTTTTTGAGTAGTCGTGGTATCTAAAGTATTTTGTATGGTAATATTCACATTATCTATTTGGGACTGCAGTATTTTTTCTCCTAATTTTTGCTCCTCATAATCATTTAGCCAATCATTGGAGGGATATGTAGGATACTACTAATTATGAATTGGCATATAGCCGTTCTTAATTTATAATTTAGCCCTTGTCAATTCTAATCCTTGTTCAGATTTAATGTTTACAATTGGTAATGCAAAATCAAATGAAGCTCCTTTGGCATTATAGTTATTCTCGGCCCACATAATTCCACCATGAGCCTCTACAATACTTTTGGAAATATATAACCCAAGCCCCGTTCCTTGATATGATTTTGTAGCAAATTTTTGAAACAACCTAGGTAAGACCTCAGGATCTATACCTATACCAGCATCTTTTACACTTACAACAACCCTGTTTTCTATTTCTTCTTTCTTTGAAGTTATCATTATAGTTCCCTCTTCAGAAAATTTAACAGCATTACTTATCAAATTAGATATAACTTGACTTAACCTTCCTTTGTCTGCATAAACGTAAACACCATCCTGTGGTGACTGACTATTCAATAATTTTATTGTAGGATTCTTAGTTTTAGAAGAAGAAATGAAGGCCTTTTTCGTCATTATATCTTCTACAGCATTTGATATAACTTCATTTAGATTGAATTGCTCTTTTTTGAGGTTTAATGATTGACTTTCAATTTTTGTTACATCTAGTATGTCTTCGGTAAGTCGATGCAGTCTCTTAGCATTTCTATTAACAACTTCTAATAATTTTGCTTGTTCCATATCTTTTGTATTACGGAGAACAACTTCAGATAGACCAATAATCGGTTGGATGGGAGTTCTTAGCTCGTGAGCCGCTATATCAATAAACTCCTTTTGCATCCTATCGTGAGTCTTTAATTGCTCATGTGCTTTCGTTAATTGCTCATACAACTCTGATTGTTTCCATAGGTTCTCAAATATTGCCACATAAGACAAAACACCTGCCTTACTATTAGAATAAGTTGATAATCCTATAGCCTCAGCAAAAGTTGTTTTAGAGTCATCTTTTAATTCCATAACTAAAGAATTTTCTCTGTCAACCACTAGAATCGTGGCTTTGGTCTCAGACATTTGTTCTATATATCTCAAATGTATTGAACAGGACTGACACTCTTGTCTTAATTGTTGTACTTTTTGTTCTACAAGGCTATTTGCAGGTACCAATATCTTAACTTTAACATTTCTTTCTCTTGCTGCTTGTATAGCCAATGGTATAGCACCTATCTCATGTTGTCTTGTGAAAGCATTTGTAGTCGGAAATATCCATAGTATTTCTTTCGACGCTGACTTTACAACATCGATATATTTCTCCTGAGCTCTAGATGAGCTTGAAATGACCTCAACATCTGCTAAGTCAACTCCTGCTTCAATGTCTTTTACTCTATCTTCAGCATTTACTGCGTTCTTCCATAGATCCTCAAATAAGGAAGTAAAATGCTCTATATAGGAAGGCTCAGTACTAATTAAAAGACTTTGAATTTTCTTACCTCCATCCATCTTTTCTATTGTTGCTGACATTTCCTTGTCTGAGATACCAAAACTCATAGGTGGTAGATTTTTAACATGTCTGATTTGAATTCCAGAATTCAGATATGTCTTGACTAGTTCAATATTGTCTTTTTCTATTTTAGTAACATATCTGATGCCTTTGTGTTTTCCCTTCTTTTGCTTTTCTAACAGCTTTTTCTTTATTTTAAAGAAATAATTGTAGCTAAGCTCCATTCCTCCTGGAGTAAGACATGTAGATAGCTCATTTGAATTTGCTGTAAGACGACTGATTTCCGCAATAATTTGGTTTGCATCATTAACTATCTTTGTTTCATAAAATGTAGACATGTTATACAATGTCATCAACCCAACTCTGCACTAAGTCTTTTGACTAGGTGATTTATCGTAACTGGTTTTTTGATAAAACATCCTATACTTCTTGATTTTGGATATACTTCCCTTAATGCTTCTATGTTTACTTCTGCTGCAGATATAAAACATACTCTAATATTGACATCTAACTCTAATATCTTCTCACCTAGTTCAAATCCATTCATATGTGGCATGTTAATGTCGGTCAGCAATAAATCATAAAAATTTGGTTCGAATTCTGATAATGCCAATATAGGATTATTGTATGTGTGTACTTCAAACCTCCTTTTATCATAATAGTACCCATCTAACCCCACTTTGAAAGTTAATGTAATGTCAGGATCATCATCTGCAATAAGAATTCTTTTGAGAAATGGGTCTTTTCTTCTCTCTATACTAGGAGTAATTGTTTGTTTATTTTGTAAATGAGAAGTAATGGAACGATAATAATGATTATTCGCTACCTGCGTGGGTTATCATCTTACCCACCATTATAATAGTATACAACTATCAACTCACAGTTAACTATTAGTGAGCATTGCTATTAAAGTTACCCATTCCTAAAATAAAATGGCATCCCCTTACTGATGCTTGTCTAATGTCAGATGTGTAATCATCTGTGGAATACCCTATATAGCGCCCTTGTACGATTCCATTCCATTCCAAATTCCGCGTGACGCCACATTTGGTTTTGGATAATAGTTTCTTACATCTCCATACTTGGGGCACAAATGATCTCTGTATCTGCTGTCTCTTTCATATTATTTCTATATTACTTCATATGACCTACCAATATTGCATTGATCTGTTGCTTCAGCCAGTTGCTTTTTGTTTGTCCTTCTTGGAAGTCTGCCACCATTCTAAATAAGCATCATGCCGTAAGCTTCTCTTATCCTTATACTCAGCTTCTCCGCTTTCACGTAGTTCTTCTATTTTCTCTCTTGAAGCAAAGAGCCCACAGCTTTTGCATACGAAATTCTTGCTAATAGAATCAAATTCTAATTTTCCACCACATTCTGGACAGAAATTTGCCAAATGATTATGATCATCTCGCTCACTATAAAAGCCTTATGAAATTACTGCTTTAGAGAATTAGTAATGTTATTCATTATATGATCACCTACTTTCTATGTATATTCATTACCAAATTATGCAACTAAAGATACATATGCTTATGATACATACCTATATGATTGATGCCAGTCATCTGCATACTTCTATTTGATATCGGTTTATGCAAACAACACTTTTAAGTAATCATTGGTCGGTAGAGCCATACTGTACATAAATATTCCCCTTGACAACTTTATTGAAAAGAGATGAATTGTCTGTAATAACTAAATAGAAGCTGCCGCCATGTGGTATGTATCTGTAAATGTTACTACCTGACGAATAATCACGGCTAACCAGAGGAGTACAACTGTTAAGGTCAATTTGTCCTGCTGAATCAGGCGGACATTGACTGGCATCGTCAAGTCAATTGTAATACTACTAATGGCTCATCCAGAAGCAAAAATATTTCCATTAAGATAAATATTTGGTGCATCATCTGGAACAGAGAATCTATAGAGTCTTGACTCACCAGGTAATAACCCCATCTGTTCGTTAAATATTGATATAGTTTGTGAGGTTTGTCCTTGAGCATGAACATTTGTAGTTAAACCTGGAATGGAAAGTCCTGTAAATAGTAATATTACAAATATTTTCTCATTCGTGACAGAATTTACAACAGTATAAATAAACCTAATTGATGCTTATTTCACTGTTTGTCATCTTGTCCTGAATTTTGCAGCAGATTCCGGGCCGGTTATTCATACGAAGCAATGGACCAACTGGAGTAGGTTGAAGAAACAAGTAGCATATCAGGCAGTGCGTTAAACTTTTTCGTGTTAAAGGACATGCCATGGATGTTATATTAGATTTTTGTTTAAAATGTATAAAGTATGAAACAACAAATACGATTACGACTATGAAAGTAAAAATAAATGGTAAACAAATAGCCGGAATAGTTCTAATAGTTGTTGGATTACTTGCGCCGGCTGTGGTACTAATCTGACTAGGAATAAAGATACTAGCACCTGTTGTGGCCGGCTTGGGTGTATTATAGGTGGCATAGTGCTAATAGCTATGTTATATAAAGAAGGCGCAAATGCAAGCACTTCGAGTCTTGCTAACCCTGTCGTTATCTTCAGACCTATCAAATCTCCAACAACAACTCTGATGCTAGGGATAAGGGATTTACCGATTCATTTAACTAGGGATTTGTTTACCAATCTTTTGATAGCTAACAAGGATAAGTTCTTACCACTAGGAATTCGTATCATTGAATCGAATTCAACCACTGTTGGATCTAATCCGGCTTACAAATTTGTACATATAACAGACGAAGATAATAAGGGAATGGCTATTTTTACAATAAAGGAAGATAAAATATCTTTAATTCAATATGAGTCAACAACAACAGATTACCCCAATATATTTACCTACTGTACAAAAGATGATCGATTCATTTCGAATAAATCCTGCTACGGTTGGTGGTGGTAATATTACTAGTAAAAATACTACTACTGCCACAGATAATACTACTATTACCTATTCAGAATTTACTGGAAAGGGCCTATCATTTCAATATCCTAATGGATGGACAATAAATAGTACAGCAACTCCTCTTGCAACTATACCTGGAGTTGACAGTATCGAGATGTCCGATGTAGTTAACAACCATCTACAAGCACAGATTTTGGTAAATTTAGTTCCACTAACCGAGGAGGAGAAGGGAAAGATGAATCTGCCAAATAATGCTACGGAGCAGGATATAGATTCGCGTCTGCAGCAGATATTTCCCGAACACATGCTACAACCATTTATTAAAGGTCAGACGGAAAGAGGTAGTAGTGTTTTAACTGAACTTGGAAAGCCAGTTTATGACAAATACGTAGTAAACGGACATAAGGCAGGATCTGCTATTTACACTACATTAACCTATAAGATCCCACTCAAGACTCTATTTATTGCCACCATTACAGGTGGTAACAAAGAGTTTATGCTGATGTATCGTGCTCCAGTTGATATTTTCGATCGTGATCTTCCTATCGCAGAAAATATAATAAAATCAATCGTATTTGTTAATGCTTCATCTAACCAGACCGATATCTCAGAACAACAGCAGCAACAGCAGCAGTCTATACTACAATAGCAATCCATGCAAAATGATACAGCATTTCAGCAGCCACCCCCAAAATAACTCTTCTTACAGGTCAGTAAGGGAGGAGATAGTATCAGCTTGGGATAACACAGAGTTTCAACCGTTTTTTGTTTCATTCGTAGAAAGTAATCCTCGACCCAGCTATGGCTACTTTAAAATGCAAAATCCGACATTTTTTCCTTTGAAAAGATTGGCGGTAATATCAACAGAGAACCTATAATACTATATGTCGAGCCTGTGGGTTCTACCTTTGTACCCGTCTTTGATCAAGACGGAAATAGAAGGTATGTAGCCAGTAACTACACAGTAAACATCTTAATATTTGATAAGGAAGGAAACCAGATGGCCGCTACCCGTTATCATGTTCCCACCTGGCTATCCAATTACAAAAATATGGAGCATTTTTTTGTGTAGAGATACCACAAGAGCTGAAACTACCTATCGGTGAATACGAGATTAGATATTTTGAAATAGATAAAAATGTCATCTTGATGAATACTAGTAGTGCATCTTTGGAATCAAAGCCTTCAGGCACTGGTATTAATGGAGGCTTACTAGGAAGTGTGCCCATAACAAAGAATAGACAATGAATCTAAAGATCTTACATGATTTATTATAAAATGTTAATAGACTTGATTTAGAATAATTCAGATATTTTTTGTGGAATCATCTGAAACATATAAGTAAGAGGTATTGGAAATACATGCTCAAACAATAACAAGTACATATTTGTTCTTTAGATACTTTACGATCATATATCCCGTATCCAAAGGATTGTTTGATAAAAGTGTCATTCACAGATCTAAAACCAAGTTGTTCCCAAGAGGACAAATATTGATCTCTTAGAGTTTTGAAGTCACTTGCACTATCCATACCTGTTTGACTAGTCCTAACGTGTTAGTCTGTATTGATGTTGTTGTTGTTGTTGTTGTTGTTGTTGTGGCTGCAAATGCATTGTAATGTATATTTATTTTATCAATGATATGAGTAATCGATAATTCATTAGGCATGTACAAGAAAATGACAAAAAAAGACTAGTACATACGATAAATAAAGGTGCAGGATGCTTTATTAATCTTATTCTAAAGTCAATCTTCAAGCATTACAACAATCTTATGCTTGACTATATAAGAGTTGATTATTTTATATATAGTTCAAATTTTGCAAGGCCACATATTATAGAGTATTAGAATAAGAATAAGATTTTTCTCTAATGTAATTATTTACACGACTCCCACTGCTCTTAATCATTGTGTCTTTAGATAACAACAGTGATAATAATAACCTAATTTATCAAGTATGCTCAAGCAGCATCTGATCAAAGTGTTGTAATTTGCGATGATCAAGATTCTGTAATTGACGGCAGTCATGATTGTGATGAGGATTATAGAACAGCTGCCTCATGTCCTAGTGGATAAATGCTCTGGCCTGATGGAAAGTGTGTTCCTGAAAATTGCAATCCTGGCTGGCGACGAAATGCAGACGGGGATTGCATATAACCTCCACTATGTCATGCTCCTGAAGCCGGAACGGCTACTACTACATCTAGAATGACTATGAGTCAGAATGCACTTGTCTTTCTTGAAAATCTCGAAGATAGAGCAGGAAATCTTCCCCCTGCTAGAAAATTGACTGGAGACAACTATGCAGAATTGCAAGTGATGCGACAAAATAACTCAAGATCACAGGCATTCCGTACTTACAACAATTCCATTTGGAGAATATCTATGAATATCCTTCAAATTGGACAGATTATACAAGTCTTAATTGAGCTAGTAATTATTCTAATATCCTTACAATATAAGATTATTATAACAACCAGTTAGGCATCGATATATAATTTTTCTAAATATCGTTGATTGTATGTCAAATAAAATTCGAAAAAAATCAGTGTTGATGTGATGGTAGCACTATTTTTAGTCTGTACGACACTCATGTTATCCAATGCAACCAAACAAGCACTTGCAGAAGGAGAAAGATGATAGTATATTAGTCATTATAAATAAGATATTAAGTTGCCTAATGCAATAATCCTATAATACAATATTCTAAAAATATAAGAATATCCGAATAGCAGTAATCCAAGTACAATGGATATTACTGCCGCTATTGTCGCTATTGTGCCGTCCCAATGAAACAGAAATACTAGCATACACAAAGTTCACATGAATAAAATAGTACTAACACTTTTTGACAAATCAATCTTATGGCTTTTCATAATGTAATGAGTCCAGACATTTTATTTGTTATGAAGGATTCTTTTCGGAGGTGTTTTTCTCACATTGATGCTGCTCTCTTATTAATTTTAATGCTTCGATATGTTTGCTAGGTTTTTCAAAAATCTCTTTAGATATATCCAATAACTCTTCGGCATGTATTGGTTTGTCTAGCTTGCGATTTACAAGATCAAGTTCGTATTCAGGTACACCATAAGCAGTCTCTAGCAGGAAATTATCAGTTTCCATTTTGGAAATTCTCTGTTGCAGCGAATTTCTTTCATTGGTCACATTATTAAGCTGGTTCTCAAGCACATGGATTTTATCAACCGATGGCTTATCGGTCATATATTGTTCCAGAGCCTCCATAGTCGCGTCATATTTTTTTAGTACAATGGTCTGTTTGAGTTGAAGATCGTTAATTTCTTTTATCTTATGTCCAATGTACGATGGAAGATGGTCTAAGTCTATCTCAAGATTTCGTAACAAACATGAAATTTGGTTGATCTTATCAATAAATTCAACATCTTTTAGTCCCGATTTAAAACAGTATATATCAAGGTTTTCTAAAAATGATTCTACTTTTTCTTCATCATTTAAGCCAATATGATGTAAAACTCTGTGGATTCTAAGAGAATGCGCAATTTCGGTGATTTGCACATCCTCACTTCTAAATAATACTGCAACTTCCCGCAGAAGAAGTAATTGTGGATCATATACAGTAGCTTCTTTTATGACATTTGTGACTGTTCCATTGCTTACATGATTAATTTTGGCATTTTCATCCCTCGGCATACCTTGGAGCCATCGTCTGAGGATCTCTTGTCTTATGATTCTTGGAATTCGGGCACCCATGATTTTACACCTACGTTAATGTCTCTTTCTTCAAAAAGGTTAGAATTTCTCTCTCCTAAAACTTCAAGAATCTGATAAAATTTATCGTTTATTGCACCTCGTTGTTAAGCACATTTGGTATTTGGCGGCCGTTTGGCGGCTGTTTGACATCTATTTGACCTACATCTGGTGCTAACTAACATTTAAAAAAATTCCATTTGTTTGTAGTATGGCTGGCAGTTATACACGTCATACATGAATATGTATGAGCACATCACGAAGCAATTACTTTAGCGAGTTACACAATGGAAATGAATTGCAACGATTAATATATAAAAATAACAGCATCATTGTCTTTGTTTTGATAGTAACAACCTTAATCTAATGATAACATTATAGTTAATCAATACAGCAAACATACAAATTATAATTCGATCAAAATCTCGGTGCGTGGACTTTGGTCGTCATTCCGCAATGGAAGCGGTCAGTTCGCCCATCAAATGCCAGCACCGAGATAATTAAATTCTGTGGTATTCAAAATTAAACTGTTTTGATTGTCACTAATTCTTTATCTGCATCAACGCAGATTTGCATTTCAGATTCTAAGATAAACGACGACGGTCTTTCTAACATATCCACAAGTGGGATGTCTGAAATTGCACAGCCAGAAGCTGTAATTATATCGGCATTGTTAACACATACTATAGCACTGGGCGCCACTCCGTTTATCTTTAGTGAATATAAAGCATATGCACCAACACTACTTCCTATTGCATTTGGAAATACCAGAATGATATCTCTGATTGATTTGCCATATAATTCATGAGATCTGTCTATTATAGTAGCTGATTTAGTATCAACCATTGTAAGAAAGTTAATAACACTGTTCGTAACAAGTGCTTTGCTTACGCCAATGCCCGGTACAATTTTTCTACAATTAAGCTCCGTATGTATACTACAATCACCATCACTAATCTGTATATTCTTTTACAATTGACTTCATGTCTTTAAGAGCAACTCCAATCCTATTGGAATGATTCAGATAGTATGCACCCTTTATACTATTGGTAATTACTGAATCAAAATCATTTCTGGTAATGAGAGGGGTAAGGCAAGTACATGAATCACATATGAATTGCACTCCTGATTTCTGTAGCCTATCAATTAAACCGGTATTTGTAGCCTGATTATAAACTGCCCTAGGACAGAAAATCATACAACGTTTTAGAAACCTTTTACCCTCTACTAGCTTTGAAAGAAAATTTATCTCACTTATTCCGAGCTGCGGGCTTCCAAGGGCGATAATATCACCATCTTCTGCAGTATTAATTTCATCCTTGATTTTATTACTCTCTTCTCTACCGTATGAAATTACTTCATTAGTCTTCTCTTCAGACGTAAACATTCCACAGATTCCTGATGTACCTATCGCTGCTGAAAGGGACTTCATATTAATTATGCTCGTTTTTTCTTTTATATCGTCAAATGCAATACAAGTGTCATTTAACATCTTTCCTGCAAAGTAACCGAGCAATCCGTGATCTACCTCTGTATTGAGTTTTACAGTTGGTTTAACACTAACCTTTGGATGTCTAAATTCTTCTATTCGAAGATCCGAATAAGGTGCCTTTCCAGTAACAGAACTAGCAAGCGCGCTGAGTGAACTTTCTTTATTTGTCAATAATCCCAGAACTGAATTTGAATAGATTGCAGCATTGCTTTCTGCAAAACTTACTGCACTCCCTCTATCCGGCATATCAAAGGTTTCATACGGAATACATGTAAATGAAGGAGTAGTACCCATATTTTCATATGCTCGCACTATTCTCATCTGCTGGTCAGTAAAAATTTTTGGCAGGTTAGTTGGTTTATTCCTATCAAAACCCATAGGATTTAATGTAGTTTTTACCGCAACTTTGGCGTTTCTACTAAATTTTTCAAGAAATTCAACGCCTGCATCGCCAATAGTATTGTAATTAACTCCCGATAGGTGAGCCCATTTAATAGGAACAAGTTTTTCTGCTCCTGTAGCCATACCAATTGCAAGCAGAATTTTGTATGCAGAAGCCATAGTTTCACCGTTCTCGCCATTGAGTGATTTTTCCTCATCCCTAGTGAGATACATTAATTCTAACTAACAACAAATTGATAATATTCCAGTAAATAATTCTATGCTTATGCCTGCAATTATATAATCTACTACATATTTACTACCAACAAATACATTTGATGATATTAGCTGGGCTTAGCGTTACGACTTCATTTTTGAATCAAATGTTATTGTAGTGCTACAGAGGATGATAGTCTGTATGAGGTATAATAAAATGTTTTATATCTCCAACTATGTCTCCAATAATCTATATACTTGCGTAAACTGAAGATTAGAATAAATATGGTATAGCTGAAAAATTGTTAGTATGGAATGCGCAGTTTATGATACTTATGTAAGCAAAAAGGACGGTAAGATTATGCACTTCGATGTGGTTGTGGAGGCAGATACCCCACATGAGAAGGCAATTGAATATGGCAAAGAATATCTTGCTAGCGTAGGTCAAGAAGGTCAAAAAATGACTCAAGAAGAGTGTCAATTCTGTCATGTACAAGAGGCACCACCGATGGTTGAAAAAGATATCAAAGGAAAGGGGTATTATATACAAAAAATGGAAGGCTGTCCGCCATAATTTTTTGCTACCGTAAGATTATCACATTTTAAAAATTTTTAACAAGTTATATATCAGTTGCAGGCTAGTATGTTATTAAAGCAATTTGGATTTATTTCTTTAATGGCCAGATATAATATCTACATTCGAATTGGTGAATTGGGCTATAATCACTATTATCATATTGTGTCACTTTCTTAAAAAGAATATTGAAATCATCGCGAATCTCTAGTTGTACTAATGATCCTGAAACGTATAGTATTGGCTCTTAACTTTTGTTTTTTGCCATTCTATATCCATGTGTAAAACCTGCATCATAGACTTTAGAAAATTGGTAATTTGTTGGTGCTAATACATCTCCCACAACAATCAGTGCAGTTTTAATTATTTTTGATTCCCTAGTTTTATTTACTATGTTGCCCAATGTCCCCTTGATTATTTTTTGATCTTTCCATGTAGCTCTATAAACAACGGCGGCAGGAGTTTCCTTATTATAAATTCCACCCCTTAAAATCTCTTCTACAATATCTGATATTAAATGTACACTGAGATAGAAAACCATAGTGGCACCGTGTTTTGCTAATTCAGATATTTTCTCTCTCTCAGGTACTGGAGTTCTAAATTCCGCCCTTGTTATTATCAGAGTTTGGGTATTACCTGGAAGGGTCAATTCCAAATTCATGGCTGCAGCTGCCCCAAGTATTGCAGTTATCCCAGGGACCACTATGCATTCTAGTCCATCCTTTTCTAATTTGTCAATCTGTTCTCTGATAGTGCTGAAAAGCCCTGGGTCACCATCATGAAAACGAATGGCGAGTTTTCCCTGTTTGGTAGAGTCTCTTAAAATGCTATATATTTTCTCTCTATCTAGCAGAGCTGCATCATAAAGCTTAGCACCTTTTTTTGTATATTCAAGTATCTCTGGGTTTAAAAGTGAACCGGAATAAACTATGACATCTGCTTGCTCAATCAATTTCTTGGCCTTTATTGTAATAAGCTCAGGATCTCCTGGACCCGATCCTATGAAATATACTGTGTTACTCTCTATCACTTTTCTTCTTTGCTACCATTATGGAGAAATATTTTTCTGTTGATCCTCTTCTTCCCCGCAAATCAGCTAATCTGCTCATCCTCATTATCTCGCCTTTGATTGCTACATCTTGCGCAATTGCAATCATTGAATCTTCCACAAAACCTGCATCGGAGAGCATATCAATTACATCATCAAAATACCTGCCATCTTTAAGGAAAATGACTGTATCGCATACATTTGAAGCTCGCCTTACTCTATCCATATCATAACATGCAGGAACTATCGCCATGGTTTCATCGCCTTCTACAAGGGCAATTTTAGCCTCTGCGGCAAATGCAAATATTGAGGTTATGCCTGGCACTATATCGATTTCAATGTCTTTATGATTCTTCCTTAATTCCTTGTATATGTATATCCATGTACTATATATTGAAGGGTCGCCAACAGTTAAATAAATGGTTCTTTTTCCTGCTCTGACTTTATTAGCGATTTTCTCAGTATTTTCCTTCCAATGATTCGTCAGGACTTCTTTGTCTTTTAACATAGGAAATATAAGATTGACCGTTTCGGTGGAACTATCGATATATTTTTTTACTATGGATAATGCTATACTGGGCTTACCTTCTTTTGAGGTAGGTGCAAAAACCACCTCTGCATTTTTAATTAAACTTACAGCTTTTACTGTAAGCAATTCAGGATCGCCAGGGCCGCAACCTACACACGAAAGTTTCATTATCATAAATTCTAAATTGAGAGTTATTTAAATGAAAAGACAGTTCTTGTAGTTTTAGAAGATGATATGTACCCACAGCCAGACATTTCTATCCATTATATGTACTTTTCTTTCGTCGGATTGTCGTTATATCTCTCACAATTATGCCACTATTATAGGGAGAGAATTAACAATTCAACAACGGAACCTTTCGCTAAAACTTTACGTATGGTGATATAGTAACAGTCAATGCTTTGTAGCCGAAATTATTATTATTGGATTTCTTGCCGACATCATTGTGCCTGTAGTAACTTTCCTTGCCTTTGTAATTATAGCTTGCGTAACGTCTACTTCTTTTAGATTCGCTTGATTAATGGTAGTTAATGCCTTATACATAGTTTCAATCAATACAGTGTCGATTACTATCCTTCCACCTTTATTCAGCCTGTCGACACCCAGGTTAACAATCCTTTCGACTTCTCCTGATGTTCCACCAATTAATATGGCATCAACGTGGGGAAGAAGTGGCAAAATGTCCTGTGCTTTGGAAAAGATTACTTCAGCTTTTACATTAAACTTTAGAAGGTTTTTCCTAGTCAATTCTACGGCCTTTTCATCAAAGTCAATAGCATAAACCCTGTTGCCTTTTGTTTGTAAACACATCTCAACAGTAATACTGCCACTTCCGCAACCAACGTCTATCGCAGCGGAATTCTCTTTAAGTCGTAATTTACTTATGACAATAGCTCTTACATCTTCTTTCGTAATAGGAACGTCTTCTGCTCTATCGAATAATTCATCAGGAATTCCAGGAGTTCTATAATCCCAAAGCAATCTAACTTTCATCCTAATAGATCAAGTATTTTAACCTGCGATTTTTTGGTGCAATCCAGTATAGACAATTATCATAAACATTAGCAACAGAAAAATAAATGGAAATATGCCGTTTGTTGCTAACTTACGTCGCATACTCTGTGGGATATTCTTTGCAATACTCTTCGCAACCCCATATGAAACTATGTAGAATATTATACCAATGAGAATTACCGTTCCAGTAGCAGTATTTTGGTTTGTGCCAGGCGGTATTATAATACCAGCAACTATGCCTGCAATAAGTCCTAGTACTGCTCTCATGTAAAAAACACGATCCAGTGATTCCAAAATAGGTTACTTGTGTCATTAAATATCACTTGGTTTAATTTCTTGCGGTTTACCAAGCTATAATAGCATTTACAATTACTAATAATTATTGGTTTTCGTTAATATTTATGGCTGACTTAGTACTATAGTTATGTATGGAGTTGTCTGGAATTGAACTGCATTACATAGTAAACGAAATTAAAAATATTATCAAAGAATATTATATAAGTAACGTTAATGCAGTCACAAAAGATTCTTTTCTTTTCAGGCTACATCATCCTAATAAACCCGATGTTATGCTAGTGATTTCGACTAGAGGTATTTGGTTAACAAGGCTTAAGTTCAAACAAATCGAAGAAAATGAGCTTGTTAACATAGTTAAAGCTGAAGTAGAAAGAGCAAAGATTGAATCAATAGATCAACGTGGTAGCGAACGTGTAGTATCTATAAAATTCAAACATATGGATGGTAAATGCAGAGTAATAATAGGAGAATTCTTTGGACAGGGAAATATAATATTATGTGATGAAAATATGCTCATACTTGCTACTCTTAGCCCTATTGAAGTAAGACATAGAATCTTAAGGACCGGTTTACATTATGTTTATCCACCAGCTCGTGGTAATGATGTATTTGACCTCTCATTTGAACAGCTACGATATCTAAGAAGCACTAGTGAAAAAGATCTTGATGTTTTAAGATGGCTTGGCAGAAGTACTTCTTTGCCTAGAAGATTCGTAGAAGAAATAGCAACAGCGGCCAGTGTACAATCAAAGAAAGTGGGACAACTTTCAGATGATGATCTAAACAAGGTTTATGCTAAAATACAAGAGTTAGTTGTAAATATTAGCACAGGTAAGAACCTCGACCCTATAATAATCACAGGAGAAGACGGTAAGGCACAAGACGCACTTCCTATCGTAACATATAATGTAACTAAATTGCCGTTCAAGAGAGTCAGCTCATATATGGATGCGATAGATGAGGTTCTTAGCGGCGATATATTAGATCTAGGACGTAATATTAAAACAGTGGAAATTGGAAAAGAGATTGCAAGTCTAGAACATGATTTAAATGTGCAGAATAAAGCAAAAGAAGAGGTTATTTCAAAGTCCAATATGATAAGAAAGGTCGCTAGTGCTTTAATGGCTCTTTATTATACCGGCGCACATACTTTTAACGAGGGCCGAGTTAAAGAATTGCTGGCGGCTAACTGCGCATATGTTATCACGGAAAAAGGAGTTAAATTTTTAGAGGTAGTTAATGAGCGTATTCGACTTGATAACAATAACAATAATAACAATAATAATCTGCCCAAGATAGCATCTCTTCTTTTTGAAAGGGCCAAGGAAATGGAAAGAGGAAGTGCATCCATAGAAGAAGCTAAAGCAAGAATACTTGCACATATACATAAATTACGAAATCAAAGTGCCAAGATACATAATAAAATCATTGTAAAACATCAGGTCAACAAGGAATGGTATGAGAGATATAGATGGTTTATAACAAGTGACGGTTTGTTAGCGATAGGCGGTAGAGATTCCTCTTCTAATTCTGTTGTCATTCGTAAACATTTAACTGAATATGATATTGTATTCCATGCAGAAATCTATGGCTCTCCATTCTTTGTTATTAAAAATTCAGCAGCAACAACACCACGAGCAACAGCTGCTGTTGATGATGATATATCCATGAGCTTACAACAAGTAGCACAAGCAACAGTCTCTTTTAGTAGAGCCTGGAAGGATGGATTGTCTAGCGGGGATGCATATTGGGTGAAAGCCGACCAGATAAGGAAAGGCGCGCCTACTGGACAATTTCTTCCTAAGGGTTCATTCGTTATTGAAGGAAAACGCAATTACATAAAGGGAGTTGAAATAAGACTCGCAATTGGAGTAATGCAAATGAGCAATAATAAATTTACTCTCGTTTGCGGTCCAGTAGATGCAGTAAAGAAGAGTTCTCTGGTATATTCACTTTTATTACCTGGCACCATGGATCCGACTAATATTGCTAAAAAAATTAAAAATGAATTCATCAGAGTAGCTTCAGATCATGCGGAGCTGCTGGATTTTATTAAAACAATAAGTATAGATGACTTTGTAAGGACAATTCCGTACGGACAGTCAAAAATTTCCTTTACTGAAAGAGGAGAGAAAAGAGAGATAATAGGTATAACAACTACGAATGATTTATCTTCTTCAACTAAGCAAAGTAATTAAAGGTATGTATTGAATCTGATATTGTGGTAAAAAGACCAATCAGACAACATGGTGATGCTAATATGACTACCCGTGTACTGGTTAGAGATATTATGAATAGTCCTGTCATATCGGCTTCACCCCACGATACAATAAAAGATATTGCTACCAAGATGAAAGAGGAAAGGATTGGAAGCATCATCATTATGGAAAATGAGAAAGCAGTAGGAATAGTTACAGATTGGGACATAGTTTCGAACGCTGTCATTAAGGATATCAAACCTACTATGGTCAAAGCTTCGGATATAATGCAAAAGCTACACACTATAGAAGGGGAAGAAGGCATTACTGAAGCTGCTCGCATTTTGAGACAACATAACATAAAACGTCTTGGCGTAGTTTATAAGAATAGATTGGTAGGCATCATCTCAGCATCAGACGTTATTGCTGTCACTCCTGATTTAGTTGATGTGATTTCTGAGAAGGCCTCACTAATGAGAGGAGAAATAGGACGATCTGCAGGCAATGTTTCTGGTTATTGCGATGAATGTGGTGAATGGTCTGATCTTTTGCAATTTGATGAAGGAACGTTTTCTTGCGAAGAATGCAGAGGCGAAGTGGTTAGTTAGCAAGTCGAATCCAACTTTTTTAGCAGATGCAATGCTGGGAAGTATCGCTCGCAAATTACGTATTTTTGGTTTTGATACCCTGTATCTGAGACATTTTAGTGATGATGATATATTAAAAATTGGAGTTGCTCAGGACAGAATTATTTTAACATGTGATAGGGACTTATTCAGGAGAGTTATAAAAGCAGGAGCGTGTGGGGCTTTACTCAAGGGTTCAGACGATCTTGAAGATCTTGCTCATGTATTATCTAAATGCAAAATCACGTCAATAGGTTTTAGTACATTGGATTCAAGGTGCTCTCTATGCAATGGATTAATAATAAAAGGAAGAAGCATTCCAGACATTAAAAGACATTTGCCATCTAAAGTCATAGAGTGGCACGATGAGTTCTTTCAATGTACAAATTGCAATAAGGTTTACTGGGAGGGTAGTCATATTATCAGTATCAAATCTTTAGCAAGAGAGTTAAATATGAAATTGAAAAAAAATCAAGGTTATAAATAAGTAAATTTTTCATGTAACCTTACAAGTTTGAAACTGAATTTACATAGGAGCAATTTCAAATCAAAAGAGGATGGATAAATGATAAATGGATAAGCAGATATGTAGACAGATAAATATCGATCGCTGGAAATGTTGTACAGATATTAATACTAGCCCGATATGATTTTTAAAATTCGAAGGTTTCTGAAAAGTCATTTTTATTCAATTAAATTTCAATTCAATGGAACATGATTTTCACATCTAATATGCACCTACTCAAAGCTGCTAAAAAAGAAAAAAGAAAAAAGAACTATCAAGACAAATCTGCAAATTTTTGCTGACTTTATTGTAACAAAAGATTAAAATCACGTTATACAGCGACAACACTATACAATGAGTTCGACTTCTGCACTAGAGCGAACAATAGATAAAGTTCTTACTCAAAGGGAAGCAGATTTAATTAAACAGCTTGATTCTGCATATGAGGAGTCAATAACAAACCTTGAATCATCTAGAACAAATTTAGAATCTGAATATTCAAGAATTGTAGAAGGAGCTAAGAAGCTAGCAGAAAACCTAAGGAGACAGATTGTTGGTTCAAGCAGACTAGGTGCCCGAAACAAAGAACTAGTTATAATTGAAACTGCTGTTAATGACGCTTTTGAGAGAGCAAAATTAAAGCTCGCCTCTTCAAATAAAACTCAAGGTTACAAAGCACTTATTACAAAAATGCTTGAAAATAGTATTTCTGAAATAGGATCTGATGAGGTTATCATAGAATGTAACAACAATGACTTTGAAGTTGTTAAAGACGCAATTTCTAATTCCCATAGCAATAACAAAGTCAAACTGAAATTATCTGACAAGCCGATAAACGTGATTGGTGGAATCCGTCTGCGGTCTGCTGATGGATCGATAACGTTTGATAATACTTTGGATTCACGTATCGAAAGACTCAAACCTTTAATAAGGAAGAATATTGTCCAGATGTTGAGGGGTAACAAATAGGAAATGGTAGCTAAAGGAAGAATTGTCTGGGTCAGTGGCCCAGCGGTAAGAGCAGATGGTATGTCTTCTACAAAGATGTACGAGACTGTTGAGGTAGGTGAGTCAAAATTAATTGGTGAAGTTATCAGATTAACGGGTGATATTGCTTTTATCCAGGTTTACGAATCTACTTCTGGTTTAAGGCCAGGTGAACCTGTAGTTGGTACGGGCCAACCGCTTTCAGTTTTGCTGGGCCCTGGAATAATAGGAAAAATTTACGATGGAATACAACGACCACTTGAAGAAATTGCCCAAAAATCAGGATCCTTCATTGGTAGAGGTATAGCTACAAGTCCTGTAGATATGAAAAAAAAATACCGTTTCATACCATCTGTAAAGAAAGGAGATGATATTGGTGCAGGATCAATTCTTGGTACTGTAGAAGAAACTCCATTATTGACACATCGTATATTGGTTCCACCTTACCACCGTGGTGGTAAGGTTACCGATATAGTGAGAGAAGGTGATTATGACATTGAAAGTATAATTGCCAGTACAGAAAAAGATGGTAATAAAGATGAATTGAAGATGTATCATAAATGGCCAGTTAGAAGGCCGAGGCCTTATGCCGAAAGGTACGATCCATCTGTACCGTTAATTACAGGACAGCGTGTAATTGATACATACTTCCCAATTGCAAAAGGTGGGACTGGTGCTATACCAGGAGGTTTTGGAACAGGAAAGACAGTCACATTGCATCAAATTGCAAAATGGGCAGATTCAAAAGTTGTAGTATACATTGGCTGTGGTGAACGTGGTAATGAGATGACTGAGGTGCTTGTGGAATTTCCACACTTAATCGATCCAAGGTCAGGTCGCCCACTTATGGAACGAACTGTACTCGTCGCAAATACCAGCAATATGCCAGTGGCGGCTAGGGAAGCATCTATCTATACAGGGGTTACAATAGCAGAATACTATCGAGATATGGGATTTGACGTTGTACTAGTAGCAGATTCAACAAGTAGATGGGCAGAGGCTCTGAGAGAAATGTCCGGTAGATTGGAAGAGATGCCTGCAGAGGAGGGTTATCCATCATATCTTGCTTCTAGATTGGCTGAATTCTACGAAAGAGCGGGACGTATAAGAGCATTAGGTTCACCTGAAAGAGCCGGCTCTGTAACTCTAGTCGGTGCGGTGTCTCCATCTGGAGCTGACTTTACTGAACCAGTCACAACACATACGATTAGATTCATCAAGACTTTTTGGGCTCTTGATACAAGATTAGCCTATTCTAGGCACTATCCATCAATTAATTGGATGCAGTCATATTCAGGATACCTTGAAGATGTATCAAAATGGTGGAAGCAAAATGTAAGTGCAGATTGGTATGATTTGAGAGCACAATCATACAATATTCTCCAAAGAGAAGACACTTTGAAAGAAATAGTCAGATTGTTGGGTCCTGAAGCATTGCCAGATGAAGAAAAGTTGGTTTTAGAAGTAGCAAGAATGATTAAAATCGGCCTTCTACAACAAAGCTCCTTTGATAAGGTAGATACGTACTGTGGTCCTGAGAAACAGTTGAAACTAGTAAAATTAATGGTCAATTTCCACAAAGAAGCACAAAGAGCTCTTAAAGAGGGCGCATCGCTTGCAGATATCAGGGCAATGCCCGTGATAACAACCCTTCTCAAGGCTAAATTTGAAATTCCTGACGACCAAGTAAATAAACTAGATGATATTAACAAAGATATGAGTGACCAATTCCATAAAGTAATCGGACATGAGGAGGTAAAGGTAGTTGTCTGAGACTGTGGGTGGTATTGAATATACAAAGGTAGCAGAAATTAAGGGCCCACTTATGATCGTCGACGGGATCACAAAAGTAGCCTTTGATGAGTTAGTAGAAATTGAAACAGCAGAAGGAGAAAAGAGACTTGGAAGAGTCTTGGAAGTAGGATATGGGAAAGCTGTGGTTCAAATATTCGAAGGTACAAGTGGTCTTGCAATTAGTGGAACAAAAGCAAAGTTTCTAGGCAAAACAATGGCCATGCCAGTTTCACAGGAATTGCTTGGCAGGGTATTTGATGGCTTGGGAAGGCCTAATGATGGACTACCTGAACCGGTTGCAGATAGATTTATTGATGTTAATGGGGAACCAATGAATCCAGAGCGCAGAGAATATCCAACTTCTTTCATTCAGACCGGTATCTCGGTGATCGATGGAATGCTCACACTTGTACGAGGTCAAAAACTCCCAATATTTTCAGGGTCTGGAATGCCACATAATATTTTGGCTGCGCAAATTGCCCGCCAAGCAACAGTAGTGGGAACAAAAGAAGACTTTGCAGTAGTATTTGCAGCTATTGGTGTACAATATTCTGAAGCGCAGTATTTTAAACGCAGTTTAGAGGAGTCTGGCGCTCTTAGGCGTAGTGTATTATTTTTGAACCTTGCAGACGATCCTGCTATTGAGAGAATTATAACTCCAAGAGTTGCCTTAACAGTAGCAGAGTATTTAGCATTTGACTTAGGTATGCATGTATTAGCGATTTTGACTGATATGACAAATTATGCTGAAGCATTGAGAGAAATCAGTGCGGCAAGGGAGGAAGTACCAGGCAGAAAAGGATATCCAGGTTACCTGTACACAGATCTTGCAAACAATTATGAGCGTGCAGGCCGAATCAAAGGTAATAATGGGAGTGTGACACAAGTTCCTATTCTATCAATGCCGGCAGATGATATAACCCATCCAATTCCTGATCTCACAGGATACATTACAGAAGGACAGGTTGTCCTTGGTCGTGACTTGTTTAGAAAAGGTGTTTACCCGCCAGTTAATGTTCTTATGTCTCTTTCAAGATTAATGAAGGACGGAGTAGGAGAAGGCAAGACAAGAGCAGATCATATGGAAGTTGGAAATCAGCTGTATGACGCTTATTCAAGAACACAAGAAGTACGTGCACTTGCTGAGATCGTTGGTAGAGCAGGTCTGACAGGTATTGATTTAAAGTATTTGGATTCTGGTGATATGTTTGAAAACTACTTTCTAAAACAAAGCAATGATGAAAATAGGAATCTGGAAGAGACATTAAGTAGAGCATGGGATGTATTATCTTCACTCCCAGAAGGCGAACTGACAAAAATCAAGGAAAAGAATGTGAGACAGTATTACAAGGGGAACAAATAGATAGCCATGTCATTTGGAAAAAGAGTAAGCGCAACGAAGATTGAGCTTATCAAGATCAGACGCTCAATGCAAGTATCAAAGATGGTTCACAAGATACTTGATGATAAGCGTGAAGTATTATTAAAGAAGATTGACGAAATGATCGAAGAGGCAAACAAAGCTAGAGGAGATATATGGTCTCCGTTAGGTGAAATTTATACCGCCGTCTATGATGCATATATGTCGCTTGGTACCTCTATGTTGGAATCTATTTCAGATTCTACCCCAAGTGTTATGGAAGTTGATGTCAATGTTCGAAGGATTGTAGATGTAAAGATCCCCACTCTTCAAATAAAGTCAAAGGAAGGAGGCCAGGACCTTTCTTATGGATTTGTTGAGACCAACGCATCGGTGGATAAAGCTGCAAGGCTAATTAAGAATATGCTTCATAAAGTCTGCAAAGCTGCAGAATATGAAAATGCCATTTTTAGTTTGGCAAAGGAGCTTGAACGAACACAAAAACTTATTAATGCATTAGAATTTGTGATTATTCCTCAGTATGAAAGTGCTATTGCTTTTATCCGTGCGACCCTTGAAGAAAGAGAGCGTGAAGAATTCGTACGCCTCAAGAAGGTCAAGGTAGTTATAGATAAACGAAGAGTGGAACAAGAGAGGAGGTAGTTGTAAGCCATGACACAAGATATGATTTCAAGTCATTTTGAGAAGGCGCGAGCGATGTTAAAGTCTGAACATGATTTAATGATCCAAAAGATAAAGGAAGAGATTTACCAGAGCAAACAGAAGACTCTTTCTAAAATTTAAAGACCATTTTTTATTGTTATAAACTCTACATTTTCCTTATTACCTGCGCATCGTATCATCCATTCACCCGCGGGTATATTTATTTCACGAAAAGTACCACTCTTGTGTTATTGGTTTAATGACTCTTATTTAGTTATAATTAAATATGGCATTTATGCTCGAACCATTTATATGAAAAGGGGAGCACGGGATTTGATATTAACTTTGGCCATTATTATATCATTTACGTCAATATATCTGATAACTATGGGATCGGCAGCTTTTGCACAGACTCCTTCCAAAGGCTCAGATGCTGGGGGATCAAAACTTATTGGTGCAGGTTTGGCCTTTGGTCTGGCAGGAGCTGGGGCTGGTATAGGACTTGGCTTTGTAGGCGCCGCTGGTCTAGCTGCAATTAGTGATAATCCCAAAATGCAGTCTAGGGTATTTATTTTCGTAGGTATGGTAGAATCTATTGCAATCTATGGTATAGTCATGATGTTCATAATCCTAGGTCAGTCATAATTCTAGTTTAGGAATAGAAAAAGGTTTGATCTAAACTATAATTGGATATAAATGTAAATATGCAAGAATCAAGGTAGAATAAAAATTCTAGACATTAAAGCCTACATTTAGTCTAGGAGTTCCGAATGGATTTTATGCTTCATGATATGCTACAATACGCTATAATATGATATGAGCTAATTACTTTTTTATTTTTGCTCGATTCGGAACAGGAATGGAAAGATTTTAAAGAGATTAAAATTCACACTTAAGATGGACTGAAGATGGGACAGGCCAAACTTATGAAAGCTACCGTAATCCTTCCTAGAATGGAGACTCAGGAGGCAATAAGTCGATTAGCAGAACTAGAGTGGCTTCATCTTCTTCCAAATACTTCTTCTTCAGAGCACCCTAACCCATATCTTGACGATCTTCTTCTGAGAGCTCAGAAGTTATTCCAAGATACCGATGAGGTAGTCAGGGCATTAGGAATTCCGTTGGAAACAGGTGTTATGGCCACAATGTTCAAGGGTGCTCCAAAAGGTAAGACAGATTATGCAATTGATAATATTCAGGATTTCATAGCAGATTTGGAAGAAAAGAGCAAAACCTTGTTATATGAACCAAAAAAGATTTTGTTAGAACAGAACAAGCTTTCCAAGTCGCTCGAAGAGTATAGTACTATAGAGGCCGCTCTTAAGATGGCGGCAACTATCAATCTAGATTTATCATCTTTCAGACAGCTTAAGAGATTTTATTCAGATATTTTTATCATTGATTCAAAAGATAGGGAGGAGATACAAAAGAGTCTTGGTGATCTTCCGTTGTATATCAATAAACTTGATGAGCAAAAATCTTCAATGGTCGTATTCAGCTCATCTGAGGATTCAGAAAGAGTAATCAAGGTTCTGAGAAGTTTTGGCGTTCATCCGCTCCTAATTCCAACAGATATGCCCCAAAACCCAAGTGCAGCTTATGGTCAAGCTAAGTCAAAGGTTAAAGAGCTTCAAGTAAAATCTACAGAGAATACTAAAATTATTGATAAGATAATAAAATCACCTACAACATTAACTAAAATTCTCTCTCTACACGAAGCTACAAAGTTAACTAAAGATATCTTAGAAGTTACTCGAAAGCCAGGTGGGACAAAAAATTTTGCAATGATCCAAGGATATATACCTGTACAGATGGAAGAAAAATTCAAGGATCTAACTCGGGATTATATTTCGTTGATTGAGGATGCATATGTCGATGAACATGATGAAAATACCAGCGTATTGCCTACTCTTCTCACAAACAAGTCGTATACGCGTACTTTTGAAGTAATAACTGAGACTCAAGGAATACCAAGACACGGGGAAATCGATCCTACGCCTATCATAGCATTTGTATGGCCTCTTTTTTATGGTCTCATGTTTGGTGATCTAGGTCACGGATTATTATTATTTGGACTCGGCATGCTTATTAGACACAGAGGAGCAGGCACTTTAAGAACTTGGGGTACACTGCTAGCAGCAAGCGGTGCTGCTGCTAGTTTGGCAGGATTGGGGACAGGTGAGTTCTTTGGATTCCATATAAAAGAAATAGCTGTGCTATCTTCTATCTTTGCACCATTAAGTAATTTTATAGGAGTTTTAAATGTATCTGAGCTTACATTCGATCAAGTGATAAAAATACTCAAAGTCTCAGTGGCGGTGGGCATAGTGCATCTATTATTAGCTTTCTTTCTCAGATTACGAAAGAATATCCAAGATGGCAATAAATTGTTTGTACTTACTCATGATATTCCTACTATAATACAATTTCTAGCTGTGGTTGCACTGATACTTGCTGCCATAGGATCAGGTTATGATATAATAGGGATGTTTGGAATTTCTGGACATATTCATACAGAACCGGTTCCTTGGCTCACATTCATGTTTGGTAAATGGGTTACGGTTAATTTAGTAGCAAAGGCAATGCCACCTGTAATTTTTGGCACTATTGGAATAATGATCTATGGTGGAATGAAGGAGCAAAAATTAGCTGCTAAACATGGTCATGGCGGAGATGAAGGTGGCGGCTTTATGGGAATCGTTATAGAAGTTATCCTTGTGAGAATTATAGAAGTTCTTTCCAATGTAATTAGTTATACTAGAATTGGAATTATGCTTTTAGTACATGCTGCATTGCTTGTTACTGTAAATCAGTCATTTACCCATGGCGGTGGTTTGGCAGTATTAATCGGAGGTAATATCGGAATAATGCTTATAGAAGGGTTGATAGTATACATTCAGACTATTAGATTACATCTATATGAATGGTTTCCAAAATGGTATGTTGGAGAAGGGATAGAATTCAAAAAACTTGTGCCAAAAATGCTCTATTCCAACCTCATTTGGAAAGATAACCAGATTCAGGGTAAAAGTGTTCCTGAGCCGAAACTGAAAAAAACTAAAAAAATAAGAAATAAAATTTCAAAGTAATAGAGCAACAATACAAATTCTTAAATTATCAATACACCAACTAATGGCGTATGCTTGGAACGCAGGGTGTTTCTCGAGAAAAAAAAGAAGTTGTGATGAATCTTTATTTATCTGGCATAGGAGAGGAATTCATTGCAATGCAACTTGATTTAGAGATTCCAATCGTGATAAATATTTTAAAAGAATTAAATGTCTACAAAGGAACACACGAAGAATAGTGGTAGTAATATCAGGCAAAGAGACTAATACCCAAGATGCAACGATGAAAGTAAAATTTTTATTGCAAAAATGAAATAAAATAAAAATACTAGCAAAATAATGAAAAATAAAACATCACTCAGGCCTAACGAGCCTAGAAACTATAGTTTCCGTAGGAACTTTTTGCTCTATACCAGAGGATATGGCAGACAAGTTTCTGACCTCTACTATCATGAGCTTTAAAGCAGCAAGCATAATTCCTACGCTGAACATGGTCCTAAACGAACCTATAACTCTCTTTAATCCTATAGCTTCAAAACCTGACTCTAATTGCATTATTGCATCTATATCATTAGCAGCTCCTTGAGGTATTATTCCATCATATACAGTACTAGATAATTCTCCAATTGCATCAGAGATCTTCTCTGCATTAATCATCTTTTGTAATGTATCCCTTGTAACTTTTGATGTAGTAGTTACTATCAAGTCATTAATGTCATTTGTACTAAGATTCCAGAACTTGCCTCTGAGAATAGCAAGGACATTATATGAATCAATATCAGTTGACACAACCTTCTTAACATCTGGAGATTGAGATTCTGCATTCATTGCTCTGCCCAACTCATGATAAAAAACATGGTCTAGGTAGATATCAAATATTCTTAGATCGCCCTTTTCCTTGTAAATTGATGCCGCTTTTGTTGCATCTTCACCAAATTCACTACCGGAAACAGCAGCAACAGCCTCTTCCAGATTTTTCGATACAAGCGATTTTACAATTATATCTCGTCTACCTACTAGCTCTTCTGCCCTTAGATTTACCTTTGGGAGCAATTCTTCATATGATTTTCCCAATGCTTTACCTTTTAATACTATCTTTAGATTCCAAGTAATATATTTGGTAAAATAAGCATTCAGTATTCCGGAGCCACCTGTGACATTAACCATCTTTGCATGTGCATTTACGAGGTATTCTCTTAGTGCTCCCTCTATTTTTTCAGCATTATAAGGCTTTGTTAGTTTTGCAAATGCATCAAGATAAACCGTGTTCTTTAATCTTGTAACTAACTCTTCCATGTCGCGAGCTTCTGCAAGTGTTTGTAATTCACTCTTGGTAAGCATTCTGCCTCTCAGACCGTGAGAAAGCACAGTACCGAAAATTTTGCTAGGCATACTAATCTTGCTCATATCTGACTGTATAACACTCCAAGCATATACTTCAACTCTTTCTTGATGATGTCAATAATTTTAATTTAGCTACAAAACAAAAAGGTAATGAAAATCGGTATTATGGTTGATTAATTGACTAGTCTGAAACAGTAATCAAAATATGATTTTTCAATCATCAAGGAAAGATGTTATAAATGAAGAAATCCTTACCGATTGTGAAAAGAGTATAAAGTGAATGCCAAAACCAATTACAATACCCATTAATAAATTACCACCATTATGAAATATCGCTATGAAGATTGCTAATGGTGGTATTGTTAGAATTAGGGCAAGAGATGTGCTAACCCAAAATGATTTCATAATTATATCTGGTGTGATAGAATTATTTCTTTCCTTAGCAAACCTGATCTTTATTTTACGTGGCTGGTCATTCATCGGATATGCATTTTCCTTTGATGTTCAAGAAATATAAATATCAATATATATACAAGATTATGTGCATGTGTCTCAAAGTATGAAACAAATTCAAATTATGGAAGCATATTGACTAAAATTTTTTACTTTAGTTGCTTGTATGTGGAAATCAATAGGTTTACTTACGATCTGAGTGGTTATTTGTGATAATTTATTAATAAATATGCCGTTTTTGTTATAATATATGCATAATATATATAATGATATAAATAAAAGGGTATTGATTATCTGGATAATCTTAATAATCACTGCTTACTATTATAATTCATGAATCCTCTAATCCCTGAAGCTCAAAAGGAGAATGAAGGCGATTATAAAAAATTAAATAAAAGACTCGAAACATTGCTAGATCAATTTGAGAATGAGGTTAAATCTTATGATAAATGGTCAAGTATATCAATGCTGGCGTCTCCAGTAGGAATTATTATTTCTATATTTCTACCTATTCTGTTCATACAATATGTGTCCCATGGTAACCCGTATGTATCTATTAATTCCAGTCCAGCTTTGTATTTGGTTTTCAGTGGCATTGTTGCAACTGTTGTCATCACAAAACTGGCAATATTCTATGTAGATTATAAAAAACACGAAGTCTCTAATACCAAATATAGACCTATTGCTGGCGTGTGTATGTGTGACCTCAGCCAACTGAGAACTCATATGATTAAAATAGAGAAATCCAAAACAGCAGGCGAACGCATGAGACACGTACGATTGATGAACTATTATAAGCGTCAGATAGGATGGCTATGAATCAATAAATCAATAATAGCATATATATGCTCTCATAGCAATTCAATATATGAGAGTCAAGGTGACTGATCAGAATGGTGATGGTAATGCGCCTCATCCAAAACCAACCAAATCTAGTACAATTGCAATATTTATGGCAGCAACTATCTTGGCACTTGTAATTTCTGTGCCAGCTATAATTGTAAGTATTGTAACATACTATATTATCAAAATGAATGTAATGTTAACGTTGATAGCGAGCTTAGTGACTCTCTTTGTAGCTATGGGATTTGGATACAAATTATCCGGAAAGCTTGCTAAAATACAAGCTCATCAATAGTCAATGTCCTTGCACAATACCTGCATTTTAATATAATTTTTTCTTTATCCATGATATCGATAATGGGGCTAATGTTTTCATCGCTATTTGTAATACATTTCAAATTTGGGCAGCGAAATATTCCTACAATAGACTTAGGAAGCTGAATCTTGCGTTTCTCAATTAGCTTGTAATCTTTTATGATGTTGATTGTCGCATGAGGAGCAATCAGCGCAAGTTTGTTAGTTTCATGCATTTCCAAAAATCTGTTTTCAACCTTGATTATATCCTTCTTGTGATGTTTGCTGCTAGGAACATTTAACGCAACTGTAATTACGTTTCCTTCCTTACCTGTTATATTTAATGCACGTAAAACAAATAATGCCTTGGCTGATTCAATATGGTCTATTACTGTGCCATCCTTGATCCTACGAACAAGAAGCTGACTTGAATCAGACATTCATTACGGCTTATATTGATTTACTTATAACCCTAACTACATAGTGATGTTCGTAAGTTTTATTGATTACAGTCTTAAATATTATACATTTACTAGAATTTGCCAGATTCTTCCTGATGGTATGTCTCTATTTGAATTGTTGAATGTATTATTTTAAATTCCTTTTCAAGTATGGCATTTATTTCTTGGAGAATTACCTGTGATTTGCTTGTATCGATTATGACTACATGAGCTGACAATGAATTCATACCTGATGTTATAGTCCATATATGAAGCTCGAATATGCCTGTTACACCCTTAATGCCAAGTATTGCTTCTTTTACTCTCTCATGCGGTATGTTAGATGGAGATCCTTCCATCAATATATGAATTGCCTTTTTCATAATCGACCATGTTCTAGGAATCATGAATAATGCTAAAACAATACTGATTATTGGATCGGCTAAATAAAATTTAGTTGTTAGCATTATCATACCGGCAGTGATCACACCCGCGGTGCCTATGGTATCACTTAGAACTTCCAGATATACAGCTTTGAAATTTAGGATCTCTTCTTGCTCATTGTGCCTGTCTGTATTATCATCATTATGATTATTATGTGTATGGTGATGATGATGCCCTCTGCTGTTTTTAAGCAGGAGTATTCCAACAAAATTCAGAACAAGTCCAATGGCAGCAACTATTATTATAGGAAAGCTTTTGATGTGTGGTGGTTCAAAAACCCGTCCAAAAGCCTCATATAGAATATATACGGAAAGTAATGCCAATATTAGACTATTTACAAACGATGCTAGTATTTCCATTCTGTAAAAACCGTAAGTTCTTTGAGGAGTTGCTGGCTTACGTGTATAAATGACTGCAAAAAGAGCCAGCGCAATTCCTCCTATATCAGCTAATACATGTCCAGCTTCTGAAAGCAAAGCTAAACTATTAGTAGCCAGCACGGTAATTATTGATAAGCCAAAATAAGAAGAACTAAGCAAAAGCACAATTTTGAGCCTACTAGCTCGTTGTAATGATAATTCTCCTTGCGTAGATGTCATAATATATAGAAGGTTAATTAAATGTCATCAAAACATATTCCTCACTGTATAAACTATGGTGACTATTTTGGCTAACATTTCAATATGGTGTCATCGTCTTAAGACTTATGATATGAAACAACAACAATTACCATGTGTAGAGTTTTTTATCATACTACATTTAGCAATCATTTCAAAAGCTAGAAATACACAGAATAATATATTTGGAAATAGTATCACAAAAGATGAATTATAGTAAGCAAAATCAAAATCAAAAAGATTATTATATTCAGATCAGAAACAGTGGCATCAGGATTACACTTTTAGCCACAGTTGGCATCCTGGTAGTTTTTGCGCTTTATGGATATAGAATATCCCAGCTAAACAGTGATAATGTTGTATCTTTTAATATCACTAAATCTTTGTCAAACTTAGGGTTTATAGTCATTTTATTTTTGATTGGTTCTTTGATCACAATAGTGTATGGCGTATATCGTATATGTTTATCGCAGAAAATGAAGATTCGATCAAATGCTGGCACTAAAAGAGGTGTTATTCTGTTGATCCTACCTCTAATCATAGATATTATTTCGCAAAGAAAAAGTTATCAGATTGTATTCATCAGTATATTGTTTGCATATGCACTGCTTTTTGCCTTTGTTTCCCAAATTGTAATTTTTAGACCTGGTATATCTTTTTCAAAAATATATGAGGTAGCAATTCCATCTTGGATAATTACCCCATGCTGCAATTTTCCGGGACTTGTTCCGACGTTTACTGCTTATCTGGCAGATGATCTAATTATATTTATAACTCCGTTAAACCTCATCCTTACTGTAATTTTATCTACTTTGGTGAGTGTAAATATCACACTCGCGTTATGTATGTTTCAAAATAACAAATCTAAAAATACAGCTAATAAATCCTGTTTCAGCGGCTTTGGAATAGCCATGGGTCTTTTTACCGCATGTCCAACATGCGCAGGTACATTTTTTTCCACGATCACAGGACTGATCAGTGCTAGTACATATAGTGCATTAGCCACGGCTAGTGCCACATCAGCTTTTGCGCCCTTCCAAATATTGTTCATTGTTATAAGCATATCTGTATTGCTAGTTTCACCATATCTGTCAATTAAAGGTATGATAAATAAAAACTGATTCTTACCTGATACCTCCTCCCAATAGAGTCAGGCTCTTACAATAAAGTAGTTTCTAGCATCAGATACTTTAACTTGTGGCTGTCCAATATTGATTATATAGACAACTAGAAAAGACATCTCTTGTTGGTGTACATTGATGTTTATTTTTTGATACATATCTAGAATATCTAGATACTTCGAGTTGAGAAAATAATAATTATTAGTGTATATGCTTAGTATACATACTAATTTATTCATTAAATGTATGAAAAAGGCTGGACTAGCCTGTTTAAACTGAAATCTGCCATTAGGATAGGATTATGTTTTCATCTAATTTTATTTTTAAGATATATCTGCTTCATTTCTCTCAACCATGCATCTTTCTTTACATAGAGTTCCTTTGTCTCCCTTCGTTTACACTCAGAAAGTACATATGAACAAAGAATGGGAAAATAAACAGATGAATCTCCGTAAACTATAACATTTCCTTTATGTGAGGTCTTGATCTTACCCCAACTCTTGCCCTCCTGTAAAGTTGCACCAGAGAGGCCACCAGAATCCGGTCTTGCATCTGTAAGCTGTACAATATAATCATGACCACCTTCTTTTATCTTTAAAATTTGATACAATGCAGGGCCAGTTTGTTGAAAGAAGTTCTTTGGAACACCTCCACCTAATTCAATTCCACCTGATGTATGACTTTTCCATAAAATTGCAGCAGATTCAGCCACATCCAAAATCACATTTGGGAAAATTCTATTACTATTATTATCTCTTAACAAAAGTGGAAGCATATTAAGACCAATTGACGAATCACCTATCGCAGGTATATAAACTGGGACATTATTTTCATACGCTGCAACCATAAAGGATTTTTCAGGATGGCTAGATGCCTCCTTTGCGGCCCTGCCTAACAAACGAGATATATTAGCAGTTGAACCAGTCCAGGAAGATAGCTCTTTTTGATTTTTAAGTTGATTTTGAATAATAAGGTCTTGAGTTTGTAACGTGCCTATTTCTTTTATATACACATCATATATTCTAACTATTTGTTTTGAATATAGAATATCGTCATCGACATTAAAATGACCTTGACGCACAGGCAAGTCATAAGCAAAGTGCAAATCATGATATACATTGGCCCCAGTTGTAATGATCCAATCTATAAACCCATTTTGAATCATAGTTGCAATTGCCTTGCCCATGCCTAGTGGAGTCATTGCACCTGCCAAAGTCAAACACACTGTAGAATTTGTTTCAATCATCTGTTTAGTAATTTCTGCTGCTTCAGCAAGCCTGCGGGCATTGTATCCAGTTGCTCCAAAGAAATTAATCAGCTGTGAAACCGTCATATCTGGGAAAATATCTGGTGGATCAATTTTCCTCCCACTGAAAGTATGGCTATTTTGCATCTTACTAATAGGACTAGACCTTGCTTTTAAAAATTCTACTTATAATATATAAAAATCATGAGAAATAAATGTGGTGCCAGTAACCATCACCTACTGGTTCTACTAGCTTTTCCTCTATGCTGTTACTAAACCTTATTGACTTTTCTATCCTCTATAATAGATGATCTTGACAATCGCCCATTAGGTTGTTTTGACGTTATTAAATACCATTTAAACATATCAGAGTAGTTAAAAGCAGCTTTATAGCATTTCGTATCCAAATTTTTAAATTAGTTAGTTTTAATTATAATCTGATAATGGAAGAACAAAAGAGAGGAGGGGAGCCTAGAAAGGAGCCTTCAGAAGATTATTATTCAGGTTATTATTGGGGCAACAATCCTTATGATTCCTCTACCGTTGCTGGACGCAAAAGCGATGAAGAATTGAAAAATAGCATAATTGAAAACATCAAAAAAAACAATAATATTAATTCTTCGAAAATCGAAGTATCCGTGAACAATTCTACTGTAATCTTAAAAGGAGTTGTAGAGACATATGAAGAAAGACGCTTAGCTGGTCGAGCAGCATGGAATGTGTCAGGAGTATCTAAGGTGTTAAATGATCTTCAGGTAGCCAAGCCAGAAACCGCAGGACCAAGCAGGGCATCAGGATCATCGTAAACTATCACAATACAGGAATATGTGTCTTATAATTTATGCAATTGGTAATTACAAGCAATACTTTTGGCAGGCTATGCCGACCGACTCACAATGTGTACTTGTAATCGCTACTTTTGCCATGTGTTAATATGCGATAAGAAAGTACATACACATTTGGTATGAATACAATTTTATTACAATATTATTAGCACAATCTCAATAGTATAGGTGTTAGAAATAAAACAGTAAAAAGATATTTTATATAATGAAAATAATCTGCATATGTATATATGGCTACACAGGGTATAAAAAATAAAAAAAACAAAAATAATGATAATAATAAAGAAATTAAGAATAATTTATTAAGTGATATAGTAAATGATTATTCAATAAAGCCTAATGATATCGCCTCTATCTTTAGCAGCATGGCACAATCTGGCGGCTTTGAATCTAGAAATCTCTCTGATGGCTTAGATATCCTACGAAGTATGCAGAATGAAACGGAATGTACAAGGTTCCTATCATTTGTTGGGGCCCTAATGTCGACTGGTATTAGAGGGATAATTCGTGATATGATAAAAAATAGAATGTTTAATTGTGTAATTACCACCTGTGGTGCCATTGATCATGATATTGCTAGAACTTATGATAAGTATTATGCAGGACAGTTTAGAATGGATGATCATAGTCTTTTTAAGAGAAAAATCCATCGCCTAGGAAATGTATTAATTCCTATGTCAAATTATGGACCGTTAATAGAAGAAAAAGTACAGGCATGTCTGAATAACTTGTATAACAAACACGGAAAACGTGAAGTTCCTTCATATGAAATTCTGGATTATATCGGTAGCACTCTTGGTAAATCATCTTTTCTATATTGGGCTCACGAGAATAAGATTCCTGTTATCGTTCCTGGCATAGTTGATGGCGCAGTTGGAAGCCAGATTTGGTCATTTTATCAACAACACAGAGATTTCAAAATTGATATTATGATGGATGAAACAAAATTATCCGATGTTGTATACGACGCAAGAAAATCTGGTGCATTAATGATTGGTGGCGGTATTTCAAAACATCATACGCTTTGGTGGAATCAGTTTAAAGGCGGCTTAGATTATGCAGTATACATTACCACAGCACCTGAATGGGATGGAAGCTTAAGTGGTGCTCTTGTTGAAGAAGCGATTTCTTGGAGAAAGGTTACAACAAAAGCTCGGCACACCACAATTCATGGCGAAGCAACCACATTGTTACCGTTTTTATACGCCGCTCTCTTGGAAGATAAAGAGAAGTAAATGCTTTGATAGTTTTGATAAAGATGTCCTACTTATGCATTAATGGTACTTTTAATTGATGATGGTGCATAAGTTTTTTGGATTTGGGAGAGTCCCATTATTTATTAGATTTGGGTATGTAGTTTTGATTAACCTTGTAAATTAGAACTCCAAAAACTAGTCCTGGATCATTACTGTTGAAACTTGGTGATGCATATACCAAATTTAATGGCTGGTTAGTGCCATTTACACTGCTCTGTGGGTATTTAATATCTTTGGAATAAATGGCAATCGTACCCGGAGAGTATTGTGATTGAATGTTGGTTCTTGAAGCATAACCTTGCACAGTAAAGGGTATCAACTGACCGAGAAGTGTTGCATTCCAAAATAACGGTGTAGGAGTTACTCCATCTTGTTCTAAATATTTATTCTCATCGAACCCCCCTATTCTAATGAACCACTGCTTCTTACTTTCATCTCCGCCATTTCCCAACGTATATAAAGTATTTGGACTTGCACTTGCCAGACGTTGAGCTACAACGTAGACTAAAATGTAGTCTGCCTTTAATTGTCGAGCGATTTTAATTGAGTCTTCGGGTTTTTCCATGAACATTTTTGCAATTGTCTGTATACGAGTTTGATTTATGGTTCCATTATCTGCTAGGCTGGTTCGATTGCCTAAAGTAGTTATCCAGTATCCATAATCCCACCATGACGCAATTATTGCATTTTTTGGGGTGTTTTTTGAAATCCAATTTAAAGAATCTATCCAATCATTAGTCTGTATTTTATATCCTGTTCCACCGTTAGCGATAGACGGAGGAATATCTGCTGAAATCAGCCAATTAGAATTTGGTGGATATATCATTGGGATTGAAAGTATAAAAATAATCATGACTACTGAGACAATTCTAATAATTCTTGCTTTGGACGGTTGTCGTTGTAATCCGCCAGTACTATGGTCAAACCTTTTTCTGTTAATTTTTCTTGCCTTTGCTGTTGATGTTGCAAACATAGCTGATGATGATTCCCTAATTTCAAGTATACTTTGTGTTACTTCGTATATTCCCAATCCTGCTAAGACGATGACTCCCATGGATGCAAAGACTAATAGCCTGGCAAATGTAGCGCTAACATAAATTCCTGTCAATCCGATTATTAATGCAAATATCGACATATCGTCCCTTCGTTTAAATGCCATCCAAACACCTAATCCACCAAACATTAACAATATTGAATAGTTTGAAAAATAATCTACCAACGTAGGTGTAAAATGCTCAGCAACTGATTGAGTTAGAGCATTTTGTGACGAGAGAAATGGATTTACTGAGTTTAGGTATCTAAATGAGGATGGATGATATACTCCTGCACCTATGATACCGCCTGCTACAATAACAAATGCAGCTAAAAGAAAGAGTGTATTTCGGATTTCTGTCTTTGGCTGACTTAACTTTTTCAAAAAGTTCGCGATACACAGAAATATTGTGCCACCAATCAAAGCAATACCTGGTAAACCAAATACAAATGAAATGCCAGGTCTTGGAAAAGCTCCTGCTGATATCAGGGCAAATATCGTAAATGTAATTGCTACATACATCGGGATACCTGTATCTCTTCTAAAGAACGGAAGTGCAATAAGAAATAATGAAATTGGGATACTAAAATACTGAATTCCTCCCCACGATGCATTAGCAAGTCCAAGCATAAGTCCTCCTACAACTGCTTTTGGGATAGCATACTTGATTTCTCTATGCTTAATTGCAGAAATAAACAAGTAAGTAGCAAGCAAACCAAAAAATAAGCCCAGAGGTTCTGATTTGAACCATCCTAGATTTCCCCTTTGAATTATAGCAGGCGAGAAGGAAAATAGAAGAGCTGAAAACATTCCTGCAGAAGTGCCACCTATTACCCTTACAAGCGCAAAAATAACTATGGCAGTGAGTGAACCCATAATCACAGGCAATATGATTGTAAAATCTAGCAATGAAATACCGTGACCAAAAATACTATATAGAAATGCAGCAACTATGTGTAGCCCCGACTGCGATGTGCCTGGAATATTGCGTCCTTCAGGATACCATGTCATGGTATCATGCCATTTCCAGTATGCACCAAGGCCATGATCTACAATATATTTAGTCGCACGATAGTCAAAGTAAGGATCAAATTCATTTAGATAGAATCCGTATTTTCCTGGATAAGAACGCATTATAAATGCGGTCGTAAATACAATACCTAAAACCCCAATAACTAGAAGATGTCTTAATTGAAATTCAAAACCTGCTCTCCGAAAAACAGTCTTACCTCCCTCCAACATCACATTTGAAGTTGATTTTACCTCTTTTTTAAGTTACTGGCATGTGAACTAGTTGAAGCAGAATTGAATTTATGAAGATTTATTTATGAAAAATTAAAGTCAAAAAAGCGGTTATAAATGGGCGTAGGCAGCCCTTTAACATCTATCTTACTGTTTGCAGTTGTTCCATTCTATACCGCCTTGTCTTCCTGTGATAATAATATGGCATTACCCGTCGCAATTGTATGGATCAGTTAAGGTCAACTTTTAAAGTAACAAGAAGAGGGAATATCATATTTGTTCCTTTATTTTATTGCAATTTTAGCATTTTTATAGATCTCTTAAAAGATAGAATAAAGAATATTAAATTTACAAATATTATTATTTAGTACGTATTTGAATTAATCTTTATATTGTTTGTAAAAATAAGTTCTCTGTCATCACCTTATAGCATACAATTTAGATCAGAATTTTCCTTTTTCCCTTTTTTATATCTCCTTATTATAGTATTAAAATAAAAGATATTATGAAAAAAGACTACAGCTAAATTAGTATTGCTGATTACAAATATTCTTCAAGCCAAAGCGATATTGTTCTTTGGATTGCATTATACTTTATTTGCAATATTGCTGCGATTATTACCATATACTTAACTGAAAGCTAAATTAAAAATAGTTTGCAAAACATTAGAGGTCTGTAAATGTTGTGATTGACAAAAGAAAGGGAAACACCGCAAGAAAGATCGTTTAAATGATCACTTCTTGGATTTAGCCCCTGCTTTCACTTTCTTTGCAGACTTTGATCCTTTTTTCTTTGCTGCCATTTTCATTTATATAAAAAAGAAATCGTATTTAAGTTTTTAAATACTCTTTTTTCATAGAGTGTTATCAAATTTTATTTTATTTTATTTTATTTTCTACCTTCAATTCAATTAAATCTGGTATCATTCTCGTTTTAAAATTTTAGTCTCACATATCTTAACAAGCTGTGAGAATTTTTCAGCGTCCTTGTCTGTGCCAATTATTGATCCATAATGCATAGGTATTGCTATTTTTTTTGGTCTAATGTATTCATTTACTGCTTGAGCAGCCTCTTCCGCTGTCATAACATATGTTCCTGATACAGGAACAAGTGCTATATCTGGGTTAATTGATCTCATTTCCGGAATTATATCTGTGTCACCAGTATGGTAAATACGTTGATTGCTCACAGTAAAAACGTAACCAACTTTTTCATCAGGTTTTGGATGAAATTTCTTATTTGTATTGTACGCCGGCACAGTTTCAATTGGGATGTCTCGAATAACTATTTTATCCCCTGGACTTACAGTTTTCACTTCTTGTACATCTACTTCTTTTAGCTGTTCACTGCATTCCTTAGCGGCAATTATACTTGTTTGTTTGCTTATAACGTGTTTTAAATCATCTATGCTTAAATGGTCATAGTGATTATGAGATATTAAAACAAGATCTGCATCATTTTTATTCTTTTGCATTTTCGAAAGTTGATAAGGATCGATATATATTGTAATGTCGTTATTGCTGGTGTCTTTGCCACGTACTGTAAAGCCATCGTGGCCTATCCAATGTAACTCAAGTTCAGCAGGCTCTGACATATTGGATTATTACTATACTACATAAGATGATTTTATATAAGTTTCACTTATACGATGTGTTTTAAAATTAAAATCGAAGTTTGGTTCATTACCTTCCACCATCTTCCTCTTAACTTTTCTCTTCCTAAGTGTTCCTTCATATTTTCTACTGCGAGGTGTTTGTGTTGACTGCATTCCACAGCACGAACAAAACATGCCGTCATTGTACTTGTAAACTTCTCACCTTATACAATATTTCTGACCGTAAGAATAATTGCCAAGTGTATCCTTTCATATATATTTCTGCAAACCAACTGCGAACAGGCTTCAAAGAAAAGGGTGTCATTAAAAGCAATGATACACCATGGGTAGCGGAAGTCTGGACGATCATGATCAATAGTTGTGTTGTGCCTTGGTAGTTCAATCTGATAAAGGGTTGCCTTGTAGTAGTTAATGAACTAGGAAACATCAATATATTCTGTTATTCAAGGAAAAAGAACAACCCAAATCAAATGTGAAGCAGATAAACATAGAATAAAGTCTTTTTCATTCAACATATTATAGTATGTATATTTTGGAGTCCCCGAGGAATTGGACACATACATATTCTGCAGCGAACTTTTCTTCTCAATCGGTTACGCTTATATTTGATCATTTAACTGACTACCTAATCTTCCACCATAATAAATTAATTAAACAGGCTAACAAGATAAAATATTGTAAAGAGATAATTATTAAGCAGTGTTATTCTGTGTACTAGAGAAATGAAAAAATTAGCTTGCCGCGATATTGGATTAGACTGTGGCTACATAATCGAAGGAGAAAGAGAGGAAGATATTATAAAAAATGCTTACCAACACGCATGGGAAGTACATGCTATAAAACAAGAGGAGATGACTTCGGAAATGAAAGCTAAAATTACAGAAAATATACGTGATTCTTGAAACATTTTCCAGTAAAGCGGAAAAGGGTGGCAAAAAACTGATTTATATTGCAATCTGTCACTGGCATATCAAGTCATAATTATGGAGCTATCCAAAGTCGTGGACTTATCATGTAGGCTGGATTGAAATTGTCTTGAGCGTGATGCGGCTAATCCTCAAACCATTATTATGTATGCATTCCAATGGACTTGACAAGCATGTTTCATTATATCTGCTAAATCAGTGAGTTGCAGTAGGACATCTTCTGAGAAGGAAAAATTTATCCTGTAAATTATCGCTTTCTCTTTCATTTTTTGTATATTATGATCGTTTTGTCTCATTGATTTGGAAATTGTTATCTTCTTGTTTATCTTTATGCCTATTAATTTCGTTCTTTTTGAGCTTGAACCAGTCAGCCATGTCTGCATGATCATCCTTAACAAGTCCTATTCCAATACCTGTTAGTATTGCGGCTATACTCGCAACAGGATTACTCCTCCTTAATAATAAAGAAGATAACGCTAATAATGCACCTATCTCGCCATGATGAATTCTCCTATTGAAAACATGTACCTTTGGGGGACATGATGATCTATATCTAAAATTCCAATACGATGTTAAAATCTCAGCTGCAGTTAGACCTAACACAAGCCCTCCTTTAATACCTAATCCACATAGTCCTAATAATACCAAATATATATAATAATATACCAATTCTATAATAAAGTTATAAAAATAATCAGCTAGTGAACATGATATAACTTCAACTAGAAAGACAAGATGTTGATATACGAATTAAGGCGTGAGAGCTAGAATAACTGAACCAAGCATTAAGAAATCATTACAAAATGAAAGATGAACCATTAACATTAAAAGTAACCATTGCTTCAAATTACCATTATTTGGTGTCCTGGTTCCGATCTTTAGCAATCATTTAGCCAAATATGTCAAAGATATAATTGAAATAGTGTACCATAACTCATAAGTTAGTATGAAGAGCTTCAATGATTGGTGGAAGTATTCCTGAGGATCTTAGGAGCAAATCACGCAAAGGAGATGAAGCAAACAAACCGTTGCTAAATCAAGTTAACTATGTTCTTTTACATCTGCATCTAGCTGGTAAACACGATGTAAAGCCCAGTCACGAAGAACTAAATATTGGCTGCATAGTGGTCAGGTAGATATTCTTAGAATGACGGCGAATAGTAGTAGATAATAAACGTCTACGGGGGAAATGTAAAAAATTTATTATAGAGTATCATTTACAAAGGATGTATGTAGAGATGATGTTGTTTGAATTTATTGTAACCACATTGGTCAAAGTCTTTACTATTGCATACAAATGGTTGCAGGATAATCTAGTAACATATATTTTTAACCTCGCAAAAGGATTTGAACTTGTGATAATTGTAGCCGCTATAACATCATTCCTGTTGTTCAACCTATTCTTAACAATAAAATATCTAAAAAAACTGCCAAAATACTATAACGTGGAAATTATAGATGTATATGGAAATAAGACTGCAATTGAAGGATTGAGACAAATTTTTTCAACCTATGATGCCGCAGAAAGTTATGCTAGGTTTTACCAAGATATTTATAAGAATCAATATAGATTCAGAGTAACTGGCATCAAATCGTAAAGATATTTAGAAGCTATGCGTATTAACTCTCTTTATTACATATATTGTTATTATTGTAATGCTGTTATCTATATTTTCTAAATATCACTCCTTCTTTGGCCACTTAATACGATACCATAAGCATATACGAAATGTGGCTTTACATCATATCTTTATTTGTTTTATAGCCGTATCCAAATAAAGTATATTAGTACTACTATTGTGACTGTTAGTACTATGGATAAACCACTCTTTGACAATATCCGCATTAGCATTTAGAATTGCAGAACATATAACAGGAGACAGAAGATATTGGCCACAATAACAGACTTTATAAGCAATCCTTATGAGGATCCTTCCTAGATTATGTATTGCTGGAAACACTATGCTCTTGCTAAAACCGGTCAGGCTTAACTTTCGCAATCTGTGCTGCACTGGATTAAGATGATGTGAATGCTTGAGCACTATCGTGAAACACATGAAGCCACATTTAGATACAATAGTGATGATGCAAAGAAAAATGAAATATCAAGGATCTTGATAGAAATTGGGCAATCATTGAAAAATAATAATTCTATTGAAATAACAAAAATTCTACCTACAAAAGACAGAGCCAAAACTGCTACTAATATCAATACAGCTGCTAGTCCCGGCATTAAATCTTCTAAAACTACTACTATAAATCCTATTGGCCCAATAGCTAAGTTTCTTTATGCTAAAGAAAACCAAAAGTTAGAAATTCATATGGAGCTAGAATGGACTCCAAAGTAATTATTCCATTTAAATGGCTCACAAAAGATGGTAAGTTACTATTAGTGGCAAGGACATTAAGAACATTTGCATATGGCTTTTTGAGTGTAGTTCTTGCTATTTATCTAAAGATAATCGGATTCGATGATCTTTACATTGGTTTTATACTAACTGTCACTCTGTTAAATAGTGTAATCTTTACTCTGATAGCTAGCTTTTATGCTGATAGGATTGGTAGAAGGAAAGTACTAATTGCATATTCAGTTTTAATGTCTATATCAGGTATAGTATTTTTTGAAACAGATAACTACATCGCATTGATTATATCTGCTTTTATTGGCACTATTAATGTAACTGGAACTGAAATAGGTGCTTTTCTTACCATAGAACAAGCAATGTTACCACAAACAATCAATGATCCTAAGAAAAGAAACACAGTTTATGCTCTTTATAATATGGCTGGGACATTTGCAATGTCTGCAGGTATTTTGGTTACTGGTTTGCCACAGATCTTTGCACAACATTATGGTTTGAATCAAATTGAATCTATCAAACCTCTCTTTTTACTTTATAGCATAATTGGCTTGGGAGTGTTAGGAATATACTTTGTAATGTCAAATGGAATAGAGGCTAATAGGAATATGAATACTTCTACAACTAACAGAGGTAGAATGTTCAAACAAACTCTATCACCCAAGTCGAAAGAAATTGTTACTAAGCTATCGGGTCTTTTTGCTATCGATTCTTTCGCTGGAGGATTCGTTATTCAAAGTATTGTCTCTCTTTGGTTTTTTACAAAGTTTGGAGTTGAATTAACAATTTTATCCTATATTTTGTCTATTGCAGGTGTTCTAACCGCATTCTCATTTCTTGTAGCCGCAAAACTTGCAGATAAAATCGGTTTGATAAATACTATGGTATTTACCCATCTGCCTTCTAACATTTTAATTATTCTTGTTGCATTTGCTCCATCGCTTCCATTGGCTATTGCATTCTACCTAGCTAGAATGGCTTTCTCACAAATGGACGTACCTACAAGACAGTCATATATCGTAGCAGTAGTTCAGGAGGATGAAAGAACAGCGGCTGCTGGAATAACAAATATTTCAAGAAATATAGCACAAGCTGTATCTCCATCGCTAGCTGGTTACATATTACAGTCTCTCTCATTTTTATCGGCACCGTTTGTATTAGGAGGAGTGTTGAAAATTGCATATGATATAGTATTATATCTTCGGTTTAAAAGGTATGATATTAAAAGTTAATATGTAACGATCTCCTTTCCATTATCATGCAGAGCTCAAGTCTCTGTTTACAGGACTTCTTGTCAAGTATGGGTAGTCAATCCCATAACACTTTCAGAGGATACAGCGTAAGGCTAAAGAGATTTGAGACATTTGTCATCCAGATCTATAATACTGACCTCGATCAGCTGGTCAAAAAACTACAAAATAAGGAAACGGATGTTTATCAAGTTTTATCCTCTTATAATGTTGCATTATCAAAAGAAGATTTGTCAAGTGTAACTCGATTGCAACTCATAAGCGCTGCGAAAAATTTCTTACTCTATAATGACATTGATATTTCGGACTATAAATTTAGAATTAAGGTTCGGATGCCAAAGTCAACGAAAGAACAAAAAGCGGCTCTAGACAAAGCAGATATTCAGAAAATCATTCTTGGCTGCTCTAGTATCCGACTCAAAACGTTTGTCATGCTCTTAGCAGCTACTGGAATGAGAGCAAGTGAGGCCCTTTCTATACGCTTCAAGGATATAGACTTTAGTTCCAGACCTGCCCGAATACATTTACAAGCAGAAGTGACAAAGACAAGGGAAGGAAGAACAGTATATCTGACAGATGAGATAGTATATCAACTTAAAACATTCTTTGAATACAGACAGCGACCTCGCCGAATTGTTAAGGTCAATAAATATGGAAAGTCATTTGCAGCAACTGTAATTCCTCCTATCAAACCAGGGGATCGCATATTTGCGATGAGAAATCAGATTAAAGTCGATAACAACACTGCTCTATACGTACATTTAGTAAGACAATTTGAGTTAACACTTGACAGGATCGGCTTTTCTGAAAGAGAGGATAATAATCGCAGAAGGAAAATAACTCTTCATAGTTTCCGGCGATTTGTTAAAAGTACAATCTCAGATCTTGGTTATCAAGATTATAGTGAGTGGTTTATTGGTCATTCAGGTTCAACATACTATAGAAAAAAGGATTCAGAAAAAGCAGAACTATTTAGAAAGATTGAACCATATTTGACATTCTTGGATTATTCTGAGCTTGAAGCAAGAGGCGCAGACGTTGTAACCAAGTTGCAAGAGAAAGATAAACAGATAGAGGCTTTGACGAAAAAACAAGAACAGTTCGAGCATTTAATACAATCACTTATAGATTCAGGACAATTGCAACCGAGTATGAACAGAATTAATAAATAAACTGGAGTTACTGGCACAGTTATTTATGTGGTTAATTCTACTATGTATTCGGATTAAGCATCAAAATATATACCGCCTATGAGATATAGATTGGTAAACATTTCTTCGTATTCTTCAAAATGCTGTAAGGCTGATATCGCAAATTTGTGTGCAATACTTTCTAGTCGTTTGTCAGTAAGCGAAGCTACTTCTCTGTATAGTTTTTCATCTTTTAATTCATCTTGGATAACACCAACTGCCTTGTCAATATTTTTGATATTATCTATATTGCTGAATTTTGAAACATAAAGTGCTAAAAGGCAGTTAAAATCAAGCCATTTATGGATTAAGTTAGACTCTAGTAGGAATCCAAAGATCAATTTTCTTGCCATAGGTTTAGCTATTACTTGCTTCAGGACTTCAAAATATTCAGCAGGTTGGTAAAATGAATGCATTCCACGTTCACTGGGATCTTCCTGGCCATTTTTAGAAGGTGATCCTCTTTTCCTGGTATCCTTTTGTGTTTTAGTTACTAAATTAATGCTGGAAAGTGATTTGAGGATGTCTGACAAGTCAGCTGGCTGAATATCTTTGTTTTCTTCAGGTAGTTTTTTCCTAATATTTGAAGGACGAAACTTTGACCTGTCCTTGACCCTCATTGTTAAATGGATGATTGAATAAGTGGATGCTAGGTCTTTTTTTGAAAGCTTAGAGTATGCTTTTGCAGTGTTTTTTGCACCCTGGAGATATGAGCTGTATATTAACTTTGAACAGCCAATTAGAATCCTATTAATCAATATTTTCTCTTCTAGTGTTAATAGCTGTCCTTTTTCTATAGCATACATATACGCATATGAAGGATATTCTTTAAACAATGGTGGAACAGAAAATGACGACTTATCTGAATTTTTGTCTGAAGAAGCCATTAATAAGACAAAAAATATGATGTATTTACTATGTTGTAAACTTACTCGTTGAATAAACGTCACACAATTTCCATAAATTACGACGTATACGCAAGGTTGAGATGTCAAGGAAAATTTGGAGAATCTTTCAGTTCACTCGTTTCGCGTATTCTTGACTTTGTAGAAAATAGCGAAGGAAAGTCAAAAGTTGGTGATCAAACGTAACACAGGCACAAGAGATTCATTTCACAAGTAAATACTGCAAGAATGGGGCTGATAGTAATCATCACCAATGTTACGGAACGTGGGAAGGATTTAACATGTATGTAGTATGCGAATGTTTCTGTCACAATCAAAAAGGAGCTAATCAGAAACACAGCAAGCCTGTCTTGGGATGAAACAAGTATTGCTTTCAAAGGAGCTCAGATAATTAATAATGGTTTATCCTAATCCTTCGTCATCAGGTTCCGAATATCACTATATCCTTATTGAAAATGAGCCGTTGCTTACAGATTGTGGTTTTACTGAATTTAGATTGCCACTTAATGGTAACGCCACTAAAATGATACTCTATAACGACAAATTCAAATCTATGATAACTTATGTTGATTGGGACAAGCATAGTAGCATAGATAGGACAGTCAAACTGCTAAGAGATAAGCTGCTATATGAACAGGCCATTCATGATCAAAGAGTGATTGAAACCTTATGTGTCTATTTAAGGAATGCCTGTATTTTATTATCAGAAGATCCAAGCAACAATTTTTTCAAAGATGGCAATAGGAAAGCTGTAATAGCGACAAAAAAGAAAAAAGTGCAGCTAAAGTCTAGATCAGAGCAAGAGCAGGAGCGACAGCAAAAGGAAGAAAAGGAATATGAAGAACGTATAGCAGCAATAAGAAAAAATATCTCTTCAAAAGAAGAATGGCAGGCCTCATTATCACAAAAATATCAGAATTTATATAATGCGGTCCAAAAAAATCTACCAAATCTGTGGAATACACTTGAGTTTGACTTGTCTATCAAAAATATATTACATATCAAGGATTGTACTCTACCATTTGCTGGAATTGTGTTAGGAAAACCAAGTTCCCTTAAGACTGTGGGTATAGAGATGTTTAGAAAATCAAGGCATACATTCTACACAGATAAGTTTAGCTCGAAATCCTTTGTTTCCCATAGTACAGGTGTTCCAAAAGAGCAACTAGTAGAAATCGACCTGCTGCCAAAGATCAAAAACAAGTGTTTCCTTACACCTGAACTTGCTCCAATATTCGCAGCAAAAGACGAGGACCTAATAGAAATCCTTGGCACGTTGACTAGGGTTTTAGATGGCCATGGCTATGAAAGTGACAGTGGTGCTCATGGACATCGCGGTTACAGTGAGCGCATGATGTTTGTATGGGTAGGTGCAGCTGTTGATATTCCGTTTAAGGTGCACAAGCTGTTAACCACGCTAGGACCAAAATTATATTTTCTTAGGGTTCCAAAGATAGAACAAAAATCAGATGATAACTATTACCAGCAACTGCAACACAATGATTTTGATACAAAGCTAAATGAAATACGACAGGCATTAGCAGATTATCAAGACTATTTTGAAGCATGTCCTGCAATGGTTAATGATGATAGATTTAACAGCAGCGTAAAGAAAATGCCTTGGATTTCTTCTTCTAGCAATAGTAGTAATATAGAATATCAAAAGAAAGCGTATATGCATATTATTAAACTCGGAAAATTATTGGCACATTTACGAGGTGTTGTACCGACATGGCATACTCAGGATACACAAGGCTCAGAGTATGGCTATGGTCTTCCAATAATAGAAGAGCCAGATAGGGCAATGCAACAGCTTGTAAATTTAGCCAAAGGCCATGCTTTGCAAACTGGAAGAAATTACGTTACCATAGATGATCTTCCCATGATAATCAAAGTTGTTCTGTCAACTGCACCAATGGAAAGAGTCACAATATTTGATATTCTACTTGCTAACAATGGGATTCTAACTACCCATCAAGTTACCGAATTTCTTAATGTAAGCAAACCAACTGCACTGAGGACCATGACTGAACTTAAAGCATTAGGGTTAGTCGACTTGAAAGAGCAGCTAATTCAATGTGAAGATGGCAATAGGAGGAACGTGATCGTGATATCTCTAAAAGAACAATTTGATTGGTTTTTGTCAGAAGAGTTTAAGACATTAAGGGAAGGATTCAAGCCTGACGAAGGGGAATCTGATGAATCAGCATCAACGGCAAATGACGATAGCAATATCGCTAGTGATGCCCGTAAAGAAAAATACCCTCCACCCACTACTGCCAATAATGCTCTACCGAGTATAGATAATGAAAAGGAGAATAGTAATACTTCGGTATATGGGGGAGAAATTTCTTTACGCGCCGGTAACTGTTCTTTATCTAACAATCTGGAAGAATGGTGGCAGAACGAGCGCAAGAGAATAACTCCGCTTGATCCTTCGTATTATGCCTTCAGCGGGTATAGATGCTATTACTGTAGCTTTGAGACAGATGGAAAAGGTAGCAAAATCCGTTATGAGGACCATGTAAAAATCGAACATGGCGATGACCCAGACTATCCATGTTATCCTTCCAAAGTGGATCTAGAAAGGCTTGGACTGAAGACGCAAGGAAAGAGTTGGGAGAAGTGAAGCGTATACAGCTTCCAGAGATTATTTTGATAATTTTATCTGCTAGCACAATGACATTTATGTCTTGATACTTCGTGTCTGTTTGCCAAATAAGAACATTGGGATAAACTTGTCTCACAATTGTTGTAATCATCATTTTTAGATCATGATATTGCAAGTATAACAACAAATGAATTACGTATGCTACTAATAAAACACAATTGATGATGATTACTTTTTAAATATGGTATTTTGTTTGTTTACAAAGATGACTCAATATGATCAATCTAATAATTTACAATCGAATACAATAGAAAAACGTAAAAAAATTATTAGTAAATTGGAGGAATTGCGAGGATCAAAAATTCTGATCTATTTCTGTGGTGATAGACCGAATCTAATTGCAAATATCCATCCTGAATCTGTTAGGTGGATTTATGAACATCTATTATCGATGAATAAAGGCGATGGTGTAGATCAAATTGATTTGTATCTTTATTCAAGAGGTGGTTCCCTAGAAGCTCCTTGGCAGATCATATCTGTATTACGACAGTTTTGTAAGAAATTAAATGTTCTTATTCCTTACAAAGCGTACAGCGCCGCTACTTTACTTGCTTTGGGAGCAGACAAGATCTTTATGGGAAGAAAAGGCGAATTAGGCCCTATTGATCCTCAAATGATTGGTGAATCTCCTATAGGACCACCTGGGACAATTCCTAAAACCATAAGCGTAGAAGATATCACATCTTATATTTCCTTTCTCAAAGAAAAGGTTGGACTGACTGATCAAAATGCACTTTCTGGACTTACAAAAACACTTGCAGATAATCTTTCTGCACCTACACTTGGACAGATAAACAGAACTCATTCACATATTAGATTAGTAGCAAGGAAAATGCTTGCATTAGCTGAACCAGCTATCGATAATGTCAAAATAAACCAAATTGTCGAGTCTTTGACTGAAAAGATCTATGTGCACGGTCATTCTATTGGCAGAGATGAGGCTCAACAGATAGGCATTCAAGTCGAGCGCATGAATCATGACCTCGAAAAACTATGCTGGGATTTGTTTTTAGAATATGAAGAATTGATGAAGTTGAATTCACCTCCCCATCCGCTTGCATATTTTCATGATGATAATATTGACGAATATAAGGAGCAAAATGCTGTAATCGCGTCTATAGAATCTATCGGCAAATATCATGAATGTTCAGGACCATTTTCTTTAAAAGTAAGACGCCTTTTTTCGCAACCGGTTAATATTACTATTAACTTACCAATTCAGTTACCGCCTGGTTTTGATGTACAAGCTATGCCTCAACACATACAGCAAATTCTACAACAATTGCAACAAGACTTCATTCAACAGGTTCAAAGCATGGTATCCGAACAAATACGAAAACAATCGACAATTACTGGAGTCGATATTCGTGCAGAACACATAATATGGAAAGAAGTTTCTAATTCAGCTATAACTACTTAGTTCTTCTTAATCTTTTGATAATGCTATAAAGTGATTGTTAAAGTTTGTAGCATTAGGAAATGAATATTCTAGTCTGCCCTCTGTATGCTCAACAGCTAGTGTACCTATTGTTTCATTATGAATATAGCGACCGTATTCGACCACGTTAATATTTAATGTCAAATTCTCTGTGGTCATAAACATATATTATAATTTGTGTTCTCTTATATTAACAATCCGCTGCTCTTTTAGCAAATGTTCAAAATGCTGTGTAGTCTATTATGAGATTTATTCAAATAGAAATAGTAAAAGTTAAAGCTTGCTTTCATGAAAATATCGTGAACGTAAAAATGGAACGTCCCATTAAATTCACGCATAGGAAATGGAACATTTGAGCTCAACCATGGAACACCCGAATCAAGATCAACAAGTGCAATGGCGAAGAGACAAAGTGCAAGAGCTTTGCAGCAAAGGGTACAGCCAAAGAGAGATATCACAAGTACTGCAAGTAGGACTAGCTACAGTAAACAGAGACATATCCTATCTAAGAGATAAGGCCAAAGCCAATATCAAAAAATACATTGACGAGCTGTTGCCAGAGGAATACGAGAAATGTCTGGTTGGACTTAGTGCAATAACAAAAGAAGCATGGAATACAGCAGCTAATACAGAAGACAAAAGAGAAAAAATACAAGCATTATCATTAGCTAAAGACTGCTATTCTATGAAGCTTGATCTATTAACTAATGCCATGGTAGTCGATGATGCTATCAGGTTTGTATCTCAGAAATCTAAAGAGGAGCTAAAACCTTTAGATGGTAACAATGATGACAAAGAATCAAACACATCGGATCATGAAGATGAAGAAATAAGCCATACAATAATAACTAGAAACGAAGTCTTTTAGAGATGAAGATCCAGTAACATTGCATAAAAAGATAATGTAAATCAGGACTAAGAATATATAAATAAGCATAACACCATAGTTATATTGAACGATAAGGTGAAGGAAACAGTGTTTCCATGACCTACATCGTAGCGAAAAATGACAAAACAACAAGCAAATCATAGTTGTCTTATTTACTGTATATTGAGGAAGTAACCTTTTCGTTCTGGCTCAGATGATGAGTGTGGAGGGCCCAAAGAGCAGAAGATGACTTGGGTGCCACACACTGAAGGGCTGCTATCTTATCTTTTTTAAGATATCAAAATATTCATTCAATGCTGATTCTTTTACTCTTTCGTTTGGATGGATGTATTCACGCCGTGCCTTTTTTGTTTTGAAATCTACAATCTCAACACATTCGTCTTCTCTAATGGATTTAAACTCAATAGGACATTGTTGTATGGGAGTTTCTCTATGATATGTAAATAGAAGTTTATCTATATACCGTTTCACTGTTGTTCTATTCGATGGATTAAAATCAACATCTATCACTATTTTATCTTCATGATGTAACAAATCAATCATAACATAATAAATCAACGCAGCTGAGAGTTTTAACCTCCATCCTTGAGCTTTATTTATGAAGGAATCATGAAGCTCATTTCCTACCATAATTTTAAGATGTCTTTGACTTTTATGATCGATCCTGCCACGTCTATATTTTATTCTGGCGGCGATAAAATATATTGGTGGCTGCCCTACTATGCCGCTACTGTCTATCGCTATTATCGCCACCCTATAAATCCTTCAAAGAAAGTAATATGTCATTAATTAGTCTTCATACATTGGAAAGATTATGAATTTAGTAGAATATTTAGTATGCAACATGACTTCATATAGTAAAAGCTAAAGCTTGGACTTGGACAATATAATTTAGTGACATTCAAACACTTAAAGAAAAGAGTTAGTTTAGAAGCAACACAACAAGAATCCAAGCTGTTTGGTACGTTAAGAAACAAGCCGTTTTGGACATGGGATAAACAACAGCACAAATTAGAGGATGTAAGAACTGGCGGAGATTGCTGCTTTAACCATATCATCGGGTTACCCCAAAAAGATGCAGTCGATAAACCTTTTTATGAGTATGAAAAAATGATTTTTGATTGTCTTGTTTCTCAAAACGGTAACATTAGATCTTTTAATAAGAAGCATCTCTGGATAAAAAAAGCAACAGGACTTGGTGTTTCAGAATTTATGCTCAGGTTTATGGCTTGGCTTTGCTTGAAGGACGATAAACTGTCAGGTTCACAGATGTGCATTGTAACAGGACCTAGAATAGATTTGGCCATTGCGCTTATAGACAGGATGAAGAGATTATTTGCAGGCAAAGGTCTCATTATATTTGATACCAAAGAGACGATAATAGAGCTAAATGGTGTAAAGATAGAAGCATTTCCGTCACATCATTTAGATGCAATGAGAGGGTTGCCAAACGTCTCATTCATATTATTAGATGAAGCTGATTTTTTTCCTCCAGGACAGCAGCAAGATGCAAGGGATGTATCTGAGCGCTACATTGCAAAGTCAAATCCTTACATAGTGATGGTTAGTACTCCTAATGCACCAGAAGGCCTATTCGAAAGGATAGAAAAAGAGTCTGAAGATACTTGTCTTTACAAAAGGATATTCCTGGATTACACTTACGGTATTGGCAAGATATACACTGCAGGGGAAATAGAGAAAGCCAAACAATCGCCATCATTTGAGCGAGAATATAACCTGAAATATCTGGGTAAGATTGGTAATGTCTTCCATACCAAAGACATTGAAGCAGCTATAGAGAAAGGAAAGAAATACAACCCTGATAATTTCAATCAATCAATATTTACTTCAACATCGATGGGTGTAGATCCAGCATATGGTAGCTCTGCATTTGGTATTGTAGTAACACGATTTGCAGATGGAATAGTACGGATACTATATGCTGATGAATATCACAGACCGGATTATAATGAGATGCTGTCTGCAGTATATGGATTGATGACCAAATATAGCGTAGATAAAGTGTATATTGATGGTGCTAATCCATCCTTCATAAAGTCTCTGAAAATACAGATAGGTGAAGAAGCAGATTATGATAAAGTGATTGCCAGATACAGGTCAGAAGGATATGGAGATGAAGCCGCTCTTAATGACATGAAAGTAGCTCCTGTCAACTTCAACAAAGAGCATAAAGCCATGTTAGGACATTGCAAAATGATACTAGAACGTGATGGTGGGAGAGTTGCTGTCAATCCTGATAAGTTTGATAAATTAATTACTTCACTTAGGACTGCTGTAGATAACGATGGAACACTAGATAAAGAAGCAACATCATACAACGATATATTTGATGCATTTAGATTAGCTTTGAAGTTTTATCATTTTGAGGAATGTAGGGATGAATAAACATATTAAGACTTTGCTGTTTTGATATCTTTATGTTAATTCGCTTAGTCCAATTTCCTTGAAGATCTTGTTAAATATATGTATATCTAATAGAAAAAATGACTTCATGGCTAAAATAGATGTCGTAGTTGCTGATTTAGTTAATTGGACATCAAGTGGCGATCTAAGATTACCAGAAATTCAAAGGAGATATGTCTGGACAGCTATTAGAGTTCGAGATTTTTTTGATTCACTATACAGACAGTATCCTTCAGGTACAATTCTTGTGTGGGATACGGCACAGGATATTGAAACGAAAGATTTAGCAGTCAGTCCTACCACTTCATCAAAGCTTACTGGAAAGCGAATTCTGCTAGATGGTCAACAACGGATTACATCCTTAACAGCCGTGATCAAGGGTAGACCAATTCGAGTCAGATACCGTCAGCGGCCAATCCATATTTTATTTAACCTAGAGCATCCAGAAGGCCCACCTGCTGAAGTTATCGAAGTTGAGGAAAGTGCCAACGACGATACTGATGATGAAGAAGAAATACAGAGTTCCAACAGATCAGGAATTGAAGATGTAAATAAACTAACTTTCATTGTGGCAGGAAGTTCTGCGCTGAAGAATAATCCAATTTGGGTACCAGTTTCAGATATATTCGCAAAAACTGACAGGGAAATTCTGAAACCGCTAGGAATTTCATCTGATGATGACCTGTGGGAGAAATATTCTAAGCGTCTTCAAAGAGTCCGTGATATTGAGAAATATCCATACGTAATGCAGGTTCTCCCTTCAGATATGTCATATCAAGAAGTCACACAAATTTTTGTAAGAGTCAACTCAAAAGGAATGAAGCTTCGTGGGCATGATTTAGCTGTTGCACAAATAAGCGCAAGGTGGAAAGGCTTCGTAGATGTAATTGAAAAGTTCGCAGATGAGTTCAGCGGTGAAGATGACTATTTGATAGACACTGGCATAGTAGTGAGGACTTTGGTAGTATTCGCCACAGGTCAGTGTAGATTTGACAGAATAGTAAGAGTCCCTCTTGAAAAACTAAAAGAATCCTTCGAAAAAACTAAGAAGGGCCTTAGACACGCAGTACACTTCGTTTTGAACAATGCAATGGTGGGGACATTAGATAATATTTCATCACCTTATCTACTTGTTCCTATTTCAGTTTATTTCATACTTCAGAATCAGACTATAACCAGAGATGAGGAAAAACTGCTAATGAAGTGGTTTTACATTGCACACATGAGAGGCCATTATGGAATGGGTTCGTCTGAATCTATTCTTGATGCGGACTTGGCCGCACTATATAGAGCAAAGAAACTTCGTGATCTGCTTGACGCACTTAGATCCCATGTAAAGAAATTTGATATAGACATAACAGATATAGCATACAAAAACAAGAATAGTAATTTCTTCTCAATGTTATATTTCATTATGAGACAGCAAAAACTTAAAGACTGGCAAACTGGAATAGCGTTGGATAATGACAGGTTTAGTAAGCATCAATTAAAGCAACATGACCATATTTTTCCATCTTCGCTACTTAAGAGGGAGAACTATGAAAACAGAGAGATTAATGAGATTTCTAATATAGCATTTCTAAGTGGATTGACAAACATTAGGAAAAGTAACAAATCTCCGTCAGAGTATTTCAAAAATGAGGTTATTCCAAAATGGGGCACTGAGGCCCTTAAATCTCAGCTTATACCAACCGACGAAACGCTTTGGGAAATTAAGAATTATAGGCATTTTCTTGAATCTAGGCGTCAAGCGATTGCTGAATATATGAATGAATTTATGAAAAGACTTGATGCTCAGTCGCAAGACAAGCCACAACATGAGAGAGTCTATGATCAGACACCCTATGGAATAGTTAAAAACTTGGAAACACAATTGAGAGAACTTATCGAGAGAAAACTTTCAGCAAAATCGGCTAAATGGTGGATACAGAGAGTCCCTGAAGATGTTCGTACTAACGCTGAGACAAGAAAACAAAGAAATGATAAGCAGTGGCCTTGGTATGAAAACAATGCAGATCCTGTAAAAGCATATGTAGATTTTGCTGACTATCTAAAAATTGTTACCCGATCTGATAATTGGAAAGAAGTTTTCAAGGATATTTTTTATGAACAAGAACTCATCTCAGCTAAATTCAAGGAATTGAACCCAATTAGAAACAAAATAGCGCATAGCAGAGATTTGACAGAGCAAGAGTTGAGACGACTGAGGGTCCAAGCCGAGGATATACTCCTATTAATAGAGAAATCTGAATCACGTGTAATGAATGCTAAAGAACCTAGATCCATGGACAGTTTTATGTGAAGTAGTCTACACTGCCTAGAATCTTGATATTCTAATGCGTAGATAAGACGGCAACAAGAGTAGATCAAAAAACTCTTGGAATGGAACATGGAATATGGAAAGTTATCAGGAACGTAGACAGGATCAATAGACTAAGCTAACTCTAGATATAACCAAAGAGAAAAAGTTAACATGCATAGTCGGCGCCCGTTAATGCTCTCTGATTATGGTACATCCACATTGCTTAATCGCTTTGACACAATCTTTACATAATTAATCCTTCTTTGGTAGCTACCCTTGGTAGATGTATCAATATTAGGACAAAATATGGAAAGATTAGGTAACATACTAAGAAATACTGCTTCATCACAAATAAATGACTACCAACGTAGATTCTCGTCTATGGCTGCTTTGTACGATACAGTGTTTAAAGATCTAATCCTGGACAAATTCGATACAAAGCAAGCATGTATAATAGCTCGTGAATTCTTTGGTAAAAGTATTGTAAATTTCGTGGCTATAGACGGTACAGAATATTCTAAGCCAATGTTTGACATGGTGATATTCTACGCCGGAGCTTATTCTTGTGAAGGAAATATTACATTCTCCCAAGAAGAAAGAATTAGTGTTGCATATAATGATAAATTCATTGGTCATACGAGAGATATTTCAAGCTGCATACCAATCTACATAAATGAAATCCCTCAAGTGGATCATACACTCGATAGTAATAACCAAATCGGACCTCTGACAGATGATGCTATAATTAACAATTCCAGTATTGCACACTCCCTTATGACATTCGCTGAATTATATCTGGCATACAGATTTGCTGCTAGTAAAAAATGCAATATAATATTCATTGATGGAAGCTTATCGTCTACCTACTTGGGTTTAATAGGTGCAACCTCGGCTGGTAAGTTATGGAAAACTAATTGCTCACTACTTGGAATAGATGTTGATGGTATACAGTTAGATATAAACGACCTGCGAATTGCAAGAAACTGCATTGTTAATGAAGTATTGGATTTACCGCCTGCTAGAGGAATCTATCTATTATACAAGATTATATTTAAAATTAGCAAAGATGATATAGCAAATCAGGAAGAACAACAATCGTCATCGTCATGGAATCTAAACTCCATTTATAAAATGTTTAACGTCAGCGAACAAGAAACAAAGCAGCGTAAGAGGATTGAAAAATCTATTCAAAGACGTATCCAAGAGGGGATCATTGAGGAACAAGAAGATGGAATGATACGTGTACGTAAAAGATACAACTCTACTTGGTCGAGAATCAAGAAACTTGTTGTTTCAATAGGTGACCAAATATTCTACAGTGATGCTAACAATGAGAAAAATCCATTCACGATAGAAGAGAAAAGCTCAAATGGTCAAATAAAAAAGAAATGGATAACAACACTAGATCTTGCATTTCTATCACTTTTTTCATTGTACATGTTGATAGAAGAATGTTGGAAAAACAATATTCTTCTTTTAGGTATATCAAAAGATACAGCAGTACATGAGTTTAAGAATCATGTAATGCCAATTTGCATAAACAATAACATATGGTCAAATTGTACTCTTACTCAAGATAACCTAAATAATATTCCAAACACGGATAGAATGTTTCTTCAATCTCTAAGTATGTTAAATCATGATAAGATATCAGTACCGTGGGCTTTAGCAGAGTATGATTCCGCGTTTATGATGGCAGTACCGGATGCAAACAAATCCAATGGATACGTTAGCGGTACAACAAAAAATAAGATTACTCAAAGCCAACTGTTTCTACGTTCATTTGTACAGTTACAAGATTCAAAACAAAATAGGATGTTAAGAAGTAATGTGCTATCTCTAGATCGATTAACGTATCCTAATTTTGATCTTAAACAAAAAGAAGTAATCACGGAATTATTACATCAGTACATAGTTGATGAACCAATTAAATTCATTCTTTTCAAGAATAATAAGATCAAAAATGATATGCAGAATTTGATTATGAATATATTAAAAAATATGATCATCCCAAGTATGCCTGATGGATTTGGTCATAATAAGGCCCTATTTATTGCTGATAAAGTAGCCAAATGGCATAACCAGGAGTTCAGTAAGATAGTTGATTCAACAACTACTTTAATATCATGCGATAAAGGTTTAAGGAACTTTTTACTTTACATGAATACATTCAGGGAGAATAGATATTCATATGAAGCCGGCAGAAGAAGTTAATAGTGATAGTACTAGTATCTCATCAACATTATTTACAAACTTCGAGGGTAAATTCAACGCAAGATTAAGTGCTGTTATCCCAATACATGTGACAAACACTACAGAAAATGCTCCAATATCCGCAAAATATGATTGCAGAGTAAAAGCTGCATATCACAAGGACTTGATGGGACTATTGGAAGAAGGTATGATACTGGCGGTCAAAAATTTTAAAGCAAAACTTAATGATAATAATAGTGATGACAGTGGTAACGAGAGTGAGAGATACACTCTCCTTATAGCTTCTCGCATATGGCCTGATCACTACGGGTTACGGGCACTTTCTGATCAAACCTATTATCCGATGCAATTTGAAGTCATTGAACAATCAGTAGGCGATTGGGATACTGATGACAAGTCTACTATGATGATCCAAATAAGTGCAATTCCAATCAACTATGATCTAGTAGTCAGAGATAACGGAAAATATGAGTACATTAAGGGGTTTTCATATCCTCTGATAGGTGATCAGGTATTCATTTTAAATGCACAAACCGTTGGAGACATGTATAACAAGAAGGTTCTTGACAAAGTACAATGGCAAAGTAACATTCAGCACTTATCACCATCAGAGGTAGCACATGATAGCCCTAGAATTGGACTCATAAGGATGTTTGAGAATTCAAGAGAAAAGATCCCAATATTTGTCAACTTTGACTATATGGTTAGATATCATTTTGGACTGTTTTCATTTACAGGAGGAGGTAAGAGTAATCTACTTTCTAACTTACTAAGGAAGATATTATTACACACCAATGACACAAAGGTTGTTTTGTTTGATATTTCATGTGAGTATCCATTTTTGTTGATGGATTTATTTGCAAATTCCTCCATAGATTCAAAAATCGTTCTTGAAAGACCTGTAAAAGATGCAGACCAATTCTATATTTCTGTCGTCAAGCCAAGAGAATACGAGGATGATGAGAGAGTAAAAAAAGGACTGACTAAAGTGTTTGAAAGAGGAATTGTGACTCACTTTGTAAAACCTCAATTCGTAACTCCTACGTGTAAGGATATATTTGATGAATTAGATAAACTGAAGAGCGAGAGCATTGAGAAACCACATTATATAGATGCGATTAATGATATCCGCAAAAAATTAATTGAATGTATGACCCAAAGCAAGTTGCTTGAGTCCAGCTTTATAGATCAAAATTTTGTACAAATCTTAAGCAATACTGCTTTAGAGGCTATTAAGACTTATAAGGTTAACCAGAACGCAGGACTGCATGCGTGGGCGTCAAGCAGAGATACTTTGTTAGGACGGATTAAACCCCCAAGAACAGACAATAGCTCAAACGAAGATGAAGATAATAATGGAATAACTACAGACGAAATATTTAACCTAATTGAGGGAAAGTCTCGATTAACCTGTATTTCGATATCAGATCCTTATACAATAAAAGAGCTGGTATTGAACCTGACTGACCAATTCTTGCATAGACGAAAACAACAGTTTAAGGTCAAGCCGTATATTTTGTTTGTGTTTGACGAAGCACAGGAATTTGTGGCAGATCTTACTAATTCAAGAGGAATTGATAAGGAATGTAGCCAATCCGTTGAAACTTTGTTAAGACAAGGGAGAAAGTATGGACTTGGTGGTTGTATAGCAACTCAAAGGATTGCTTACCTTAATACCAGTGCTTTACAGCAATTACACACATATTTTGTAGGCACATTGCCTAGACCGTATGATAGGAATGTTGTTAGTAATACGTTTACAATAGACCAACAAATACTGGAGAAAACTTTAGAGTTCGCACCAGGTGAATGGCTTTTGTCAAGTTATATCGCAACAGGAATAGAAAATGTACCGATATTCATAAGGGCAGACAACTCAGAAAATGAGGTAGCAGCATTTATTGAGAAAAGCTCCTAATTCACTCCTAATTCACGATAATGTGAAGTCTTTCAGGCGTCAGCTTGTAGCACTGTTAATAGTAGATCTGATCCTTGATGTGTATACAGTAAGAATTTTTCGTAAACACTCGAGCACTATCAAAGGTCCATATTCCGAATGTTTCGGTAGAAGAAGTATGACCTATGTCTATACTTTTAATTTTAAAACTGTAGAACACTCTACTGTGCTCTTAAAATATATCGACCTAAATCGAAAAAGCAAGTAACTTTTCAATTAAACTTTAAATGATATAATAATTACTAATCTCTTGGCTGTTTGAGTCAAGACTATTCTGAAGCTGACACGTGCCGTATGTATGTTCTTCCTAATTTGAAAAGTTCGGGCTGGACTGATGAAATGATTAGAGAACAACTACAAATAACGCCAGGAAGAATTGTCCCAGAGGGAAAAGGCGGAAAAAGACTTGCGCCAAAGAAACCCGATTATACCCTCTTTTATGCCCCCAACTTCAAGATAGGGGTGGTTGAAGCCAAATCGATTTATAAGACTCCTGGTGGGGGTATGCAACAGGCTATTGCATATGCAAGGACCCTTGATGTAAAATTCGCCTATTCCACAAATGGGAGATCTATCGAAGAATATGATTTTATTACGAAAAAACAAACCACGATTGAAGTCTTTCCTACTCCTGACGAATTATGGAGTCGGCTAAATGTACAACTAAAACTTGATGATAAGGAGAAAGAATCTCTGCTTAAGCCGTTAAATCGTGAAGTAAAGTCTCCAGATGGCAAAGTAATGGAGGCAAGGTATTTTCAAGAGATTGCAATTAATGCTGCAATCACTGCAATTTATCATGGAAAAAAGAGGATATTACTGACGTTGGCTACAGGCACTGGCAAAACTTTCATAGCATTTCAGATAGCTAGAAAACTTTGGGAAACTCAAAGCCCACATCCTAAAATTCTTTTTATTGCTGATAGGGATGTTCTAATTAATCAGGCATTTTTTGGAAGCTTCGCGCCATTTGGTCAAGCTCGCCATAGAATTCAACGCAAGGTACAAAAAGCGTATGAGGTGTATTTCGCTTTATATCAAGCCTTAGACGTTGATAAAGAAGAGAGTGAATTATATAAGGAATATCCTAGCGACTACTTTGATTATATAATCATTGATGAATGTCACAGAGGTAGCGCAGATGCTAGAAGTAATTGGCGTGAAATTCTTAATCATTTCAAAAATGCGGTGCATATTGGTATGACTGCCACTCCTAAGCGGGATGCAGATAGCCTTGATACTTATGATTATTTTGGGCTCCCTGTGTACACGTATAGTCTAAGACAAGGGATAGAGGATGGCTTTCTTGCTCCCTACTTCATCGTGAGACCCGTCCTAAACATTGACATTAATGGTTATACTCCAAAGTTAGGAGAACGTGATAACCAAGGCAAGCTGTTGGAACAAAGAAAGTATACAGTTTCAGATTTTGACAGAGTATTAAATATTGAAGAGAGAAGAAAGGCTGTTGCTACTCACCTTACTGAACATTTAGAGAAAAATAATGCAAAGTACGACAAGTCAATCTTATTTTGCCAGAACTCGGAGCATGCAGAGGGTATGACAAAATTGCTGCGAAATTATAGCGGAGAAGAACCAGAATATTGTGTACGGATTGTTTCTGCAGAGGGAGAGATAGCGAAGATATACCTCGATAAATTCACTAATCCAAAAGAAAATTTTCCCGTAATAGCTGTCACATCAAAATTGATGTCTACCGGCGTTGATGCTCCTACATGCAAAATAATTGCAATAGATAAGGTAATAAACTCAATGACTGAATTCAAGCAAATTATTGGGCGTGGAACACGTGTCTTCGAAGCTAGAGAGAAGCTTTGGTTTACAATTATAGATTATCGTGGAGCATCAAGATTATTTGAGGACCCTGAGTGGGATGGACCTGCAGAGGGAATCACAGAACAGGAGCTAGAATTATTGACAACTGAAAAAGAGTCACAGATCCTAGAAAAAGCTCTAAAGAAACAGGAAAATCTTCGCACGGATGCTGCAATAACCATTGAACCACTTGAACCTCGTGAAGTATACAACATACATGGAGTCAGAGTCGAGATTGTAGCCGAGTCAGTGAAAATATTTGATCAAACTATGGGAAAACATAGGTTAATTTCATATCAAGAATATACTGGTGAAACTGTTCGGAGATTGGTAGTTGATTTTGATATGGACCTAAACGAAATATGGTTAGACCCGGATAGAAGAGTTCATTTCATAAGGGAGTTAGAAAGAAGGGGAATAACCTTCAAACATCTCCAGGAGATAACAAAGAACTATGATTCAGATCCATTTGACATGTTGCTGCACTTCGCATACAATTCTGACTTAAAGACAAGATTGCAGCGGGTAGATGCAGCAAAAAGGAACAAGATATTTTTGTATAAATATCCAGAGAAGGCACGAGAAGTATTGGAAGTAATTTTGCAACATTATGCTGAATTGGGACCTCTAGAATTAAATGGTCGAAAAATATTAAGACTCGAAAAATTTAACAAGTTTGGCGGTGATTATACCATAATTAATGATATTTTTAAAGGTGGAGACAAATATGACCAAGCAATAGAAGAAATAGTGCGGGCTATATATTCAGGCGATAATCAATGAGTTCACAATCGCTAGAATCAATAATCAAATCGTGCAGAGATTTAATGAGAAAAGATGCAGGTCTAAATACTGATGTCGATCGTATTCCACAAATAGCATGGATTCTGTTTCTAAAATGTTTTGATGATTTCGAAAAGAAGAGAGTTGCCATAGACAAGAATTACAACGAGGCAATACCCGCCCCTTTTAGATGGCGTGACTGGGCAGCTGACGAAAACAAGGGTAAAACAGGCTCAGATCTGATAAACTTCGTAAATAATGAGCTATTTCCTAAGATTGCAGGTTTAGTTGGAGGTAAGGGGTACGAGCAGAGAGATGTCATTGCTTCCATATTCAAGGAATTGAATAATAGGCTCTTGAGCGGGTATATTCTTAGAGAAATTATCAATTTAATAAACAAGCTAAATTTTACTTCTACCGATGACATTCATACAATGGCACGGATTTATGAGCGATTGTTACTCGAGATGAGAGACGCTGCCGGAACAAGCGGTGAATTTTATACTCCCAGGCCCATTATCCGCTTTATTGTTCATATGGTAAAGCCTAGTCTAACAAGACTAGAAAAGGTACTCGATCCTGCATGCGGTACTGGAGGGTTTTTGACAGAATCATTAGAGTATATGAAAAAAGAAGAAAAGTCCATCGTGGATTATGATAATCTTCGATACAATACAATCTATGGAATCGAGAAAAAACCAATGCCGTACCTTCTAGGTATGATGAATATGTTATTGCATGAAGTTGATAGACCTAATATCGTAAGGATGAATACTCTTACAATTCCTTTGAAGGATATTACTGAAGAACGACAATTTGACATAATAATGACTAATCCTCCCTTTGGAGGGGAAGAAGAATCAAGGGTTTCGAAAAATTTGCCGGTAGGCATGCAAACAACTGATACAGCACTCGCTTTCTTACTTTTTATTATTGAAACTTTGAGACATAGTGGTAGAGCTGCACTGATTTTACCTAACGGGCCGTTATTTGCTGGAGGAATAGCGGCTAAAATTAGAGAAAAACTTTTAGTCGATTGTAACCTACACACTATTATTAGATTACCTGAATCAGTCTTTTCACCTTACACCGGAATTGCAACTAATATTTTGTTCTTTGATAAAAACGGCCCTACGAATGAAATCTGGTACTATCAAATGAAAGTAAGAAATGGGCTTAAGGCTTACAATAAGACAAATCCTATCATGTATAATGATTTCGCTGATGTTATTGAATGGTGGAATTCCAGAGTACAAAATCAAAATGCCTGGAAAGTAAATATCACAGAACTTAGAGGCTATAACCTCGATCTAAGAAATCCTAATGATTTTAAAAATTCGGTTGCTTTGTCTCCTCACGCTATAATTGACGACATAATACGTGATGAGGAAAACTCATTTGCTTTGTTAAAAGAAATCAAAGAAATAATTCAAAATGAAATCCCAAATTGAATCAAATATGTTACTTCCAGAAGCTTGGGAGTTTAAAAAAATTTCTGACCTATGCTATGTTGTTAGAGGTGGATCGCCTAGGCCAAAGGGTGATCCTAGATATTTTGACGGACCTATTCCTTGGATCAAAATTTCTGATGCAACTGAGAATGACGGCAAGTTCATAGTTTCTACTAGAGAGGGTTTAAAAAAAGAAGGAGTCCCGAAAAGCAGATTTCTTAAATCGGGCACGCTTGTTCTTACTAACAGTGCGACGATATGTCTTCCTAAAATACTTCAGATAGATGGTTGTATACATGATGGATTTTTAGCTTTTCTAAGCCTAAATTCAAACGTAGATAAATTCTTCTTATATTATTATTTTTTATGGCAAAGAGAGAATATTTCAAGAAATATCGCAAGGGGATTGGCTCAAAAAAATCTTAATACCACTTTAGTAAAAGATCTAGTGCTACCTTTGCCACCTTTAAATATTCAACTTAAAATTGTTCAAAAGCTTGATCATATACTTGGAAAATTCGATGAAATTAAATTTTCATTACGTAGTATACAGCATAGGCAGCTTGGAAATCTAACGTTTATCAGAAATAGATTATTTGTTCAAGTGGTTTCCGATATCTTTGGAAAATATAATGATGCTCGTAAGTATAAAATTTCCGAGTTTGTAAGCGGGCCAAAAACCCGTAATCCAAGAGCTAATCCTGATGTGAAATTTCTATATGTTGAACTTGGCTCTATAGATAACGAAAATAAGACCATAGCATCATTTCAAACCCTAGAAGGGAAAAATGCCCCAAGCAGAGCAAGAAATATTATAAAAAAGGACAATGTCATATACGCTACCACCAGGCCATACTATAGAAACGTCTCTATGGTTCCCGCTTATCTAGATAATCAGATGTGTAGTACAGGATTTTGTGTCATGGAAGTCAACGACAGAGCGAAATTACTTCCGACATATTTGTACTATTTTTTGCAGTCCGATCAGGCTAATGAACAGATCCTTAGGTCAATGCGAGGAGGAAATTATCCGGCAGTAAGTAGTAGGGATATCATTGACATATTCATTCCAATTTTACCTTCTAATATTCAAGAATCAATAGTAAATAGATTGAACATTATTCATGGAAAAGCGGGAAAGATGAGATCTAAGATCTCTGAAATAGACATAGTAAGAAAAAAGATTTCGTTGCAATATGCGCTCCTCTACTCCTCTGTTCTTCAAAAGGCTTTTTCAGGTAAGCTAATCAATTGAAATTATTTGTCATTTTTATAGCATAGCTAAAATGTACGGATTATTTTCCTCGACTCGACTTCATCATTCTCTCTGTTTTGGATTTCTTTTATTTTCCACTTAATCTAAATAGGTTTTTTAATGGATGTAAACTAATCTCTTCGTACTTTCTTTTCATCTCCATTTCTCTGACAAAAAATTCACCTGCTTCATCATATTTCACTCGCAATTCATAGTTCTCTCGCAAGTTCCTATAAACGGCCAGCGTACTCCCTAATCCAATATTATTATTTTTTTGCTAATTATAACACCGTTCTCATTATATGGTAAGTTATCTTCTATCGGTCTCTCCTCCCATATTTTGAATTTTTCATTCTGTGCCTATAAAGGATTCACTTATAAAGTTCCTATAAAGGATTCATAATTGGTCTTGTTATTTTTTAGAATTCGTTCTACTTCACATGCAATACTTTTTAAGTTATTCTTTGATTTAGCACCTGCTATCACAATCTTTCCGGATGCAAAGAAGAGACATGAAATACCTGAAGAGTGTTTGTAAATTATTCCAGGGAAGATCTCAGGTTCGTATGTATAATTATCTAGAGAACGTAGCATAGTCTTTACATCAAGCCCGCTTTTTAAATCAAGTGTTGCAACAATATTTTCTACCTTATGCTTCAAAATTACTTTTTTGGCTAATTTGTTCACAGATAGCAAATCCATTGTATGTTCAAGTTGCTCTACCGACATAGATAATGTCTTAGCTCCAGTGGAAATCATTTTGCCAGACACAAAAACTGAAACCCGACCGTCCATTTTTTCATCCTTGACATAGCCGCATCTGCCCCGGTAAAGGTCTGTATCATATGTTCCCCACGAAAAGTCGTTGAATTTCGCAAGGTCTATCATCTGTTTAACATCAGCTGTAGAAACAACATTTTGGATCTTTGGCTGCAGCAACTTCTACCACTTTCTCCTTGGACTTGATTCTTCCTACTGCTCAATACTACGATCCCATTATTAAATTGCGATAGCTAACTCTAATTTTCTTAACTATTCTAAATCCCGACTCTGACATCCAATCTAGATAAAATGTATGTAATACAGAGAATTTTTCACTATAATTGGACAGGTCTTGTAATCAGAGAAGGAAAATTCAGTTGCTAACTTGGGCATATCATAAGGTGATATATTTGACATTTTTTGTATCTGAATTTGAGCCCAGTTTGAGATCAGACATAGGATCCCTAGTACAAATATCATCGTTGTATTTCTGTTATAAAACTACTCATGATCCCTTCTGGAATATCTTCACACATTGCGGAGGGCATACATTTTCACATGCCATGCAAAATATACAATCTTTTTCTCTAATCATAAAGGGTTTCTTCTCTGATGCTGGATGTCCAGGAGTATCTAACCATTCATATACATTTACTGGACAAGCTTCAATACACGCACCATCTGCTACGCATATATCATAATCAACAGTTACCTCTGTACCCCATATGCCTAGCTGTCCTGGTGCATCTACAGGACCCCACACTTTTATACCCTGAAAAGTACCTACGACTTGTCTTTTTGATTTGAAACCTGGATCAATAGGTCCATCAACCTTTGAATAATCGGTACCACTTCCTGTTAGAGAGATAGTAGTTGGGCCACCAGCACTAGCGGATGATACTGCTGCCGGAGATGGAGGGGAAGAAGTCGAAGATGCAGTACTAGCCACTGGCTCCTGAAGAGCGGCAGCACCAGGCGAAGCAACCTGCGGAGAAGCAGAAGTCTTTTGAGCAGTTACAGCTGGTTTTGTGGCTGGCGCAGGTTTGGCGGCCTGAGCAGCCATTGATTTTTGTCTAGCAAAGATACATAGCTGTTTATGAATATCCTTCATGCTATCAAGAGTAACAGGATTGGTATGAACAAGAATAGATCCACAATCTGGACAAAGATATTCTGATGATGCTGTGGACATGTACCACTGCCATTAGTACTTGTTATTTATCAATTTTTGTGTTGAATACTGTCAATCTAGCAGAAATGACAATAACATTGTTTACTTTATGCTTTATGGTTTAAAATCATGTTCTTGTGCCAAATGACTTAAGGATGCCAGTGTTTGATTTCCCTGCTGAATCTATCATAAGGCGAAATTTTGTATCATCCAGTCCATAAGAGGTTAATTTATCCCGGATGTATTGAATTCTTTCTGGGAGTCTCAAATAAATATACCTCTGTATAAGACTGGGCTAGAACCCATTTTTAGCACCGATATCTGTTTGAACCCCCTTGGTTTCGTCACTTAGAGGTTTAAATCCCTCAAATGGGTACAGCATAAGATATTAGTAATATTGATGATTTGGAGGTTCATGCCAGTAGACATACAAGACTTTACACTACCACTATAACTGAAATGATGAAATATCACTGAAATGCTTATTATCTCTCTGTTGTATGTTAATCACGTAGAATAAGCTGTCTTTTGTAAATATCATATGTTTCAATCATATCGTATAGTATTATACTTCAACTTCAAAAACAAGAAACCACCAGACGAAATGGAGCAGTAGGTAGTTCATAGTAGTAATAATCCACTTAGTTGCAAGAAGTATCTTCTCAAGGTCATGATTTTTAATTAGGATATGCATCATAAGTGGCAAGGATTGTTTTGCACGATTGTATTGGCGATCATAGCAATATTAGCAGTCTATGGAACAACCATTATCAAAGTATTTGGGACACAGGATAACAATAATAATATCATAAATAGTTTACTTACAGATGATAAACAACTTTCAGCAAAAGGTTCAGTATCGTCATCATCTCTTCCATTTATTCCAAGCCAAACAATTGCCATTCCAAATGTTAATGGTCGTATTGATCATATGGCTGTAGACATCGCAGATCAAAGGTTATTCGTTGCTGAACTTGGAAACAATTCATTAGATGTGATTGATTTGAAATCTGCTAAACGCATCCTGAGTATTGGTAATAATAAAAAATTGCTCAACGAACCGCAATCAGTGCTTTTTATTCCAGAACTAAATAGAATTTTTGTATCGAATGGACAAGATGACACAGTAGATGTATTTGATGCTAAATCATTCATCTTGATCAAAAAAATAAAACTTCCTTCTGATGATGCTGATAATATGCGTTATGATGCTAACCGTACACTTGTTTATGTTGGATACGGAGAAGGGTACTAGGCATAATCAATGCTACAAATTACAATATTGTAGGCGATATTATACTGAGTCATCCTGAATCATTTCAAATGGAACAAGAAAATGAAGGCATATCAGAGCAGAACCAGAAAATCTTCATTAATGTTCCTCAATCTAATTCTGTAGAGGTAGCTGATAGTCAAAAGCAAACAATATCGAAAACATGGAGAATCACCAATGCGCAAAATAACTTTCCAATGGCGCTAGATGAGGCCAATCATCGGTTGTTTGTGGGTATGAGAGATCCTCCAAAACTCATAGTCTTTGATACCAATTCAGGTCAAGTGATTTCTGCCTTAGACATTGGCGGGGATGCTGACGATATTTTTTGTGATGCTACAAAAAAAAGCTGATCTATATATCATGTGGCGAGGGACTCATAAATATATTTCAACAACAGGATGTTAACCATTATTACGCAATAGCTAGTTTTCAAACAACACAAGGTGCACGTACATCTCTTTTTGTACGAGCTACACCAATACTATGTTGCGGTTCCGCATACAGGCAGTCAAGAATCAAAAATACTTGTCTATCGAATTGAATAATATAATAGGAATGTTTAAGCTATTTAGTTAAAACCTTAGCTCCCTACAAATGAGTCATTTTTATTTATTACCATTGTACTTTTCTTAATAATAGTCTCAGCAAATGGCGCAAAATATAGTTCAAATTAATATCTTCTCAGAATTGGCTCTTGCGTTTATCGTAGAACTAGTTATAGTAATAGTATCGACTATACTCCATCCATCAAGAAAAGATCCAGCTAACCATCCTCTAGTGTTTATGGAATATGCAAACACTCATTCATGGATAGCCATTCATATCGGACAATTCGTAGGAGGAATGATGGTCTTTGGCTCTGCACTCGGTGCTAATACAGTCAGAATCGACTAAAACATCTACGCTATCTTGGATTGGCTTTGCAGTGACAATAATGTCTAACTACGAACTATAGCTTTCATATTGGGATAGTACATCAAAGGCGACAGGTTGTTGATCATTGTGAAAACTTAATCCAATAATAATAAAATGACAGATATAGATTGTTATCACTTTAAAGCAACATTCTTATTTTTCAACCAAGAGTAATTGTCGATAAATGTTAAGCAATATTAATATGCGACTAGATAGGCTAGCCTAATGCAAATGTTAGAAAAGAATAGGAGTGACGATAAGCATAACATCAGTTTGCAAACTATCAATTTCGTGCTACTGATTACATGTACTTTAGTAACACCCTTGCAATTGCTGGTATCAAACAGCAATACTGCTTTTGCAGCCAATGGTAATGTACAACCCAGCATAAACGCTGTTAATTTGTTTAATACTAAAACAATGGTGCTTCCAAGTAATGTAAAGAATTTAGTTATCCTTGTTCCAGATGAAGCACATCATTCACCTACAGCATCACCTGCAAAGAGATTCATTAACCAAACATATCTACCTCAAAATGCAGTTGTTAGTCCGGGTACCACTGTTGTATGGTTTAGCGGAGATAAGAATCATGACCATTTCATAAACTTAAACAATGCAAAGAATAATGCATCAATATTTAGTAGCGGCGCTTTTGCCTTCAATACTGCTACAAAACCAGTTAAACTCAACAATACCGGAGATTATATTTATTCAGACCCTGAAAATGCCAAGAGCAAAGAAGTTGGTGTTAATGGATATATAATGACAGGTACGATAAAAGTAATAAAACAACCTTTGTCTTCAACTTCAGTTAGCGGAACCACCTCTGCTACCAGTAACAGTACTGCTGCTAAATTTGATACAGTGGGTGCTCTCATGGTTCCTGCAAAGACTGTAAGTCAATATATATCTGAATTCAAAAATCGTGGTTTTGGGGTAGATAGTACACAGCAATTTAAAGCTCTTCGTAATGGCGGCCAGCAAGCATTACTTGTTTGGACTAGCACCGGAATGGATTTAAATAAAGTGTTAGTTGCTCTGAATCAAATAACTGCTACATTGCCGTATAGCTGAAGAATTTCAAAATCCACTTTTTCTGTTTTGACTAACGTAATAATCACTCACTTCTCAAATTAAGTGCTACTATGGATTGCTTTCAGTCTTTGCTATTATTTAATCGTAGATACTGATCTTCACTATTGAAGATTGAAACTTATACTCTTAACTATAAAGCATTTGGAGCTAGAATAGGAGATTTAATTGTAAATGTTGATAAAGGCAAGTCAGACGAAGTAGCTCAAACTATTCTTAGGAAATACAAGAATAATGTTGTATACTGTCATACTAGAATGATTTGGTACATAGCGTTTTGGCCCATGTAATTTATAAGAATACTGAAGATTTGTATTATTTAATAGATGATATCAAAGATATGAAATACGTAAACGGTCTATCATGGTCTGAAATGGTAGAAGTAATAGGAGACAATAATTCTGAAGTCATAAGTGCTTTCTTTGCAAACAACTAACTCTATTTGTCTTCTATTATGAGCACTTGCCCGTGATGATTTATCAGCTTTTGTTTTTGCTCTTCTGAAAGCACATCAAAATCTCGTTTATGAAATATACAGAATCGCTTTAGGTTCACATCAAACCGAGAAGGCATTGATAATTCATGCTCAACAAGTTTATCTTTCTTATCGAGATGGAAAAATGGCCCAGCATCGGCAATTACCAAAACTCCATTTTCTGAACGGTTAACTAGATTGTTGACATAAATCATATGATCATTTGCGCCAAAAAGTCCTTTTATACAATCCATCACTATAAGGGACTCGTTGTATTTTTTCATCATGCGATGCGGTTATGATTAAGTTAATTACTATGATCGAAATCGATAGAAATTAGAATCTTTTTTCAATAGCCTTGACTATTGTAGCTACACGCTTCCTTATAAATAAGCTAAACTAACAGCTGGTATGATTACTTTATTCTGTACTTCTCAATACCAGAAAATGCATTAACATTATGAATCTGAAATATTTCCATTCGCGGTAGAGGAACATTAAGTTGCTGCATCGCTGGCTTTAGTCTTTCATCTACAAATTTGTTTAGCTCCTCTTTTGATTCCCATACATCAGCTACATGGATATTATTACCTGAATCATCAAATGCAGCAGCATGAAATATTCCTCCTGGTGGATGGTTATGTACCCAGTCTACTTCTTTTAGTAGGGATTCGTACATCTGCTTTGTTAAGTTATTCCCTGTGAATAAAGCTAAAATAGCCATACTTGTAGTTTTTTTCTCACCTTATCTATTTAAGAGGTGCCTTATTTTAGTATAACAACTGCTAGGATAATCAAGCAATATTCTCAGAATTAACGGAATTTATTAGTGAATTAGCAGTTCGATGGTATAACAATTATTCAAAAATAATATAGAGGAATCACTAGATGGTAATCTAGGGCTAATGCTATAGTAAGACGTGTGATATTCCTACGGTTAACGACCCTTTTCAAATGACTATAGCGTAGCCTTAAAAGCAATTCATTGATCTCAACTGTAAGAATACTATTATTGTCTATGAAAGAAAACTATATAATCTTTGTACCTTACCATTTTGAGGATTCTATGAAACATCTACATATGCAAGCATAAACCCACATATCATGTGAAATTCTCACTTATATGACAATTAAAGGCGAAATTCTCTTAATATAGAACAACAATTTATCAGAAATACTATTAGCATAGATATATTATCTACTGCCATCAAATCATGCCATACCAATTAGAAGAGCCATTTTTTGAAGAAAAAGGAAGGATCACATCTCAGAAAGAGCTTGGCGGCAATAGGACACAGGTAACTTTTTCAACCGATGGACTGATGAAGGGCACTATAGAAGTAACAAACACGGGAGACTTTGTCGGTGCGTCTAAAGATAATATGATAACGTTAGCTCAAGGACAAGGAGTAGTAACTACAAAGGACGGCAGCGAAAAGGCAAGCTATACGTTCCTAGGAGTTGGGAAGATTACAGAACAAGGTAAGCCAGAATTTCTTGGTTCTTCGTTATGGAGTACAGAATCCACGGGTAAGTTGGCATTTCTTAATAATATGTTATCCTTCTTTAAAGCCGAACTAGATGAGATGGGAAATATCGCAAGCAAGGAAAGAGAATTGAAATAATGTAATAATAATAATATCTACTTTGACTGCCTAAGTAGAAAAAATTGGAATATATGTACGTATAATCGTATGTGTGCGATCTGTCTATGCTTTCTTTTTCCTCACTGAGTTAGTTGTTTTGCTACTGCATCTAGAGTGTATGTGACTGTGAATTTATCTCCATTAAGCGTATGAAATCCAACTACATTACCTACAAATGTCATAGAACCAGAAGGCACTGGTGTCCCACTACTTGTCTTTACAAGCGATATAGCAACTTCTTTTCCTGGACCTATTGGTGCTGTTAGCGGTGAACCATGTTCGGAATCAGGTTTTACAGTCGAATTGTAACCTTGCAATACTACAATTTCTACTGGTTTGCTTGCAGTCCATGTTACTGTTCCTACCCACACTTTACCATCATCTCTTGGTGGAAGTGCCATTACCAACTGGTGTCCAGAGTGACCAGGTGCAGGATCTACAGTTGATTCCGCAGTCTTCTGGATTGTGACTGTATCTGGTTGTTCTTCTTCACCGCTACTACCACCACTAGTGCTGCCTTGTTGCGTAGTCATACCTGGAACCTGCGCATTTGCAGTCAATGCTGAAGTTGTAATCGAAATAGCCATTAAACCAGCCAATGCAGCAATTACTATCGCTATACTAAATACGGAAATCTTCTGCTTATCCTCTGTAATTGGTGTTCTCATATCTTTGAATACAAATAATTTGAATAATTAAACGTGCCGCTTATTTAATGAGCAAACCGTTGCTATATTTCATATCTATCCTTGCTACTATGAATCAAAGTACTACTGATAGGAAAGCCTAGGCTTTCAAGAAATGAAAAATCCAAACAAACCCGCTGCAATTAGATAATTCGATTAGGGTTTGTAGATATAGCCTTGTCATTTATTAATTATCACCAAATTCCTGCATTCTTGCTGGTACTGCCATGACTTGGTCTGATAGCTGTATTGCCTAAGGTATCTTAACTCTTACGCAATCCACGCACAGCCCAAGCACGAGCAATTAGATGAATTGACCCATCTTTACTAATCGGAAGGCTTCGCCTAAGGTACTCTCTTAGAGCATCTCTTTGTTTTTCATAAAGTGACATGGTATAACTGGGGGCAGGGCCTTGGCCACCAAGGAATGGAGACCAGTAATCATCGAAATTACGAAATATGGTGGGAACATCTATTGCTAGTATTTCGACATTTTCTAGCTGAGGACTAGTCTGAAATAGTTGTATGAGCGATTCTGGCTTACAAAGTGGGAATAGTTGCCCTTCATCTAGAGCCAGTATTGTCCTATCAAGCGCAACAGCAGCATTCCAGAAGTACCGTATCGGTTGCATAAGTTCTGCATAATCCCAGACGTATACTGCAACGGTACTACCTATACGCACAGCTCTTATCATTTCATTTAACATTTGATTTGGCTTGGCAACAAAATTAAGTACTAGTCCAGATACCGCGGCATCATATGAGGCTGATTCAACAGGAAGTGCTTGTGCATCGCCTAGACGAAAAGATACATGCGGCTCCGGTATTTGCTTACTTGAATAATCAATATATCCTTCAGAGGAGTCAATTCCTACAACTGTTTGCGGAGATGCAACATCAAGTATAGTTCTGCTAAGTATTCCTGTACCACATCCAACATCTAACCATTTAGCATCTGATGGGATATCAAGCCACTCTATGAACTTTCGAGCAACTAGCCTGCTCCAACGACCAATATAATACTCATAACTGGCACCATCAGCCCACATATTTCTTATATGAAGTGTAAACTATAATCGCTTCTTTTTCGCCTTACGGACTTGCTATATCATTTGTTTTTGTTCTCTTAATTTCGCCCTATACTTTGAAGGTCTTGGCTTAGTTCTTAATCTATATCCGCAGCAAGGACAACATAACCCATCCCACTTTAGGAACAAATTACATTGGCGACAATGCTTCTGTCCAGTAGCATAACGACCGTAACTAATATGACCGGATGCCTTGTGACGTATATATATTGCTCTACAAATCATTTATCATTACATTACTTCTTTTTGTTATTTCCTCTGTAATCGTGGTGTGTTCTTTTTGTTGTACTAGCCAGTCTTGGGTAACTCTTTTAGACCTGTAAAGTCAATCAGTACTACACGTTCATTTCCAACTACCATTGCGTTATGTCCTGGTGGAACATATGCAGCTTCGCCGGGACCAAATTCTTCTTCCGTTCCATCGTCCATTATTACTTTTAGGCGACCTGAAACAATATACTGTGTATGTGGTAGTTGGCAGCTATCAGTTTTAACTACTGGTTTTACACATTTTTCCCAGCTCCAACCAGGTTCAAGTATTCCTCTCCCCATCATGCTGTCACCAAGTTTTACAAGTTCAACCTTGCTTTTATCAAATGAACGTGTTTCATCAGGAGATTCAAAGCGTTTTTTCTCCATTTTTTCCATTTTATCGAAATTATTGATAACAATAGTATCTATTTATGCGTTAGCTGATATTTGACTCATAAATTATTAAGAAATACAAGTATTATTCTCAGAACTAACTGAATTTATTGTTAAATTGGCAGTTCAGTGGTATAACAATTTATCAAAAATAACTTATCTTACATAGGATTTTGTTAGCATATTGAAGATCGCAGGCACAGTAATTAATATTTTTGTCGTCGGAATTGTACTTTTAATATTATCAAGTAGTACATCCGCGGCTCCTACTTCTGCTGCCACAACACCTAACGCTATAAAGGTAGAAGCTGGAAGAGGAAATGCGAGTGCTATAATAGATCATTTCTTTCCTCAAACAGCTGAAATCAAGGTAGGTCAAAGTATAACATGGTACAATCCAACACAGGTAGCAGAGCCACATACAGTTACTTTTGCTTTAGATACCAAGACCATGACAGGACCTGTTGCACCATTTGCTATTAATCCAAGCTCAATTCAGTTTATGCCCATTCCTCCTAATTCTAACAATGAGCCTGTTAAGGTACCTGGAAAGGATGTTACAGTAGTAGCACTCAATGCAAGGTCATTTATCCCAACTATAATTGATTCACTAGGAAATGTAAAACACTTTACTCCAAATGCTGCTTACACCATGAAGGGTACCGAGAAATATGTCAATTCAGGATGGCTGCTACCAAAAGGACAAGAACAAGCGTTTCCAGGGTCAGGAAATACTTTTACAGTAACATTCCAAAGAGCTGGAACATTCACGTATGTATGTATATTACATCCATGGATGCATGGAGTAGTAGTGGTAAGGTAGTTTGCAGCCCTATCTTTTCTCTTATTTCAGTCAATTTTTCTGCTAATGATGCCCATGTAGAACAACAACAACTATCATGATCCTTGAAATGGTACCACAGAAGAGAAATAAAAAAAATTTTAATTATAGAGGATGAACAAGACATCACTTTTTCTCTAAAGGAGGTTTTAAAGGAAAATGGTTTGTCTATGTTGATGCATGCAAGATCCTGCAGAAGTGACTGCTGTTATATTTATACGCCAGAAAATGCATCCAACAAAGCATCTGTTGTAGCAGCGGTTGAAGGCATACCCAATAATATGACCTTAGATACATTTACTCAAGGAAGTATCGCAGACTTACAAAAAAACGCTCCATCTTTTCAGCTTATAACATCAAATACAACTACGCTAGCTGGTAATAATCCTGCGCACGAAATTGTATTTACATCTCTCTCATCTGCAACAGGAAAGAATGTGAATAAGGGTTTAGAAGCGTGGACGCGATGAATGGCAAAGCATACATCATAGTATATCGTGCTGGACCAGGAGTAGACAAGTTAGATGTCCAATTGCCAATAGTCAAACACATGATAGATTCATTTCCGATAACGAAGTAGCGATGATGATAAAATGAATAAAGCATAATCAGTAGTACAATTAGCAAATTGAACGGTAGGGCATTAGCATATAGTTTCTTATTTTATCTGTATTTTATTATTCTAATAAAATTCAAAATATATCACCATATTGTGAGGTCTTGCTGCTAATAGTATTTTGATATTCTCAGGTGTTTTTCCATTTCTTAGTGCATTTAGTACTACCTGATCACCTGCTGACTTTTTCGAGATACAAGAGGGGGAGAACCAGAAAATTCGGGATTGGGAGCCTGGTTTGATTCAAATATTTGATATTTAGAGGAATAAAAAACGTCGTTAAAATGCTCAATACCAATGACGGTAATTTAAAATGTGTTTGTGACATATGTGTATCCATATCAAGCAAATTTCTCAGATATCGTGATAAACTCATATCTATGCTAATGGACTGAAACGCTGAAGAATTGTAATTTATTTATAAAATGGGATGCAGGATTTTGTCTAGGCTTAGCACATTAAACAAATCTAAAATAGACAGAATATAGTTATACAGATGACATACACATTATGACTTCCGAAATTAACAATAAATTAGCTCAATTCTTAAGAGAAGGCCAAAACTGAGAAAAGAAAGCTACTAACATACAAGGGGTATCTCTATTGAAACTACCTGCATCCAAACAAAATCAATCATCAATAGCTATTGAAATAAACCGTACAAATACTACTACCGCTGGGTCAAGTTTCACAAGAAAAAAGGGAATAATAATTAGGTCTGGCTCAGAGCTAGAGCAATTTGACCAATTGCTTTCTAATCCAAAAGTTATTGAATTGGCAAAGAACATAGAGGCAATTAATCCAAAAATTAAAGCAGATGCTGCTAACGCAAGTAGCAATACAGAAGCTTTTGATATTTAACAAAGAGATTAAGGAATACCCATTAGATACAAAAGGAATAATTATTGTATTGTACAAGAATAACATCATTGAGCGACTTTGCGTTCATAAGAAATTCTTTACAGTTAGGACATGTTGTTTATTGTCCGCGTAGAGATATATTATCGATATAAGATGCACTCGCAATTTAAATAGATTTTGTATTGTTAAATCTTAATGATTTTACAATCATAGCATTGTATAATCACCTTTTTTATTATACTCCAATGGTTTTTAAAAATTAAAAATTTTCACTTTAATTACGAGTCTCATCTATATAGAATACTGTCTCATTTTTATTTAAAGCTGAGCCTGATATCAATTGTAGGATTGAGGTCTGCAATTTATCATTATTAGGATATGAACCTTCAATATTTCCTGCAAGTATGAGATAAAGTCGAATATTTGAACCAAGTACGTCAGTAAGTTCCTGATTAACAGTAGCAGTATATGGGCGCAAGGCTCCTCTAAAAACTTCTGACCTTGCCCTAATAGCACCAGAGATCTTCCTGCCGATTGGAGAATCTGGCCCTACTATTACTACCATTCCCTTTGAGCCTTTAAATTTGATAGGTTCTTCAGCCGCGCCCTTGGGGGCCATTGCATTTACAGCTTCCCTAGTAATCAAACCTGGTGTATTGACAAAATTATCTACAAGTAACTCCCATTGCTGTCTTGTAACAGAGGAAAGGGGTAAATTATAGTCATAGCTGCCTGTAAAATGTACCACTGCATCTATTTTGCCAAATTTCGTTACTATCACATTGAAAATTTTCCTTACACTCTCTTCGTTTGAAAGATCTATTGAATGGCTATGAAAATCTTCAAAATCAGAGAGATTCGATTTGCTACTATTGAGTATTATTGTTTGTTTAACACCTTTCAAATCTAATGTTGCTGCCATTTGTCTAACACAATCGATATCTTTTTTGTTCGAAGAACTAATCGTAATGACAACGACTTTGTCTTTTACATCCATTGATGTATTTGTCCCTACCGATGTACCTATAACTGGCTTGACTGGGTAAAACACGCGATCATTGGGAATAACTCTACCGTTAATCAGTTTGCTAATCTTGAGATCACATAAATTTAAAACCATATCTGCAACTTCTTCCTGTGCAAGAAATTCTCCATCTACAATCATCTTGGCAGTATTATTTTGTATTTTCTCTGCAATTTCTTGGATCTTGGCAAGCATTGCGGATATTATTTTGGATAATCTTTCGATTTCTGTACTAGATTCACTATTAGGGTTGGATATGGCTACTTCTGTTGCAGTCTTTTTTATCCCATTTGAAATAATGTCATCTGGCTCGCCGAGCAATGGAAGTAGCTTGGCTGTTGCCTTTTCTATTTCTACCGATGAGAGACCCGGATATCCGCCAATTCTTAAAAATTCAGCTGCAGCCTTCGGATAAACTGTTTTATATATTCTATCTGAATGAACTGGGCCAGGGTTTACGGCTACAGATCGAATGCCTTTTTCCACTAGTTCCCATGCTAATGCTTCTGCCAGCCTATTCTTTGCTCCTTGAGCAGCAGTATAAGGTGTCCTAAATCTATACGGTCTTTGTTCGTATCGATTTTCTTCACTAAAGAATGTTGAAATTGTAATTATCGCTGATCCTGGTTCCAACACTTGTAGTCCTTGGATTGAAGTCCAAAAAGTTCCAGTGAGATGAATGGCAACACAATCTTTGAATTCCTTAAAATTTGCATTTGTAAATGTTTTTACTGGACCAGAAACCCCTGCGTTATTCACAATAATATCAACTTTACCAAATTCTTGTTTAATAGTCTTGAACATTTCATTGATTCCTGCTTCATCTGACACATCAACTCCTGGAAAAGCTCGTACTTTACCTGAAGACCCTATATTACTTATCACATCATTCAAGATCTGTGAAGTATCATCCAAAGGCTCCTTCCTTCTGCCCATTATAATTATACTGGCACCATTGAGCGCAAATTTCTTTGCTATAGCTTGACCTATGCCCGTTCCACTCCCAGTTATTACGACTACCTTATCGCTAAATTTAAGAGGGGGCTTTTCATTTTGATGTTGCATTCTAATTAACCACTGGCAAAGTAATCATCCGTTGATTTAAAACTTACCTGCATAAGATATTATAACCATAGTAAAGGTCATGCATTCATTTAGCCTTTGATTTGCATTATTTGATTACTATTATTATTATTCACAATACCATAACACGTGTATGAAAAATTTGTATACCACTTCAAACAAAGGTTTCTCATGGTTACTCCAATTTAGTTCATAAAATGTTTTTATGAAATAATCTGCAATTAGGTAAACTATATCGATTTATTCGGAGCGATGTATGTGTAAGAGAATTACTACACTCCATACATATAATTATTAATTCATATTTGAATTATCGATGATGAGACTATATTTAAGTGGCATCTAATTGTTCATTATAAAGTAGGGAAATAACATTAGCATGGCCAAAAATATTTTGAATTCATCTGATGGGAAATATAAGATAATAGATAAATCATGATCAAGACTCAAACTATTATACGAATTAACCTGAATGAAGGGTTAGCAGGAGAGATGAAAAATGGAATTGATTGTAAAGCGGTAGAAGTCAGTTCTCTTTCGCTTGAGCAAAAGCCATACTTAGTAACAATTTGTCATGAGTTCAAAACATAATACAAATAGACGTTGTATAAGAGTAAACTCAAGAAATTAGATATTGAGAAATTAGGTTACCTATGCACACTTAAATTAAGTTATTTGGTTATGTATTAAACTGCAATTCTTATCATTATTGTCATAGTTACCGTATTGTACCGACAACTTAATTAAAAACCTGTCCTAGACTAGAGTATTGGTGTTGGATAGAATAGCAGCAAAATTTAAAATCGATGTTAGGCAGGGAGTAGTCGAACTAGAGGGTAGCGAAACCTTCGTTGACAAACATCTAGATAAATTTGAGGAGATTTTCACATCCGCAATAAAACAGACTATGATACAAGGTATTATACATAGTATCACAGACGACAATGTATCCGCATTACAACAACAAAACAATGAATTGAAATCGGACGTCTCCAAACTGGAATTAGCCAAAGCTAATAATAACGGTAATAAGCATATAACAAAGCAATCTTCAAATTTGCCTCCTATTCCTGTAGATTTGAAAGCAAACTTAAAGAAAGTTGGCTTAAGAGAATTTTATGCCGAGAAGAATCCATCTAACCATTATGAAAAAACTGTAGTATTTGTATATTATCTAACAAAGATCAATAAACAAACGGAAGTTAAATATGGTGAAATTTTGTCTTGCTATGAAGAAGTAGATGAAAAAAAACCTAGTATCACTGATATCATCAAAAACACGATTAGATATAAAGGATGGCTTGAGCCAGGTTCCAGTAAATTCATCACCAGATTAACAATCTCTGGAGAAAACTTTGTCAAGTTTGATCTGCCACAACAAAAAAAGACCAGCCCTGAGCAAAAGCCAACCATACTACTTCCCTCTAGCTAAAAAATGCCTGGTCTGAATACTAGGCTCGCCACCAATCAAAGCTTACAAAATCAATTCTCTTGCCTTTGGTTTTTGGGATCGCTAATATGAACTGCTTCCTGACTGTTGTAGCCAATCTTCCCGCAAGTACAATTCCTGTCGCTGTCATGTGATCTGTAGGCTTAAGTACTTGAACCAAATATGGAGCATGGTCTATTCCTGGCCCCTGTTCATATACTGCAAAATCACAGCCAAATTTAATTCCAGGAGATACTATGTATCCATTGTCTCTTAAGCTCTGGAAGACCAGATACTTTATATCGAAATCGCTATATTCCCTTCTACAAATAGCTTGAATGTCTCTGAATGAGATCTTTTTTCCTTGAATATCAAATACATCTAATCTACCTGTGTGGACGAGATAACAACCTTCTATTAAATCTAAAATTAATGGGGTATCAAATTGAGTGCCTTTTGGTTTTGGAATACCCAATGGTTTCCCGTAGTAGCCATTTCCAAATAGGGCACGGGATTCTTCTATACTCCATATAACTATCCTGTTTTCTACTAATCTTCCAGTAATAGGATTCATTACATACTCAATGCCAAAATTGTAAATGAATCGGCTGCTTCTTGGCATTTATCTGCCATGCCTTCAATTCCCTCTATCGCATCCTTTAAAAGCAACAGATCCTTTGTAGTTGATATTTCGTTGAGTGCCTTTATTATAACAGATCTATATTTAGAATCAACCCTGCGCTCTAATTTTTGAACTTCTTGAGCAATTTCAATCGTACTTGCAGGATTGATACTCAATGCACGTGCCATATCGTTTAATTTAAAAATTGCATCTACTACCATTCCTATTAGTTGTTTAAGATCGTCATCAAACTTTCCCTTCTTCAACGAAGAAATTTTCATGTTTGCAAGTCTAAATGCAATTCCACTAATGTATCCTGCAATATCATCCATAATATAGGCAGTTCTAAGAATATCCTCCCTGTAAACCATGAGACTCCCTATTTCAGCAACTTCTCGCGTAATCTTTCTACGTAAATTTTCTACCTCTTCTTCAGCATTTCTCATACGTTCTATACATGTATGAACATCTTTGTCATCTGATCTAACGATAGAAGCAGTAAGTGCTGACAAATCCCTAGCTGAATTTAAAATTCTATTAATTTCATTATGTAAAACAGCCAGTGCTTTTCGTTTAGCCTGGACTTCTAATTCACCGCTATACATTTTGTATAGAAAACACTTGATCAGGCTAATAATTCTTTTGACAGATGCAAAATTGGATTTTAATCATATTTCAATCAACGAAGTATATATATTAATTATAATGTGTAATTTAGTCTATTAGAAAAATACCTCTAACTTGATGAGGAGGTTATGACCAAAGTGCCTCACATATAACTAAGGATTTCTGAATAACAGAATATACACAATTCAAAATGAATATACGTGCTTTACAATTAATCCCATTGTGTGCATTGGATTGTGGATGATTTTATATTCCAAAATTGTGATATCATTATTATCTTCTCTCTAGTATGGTGTCTTTTATTTCTATTATATCTCTAAGGATTGCGCTTGCAGTCTCAATACCTCCAGCCCCACGTCCGATTATTGTTTGTTCTCCTGAGTGTTCAGATGAAAAAGTTACTGCATTTAATGTCCCATTCACACATAATGGATCGATTTTTGATACCTCCATTGGTTTTACATTAAGAACTTTATTATCACACTCTGCAATCAGCTTTATAGCATTGCCCCTTTTATGAGCTTGTTGAATGTCATTTGTGGTAATTTCTTTAATTCCACTCCTATTAACGTCTTTCATGGTCACTTTCATTCCCATTATCCAATTAGCCATGATTACAAGTTTGGCTGCCGGATCAAATCCATCAACATCAAGAGATGGCACTGCCTCAGCGTACCCTTTTTGCCTTGCATCTTCTAAAGCATTTTCAAAAACCAAGCCCTCTTCCATTTTACTTAAAATATAGTTTGTAGTTCCATTCAAAATTCCTTTAAATGAAATGATTCTGTCACCCTTCAAACAGCGCTTTGCGAAGTCTAAAATTGGGGTTCCGCCACCTACAGTTCCACTAAAACGAAGCATTACACTATTGTAGTTAGCTAGTTCTAACAACGAAGGAAAAGCCACTGCAAGAGGCCCTTTATTTACCGTAATTACATGTTTTTGTGATCGCATAGCAGAAATAATGTGAGAAATGCCGGGCTCACCATCATTCAAATTAGTAGGTGTTAATTCGAGTAGGATTTCTGCATCTGTGTTTTCTATTATATTACAAGAATCATAGTTAAGACTACTCTTGCTACCATATCCACTAATCGTGCCTTCGGATTTCTTAATATCAAGTAGAGTTTGTAGATCGAGGCCTGATGAACAAATACTGTGACCAGCACTATCAATACAAGCAACGATACGTGGTTTAATACCATATAGACTATATAGATCTGCGGATCGAGATAGTAGTAACTTTGCAAAGTTTTGCCCTACAACTCCAAAGCCAACAAGAATTAATCGCAATCTAGCTAATGGGTATTATAGTGGGATTAATATGTTTAAAATATTTCTCAATTAGTATATTGTACACTATTATCGTATCTTGTAATTACTGATTTATTTTGATGTTAACGACGTGTTTCATATAAAAAAAGTCCAATAATAATACTAGTATTTGTATTTTTTGGATTATGGAGATAACCATCAGTGGATTTGGATATGATTTTACTTGTTAAACGTAATGTGCCTCAAATTGTTGTGTATTGCACTATAACCCTAAGTCTAAAGGCATAGTCGACTACAATAACCCAATGATAAAATTCATGTTATAAGCGCAGTTTTAAATACATATGGATGTGTGAAAGTTTTATTACTTTTTAGACGATTCATTTAAAATAGAATGTGTAGTCTCCATTTTTTGTATCCCTGTAGCAACCAATCCAGATTGCTCTGGAATTTTAGGCAAAAGGCCAAGAAGATGACTATACTTTTCTAAGAATACTAAGCCAGCATTTGTAATTCGGTACAGATCTCTTACCTCTGAATATTCTATTAATCCTCTTTCTACTGCAATAGCTAAGT